>JAENWF010000168.1 GCA_016650215.1 Thermoanaerobaculia bacterium
CTCAGAGGGGTCGCGGCCCGTGAGTCGACTAGCGCCGGACTTTTTTCGCGGCTTTCTTGATCGCCTTCTTGATGCCCTTCTTTTTGGCGCCCTTGAGCGTGGCGAGTGCGGCGACGGCAGTCGTGGCGGTGGCGATGACGATGCCGGCGACGTTCTCTTTCTCGCCTCGCGAAAGAGCGTTCCAGCGATGGAGCAGGCGCGTGACGGCGTTGTCCGCGGCTACTTCCGCGCCGGCGAGTTTCTCGCCCACCGCGTCGATTGCTTTGATGGCTGCCTCGCGCAGCAGTGGCTCGAAGCCTTTACCGATCATGATTCCCTCCTGGGCCGATCGTGATTGCGACAGCCGAGCCAGGTTCGGTTATCGTACGCTCGCTCATGCATTCGCCTCGCGCTGAACCTCGCATCGACGGTGTCCTTCTCGTAGACAAAATCTCCGGCATTACCAGCCACGACGTGGTCGACAAGGTCCGCCGCCGCACGAAGGTGAAGAAGGCGGGACATACCGGGACTCTCGATCCACTCGCGACAGGACTTCTCGCGCTGTGCATCGGGAAAGTCACGCGTCTTCAGGCGTACCTGATGGGGATGGAGAAGACGTACGAGGGGACGATTCAGTTCGGCTGGGCGACCGACTCCTATGATGCGGAAGGGGAGGTCATCGGCGAGGCGAAGGAAGCGAGCATCGAAGGAGCCGACCTCGCGCCACACGTGTCGAAGCTCACCGGCGCGATCGATCAGATGCCTCCCGCGTTCTCGGCCAAAAAAATCGGCGGCGTTCGCGCGTACGAGCTGGCGCGCAAAGGCGAACCGGTCAACCTCACGCCGAAGCGGGTGACCGTCTATGAGTTCTCGATTCTTTCCGTGCAGGGATCGGTTGCACAGTTTCGTGTGCGCTCCTCCGCGGGCACCTACGTCCGCTCGCTCGCGCACGACCTCGGCACCTCTCTCGGCATCCCGGCGCATCTCAGCTCGCTGCGGCGCACTGCCATCGGCAACTTCAATGTATCGAACGCGCTCCCCTTCGCGTCGCTCGAGACGTTGCCCGCGGAAGAGATCCTGAAGCCACCGCACTTTCAGTCGCTCTCAGAGATCGATCTCCCGCTCGCGAAGCTCCGCATCGACTGGAGCCAGCAGGGAAAATTGATGAACGGCCAGGGCGTGATCATGAACCCGGCCATCAAAGTCGCGAAAGGCGACCTACTCGCGCTCGGCAACCCTCACGACCAGCTCGTCGCCATCGGCGAGGTCGTGAATGTGCTGCGGGAGGGTGGGGCGGTGGAGGTGAAGCCGAAGGTGGTGCTGACGTAGGCGCAAAACCAACCCTGAGCGCAGCGAAGGGTCAACGGTGGCACCGGCACTCATTCGCCACGATTCCCTTATTGCGCACGCTGGTCCCGGTGCCACCGTTGATCCTTCGCCGTCTTCGCGGCTCAGGATGCCGTGGGACGGGATTGTTTTTGCCACCATCCCCTGTTATCGTGTCGCGACTAAAAAGAGAACGTGTATCAAATCAGGGTTAAACGCTTAAGGAGACATCAGTTTGACGACCACCAAGGAACAGAAAACCGAGCTCATCACTTCGTATGCGACGCATACCAGTGACACGGGCTCGCCAGAGGTGCAGATTGCGCTTCTGTCCAATCGCATCTCGTACCTGACCGAGCACTTCAAGTCCCACGCGAAAGATCACCATAGCCGCCGCGGCCTTCTGAAGATGGTCGGTCGCCGCCGCCGTCTGCTCGACTACCTCAAGAAGACGAACGTCGAGCGCTATCGCACGATCATCGACAAGCTCGGTATCCGTAAGTAACAGCGAACGATTGGAGGACAGGCGCCAGCCTGTCCTTCTTGTTTTTGGCAGTTACGAAGGACAGGCTGGGCCTGTCCTCCACCCCCTCCGGCCGGGTCCCATCATTCGGCCACCAGCGGAAAATCTAAAGCGTGAGGTGATGAGTGGTCTCACGCACCGAAGGAAATCAATGGCTCACAAGAGAGAGATCCAGATCGGCGGGAAGACCCTGTCGTTCGAGACCGGTGCGCTCGCTCGCCAGGCGCACGGTGCTGTAGTCGTCCGGTTCGGCGACAGCGTCGTCCTCGCGACCGCAGCATTCAAGGAAGGGACCGTCATCGGCGACTTCATGCCGCTCACGGTTGACTACAAAGAGAACACGTACGCGGGCGGGCGTATCCCGGGCGGGTTCTTCAAGCGTGAAGGACGCCCGACCGAGAAAGAAATTCTGACCTCGCGCCTGATCGACCGTCCGCTGCGGCCGTCGTTTGAGAAAGGCTACCGGAACGAGACGCAGGTCATCGCGCTCGTTCTTTCGGCTGATGGCGAGAACGATCCGGACGTTTTGGCGATCAACGGCGCATCGGCCGCGCTCACCGTTTCGGAAATCCCGTTCCTCAACCCGATCAGCGCCGTCCGCGTCGGCTACATCGACGGCCAGATCGTCATCAACCCGACGAACTCGCAGCGCAATCTCTCCGACCTCGACCTCGTCGTCGCCGGAACGATGGATGCGATCGTGATGGTCGAGGCAGGCGCCCGGGAAGTCGAGGAGAAACTCGTCCTCGACGCTCTCGAGGCGGCACACGTCGAGATCCGGCGCCTCTGCGAACTGCAGAAGCTCCTCGCGGGCGACGCTGGAAAGCAGAAGCTTGCCGTCAACTTCAAGCCGAAATTCACTCATGAGCTCTTCACTGAGCTGATGAACACGTGGAAGGCGCAGCTCCGCACCGCGATGCTGACGCAGGGCAAGGCCGGACGCCGCGATGCGACGAAGGCCGTTCTCGACCAGATCGTGGCGAGCGTTCCCGCGGACCAGATCGAGCGTGTCGATGCAGTCAAAGGCGCTCTCGGCGAGATGCAGATGCGCATCTTCCGCGACGTGATCGTCGGCGAGCAGCAGCGCCTCGACGGCCGCCGCTTCAACGAGATCCGTCCGATCACCATCGACCTCGGCGTTCTCCCGCGTACTCACGGCTCGGCCGTCTTCACGCGCGGCGAAACGCAGGCTCTCGTCACCGTCACACTCGGCACTCCGCAGGAAGCTCAGAAGATCGAAGACTTCGAGGGCGAGACCTTTCAGCGATTCCTTCTGCACTACAACTTCCCGCCATTCTCGGTCGGTGAAGTGAAGTTCCTCCGCGGTCCGGCGCGCCGCGAGATCGGCCACGGAAATCTCGCACGCCGCTCGCTGCAGCCGCTTCTTCCGCCCGAGGAAGAGTTCGCATACACGATCCGCATCGTGTCGGACATCCTCGAGTCGAACGGCTCGTCGTCGATGGCCTCGGTCTGCGGTGGCTCGCTCGCGCTCATGGATGCCGGCGTTCCGGTGAAGTCGCACGTCGCGGGCGTCGCGATGGGACTCGTGAAGGAAGACTCGCGCACCGCGATTCTCTCCGACATCGCGGGACTCGAAGATCACGAAGGCGACATGGACTTCAAGGTCGCCGGCACGCGCAAGGGAATCACGGCGCTGCAGATGGACATCAAGGTTGCCGGCATCTCGCGTGAGGTCATGGCGCAGGCGCTTCAGCAGGCGAAAGAAGGCCGCCTCCACATTCTTGGCCTGATGGAAGCTGCGATTCCGGAGGCGCGCGCGGAGATGTCGGAGTATGCGCCGCGTCTGTACACGGTCATGATTCCGAAGGATCGGATCCGCGACGTCATCGGCTCGGGTGGCAAGACCATCCGCTGGATCGTCGAGGAAACAGGAACGAAGATCGACGTCGAGGACGACGGCAAGGTGACGATTGCGTCGATGGACGCGCAGGCGGCACAGCGCGCGATCGACATCATCAAGGGCCTTACCGCGTCAGCGGAAGTTGGCAAGAACTACAAAGGCACGGTCAAGCGGATCGAGCCGTACGGAGCATTCATCGAGATCCTTCCGGGTCAGGATGGACTGCTGCACGTCTCGGAAATGGCTCACACGCGTGTGGCCGAAGTCACCGATATCTTCCAGCTCGGCGACGAGACGGAAGTGCAGGTCGTCGGCATCGAGCCGGATACCGGCAAGATCCGCCTCTCGCGCAAGCCGGTGCTTCCGCCTCCGACCGAGGAAGAGCTGGCTGCAGCGCGTGAGCGCTCGGCAGCACGCGGTGATCGTCCTGATCGCGGAGATCGCGGCGGCAGCGGCGGCGACCGCGGTGGTTCACGCGGACCTCGCAGTGGTGGTGGCGGCGATCGAGATCGCGGCCCGCGCCGTGATGGTGGCGGTGGTCATCGCGGTGGCAGCGGCGGCGGTGGCGGATTCCGCGGCGGCGACCGCGGCCCGCGTCGCGAAGGCGGCGGCAGCGGCGGTGGTGGTGGTAACACTGGTGGTGGTGGCACCGGCAGCAGTGGCGGTGGCGAGAACCAGGGCAACTCGTAAATTCAAAAGAAACGCCGCCGGCAACGGCGGCGTTTCTTGTTTTTGGCTAGACCAGGGAACGAAAGACCGCCGGCTTGAGAGCCGGCGCCACA
>JAENWF010000169.1 GCA_016650215.1 Thermoanaerobaculia bacterium
GCCGCCTTCCGGACCTGATGGTAGTTCGCGAGCTCTCCGGTCTCGAGGATCACTTTGAGATGCGCGGGTCCGCACGCTTCCTTCACTTCGCCGATCTCGTCGAAGACCTTCTGATAGTCGCCTGAAAGGAACGCGCCGCGATCGATCACCATGTCGATCTCGTCCGCGCCGGCAGCAACCGTCTCGCGGGTTTCCTGAACCTTGATGCTGGTGAATGTCTGACCGCTCGGAAAGCCGGTCGCAACGGCCGCGATCTTCACCTCGCTCCCGGCGAGCGCTTCTTTCACGTGGGGGACCATCGCCGGGTAGACGCAGATCGCTGCCACATGTGGAATGTCGCGGTCCGACGGATCGGGCCGCATCGCTTTCTGGCAGAGGGCGAAGACTTTGCCGCGCGTGTCTTTCCCCTCGAGCGTCGTGAGGTCGATCATGCTGATCGCGAGCCGCAGACCCCACAGCTTCGAGTCCTTCTTCAGCGAGCGTTTCGCAAGCGACGCCGCGCGCTCCTCGGCGGCCACTGCATCGACGCCATGCGCCATCTCGAGCGCATCGCCCAGGTTCCGGCGAAGCGCGCTCGGTGCGATGCGGCGTGAGCTCGTGATGACGGCGCTCTCAGTCATGGGAGAGATAAGTTAGCACCAAATGTGCGGGGAAGGACGGGGTGTGGCATGGCGATGGCGAGCGAGAGCAAGGAAGGAGGTGTCATTCCGAGCGCAGCGAGGAATCCCCCGCGTCCGGGCGACTCTCGTCGCTCCGCGGGGGATCCTTCGCCGTCTTCGCGGCTCAGGATGACAAAACGTCAGTCCTTGCCGCATTAGTACTCGAAGGCGTTACTCGGACAACACGCGCCACTTGCCGTCGCGGAAGACCCAGGTGTCGCTGTGGAAGTAGCCCGACCAGCCGCCGAAGAGGACGATCTCGCCACTCGCGGGATTGAACTCCATGCCGACGTTCTGCCGCGGCGAAGGAGCGGTCGCGGTCTGGATCTGGCGCCAGGTGGTGCCGTCCCACTCCCACGTGTCGTTCCCGTAGCTCTGCTTCTGCAGGCCCTTCTCGTCGGTATCGACGCGGAGCCCGCCAAAGAGAATCGTCTTGTTGGTGGTCGGATCGACGGCGACCTGCGCGCCGTAACGGGTCGTCGGCTTCGCGGCGGGCTTGAGCTCGGCCCAGCCGTTGCCATCGAACGCCCACATGTCGTTGTAACGCTCGATGCGTCCGTCCGGATTGCGCCGGCCGATTCCGCCGAACATGACCGTCTTGCGAACGACGGGGTCGTACCACATCGATGCGAGTCCGCGTGCCGGAGCGCGCTTCTTTTTCTCTTCGGTCCACGTGGTCCCGTTCCAGAGCCACGTCTTGGGCTGATAGACGCTGTTCGAGTCGAAACCGCCGAACATCACGGTTTTCCTCAGACTGCGGTCATAGACCATGCTGCTGAAGCGTCGCGCCGTCGGTCTGGTCTTCAGGTCCGCAAAGTCGGTCCAGGCAGTTCCGTCCCACTCGTAAGTTGTCGAGTCGCTGCAAAGCACGACGAGCCTGCTGCGGTCGGCGTCGAACGCCGCGTTGGGCGAAACGCACGACGGGATCTTCTCGACTTCGATGCGCTGCCAGAGGCCGTTCTCTAACTTCCAGAAGTCGGAGAAGATGTCTCCATCAGTGAGACCGCCGAGAAGGTAGATGACGTTGGTCGCCGGATCGACGGCGGTTGCCATGAGCGAGCGCGGACCCGGCGAAGAGAGATCCGGCGGGAACGACCAGTCACCGTAGCTGAATGCGTACGTCGTGGCCCGAGGACTCGAGGTGTAGGCGACGGTGCCGCCGAACATGATCGACACATCGCGCGCCGAGTCGTAGAACAACGCGGTGTTGAGGCCGCGCGTAATGAGCGTGAACGTGTCGACCTTCGCCCAGTTCGTCCCGTCCCAGCCCCAGATTTCTTCAGTACTGGGCGATGACTTCGACGTGTCTTCCGGCACGCAGACGCCGCCGATGACGAACACCTTCTGGTCCGTGCGGTTGTAGATCGCGCCGGACTCGTTCACGCACGGCGGAAGCGCCGCTGGTGTAAGAGCATCCCACGCGTGGGTCGTCGCATTCCACGCATACATTTTCGTGTCGAGCTTGTCGTCGTGGCCGAGAAGCAGCAGTTGCTGGCGTGCTTCATCGAAGACGAGCAGCGGAGTAATGATCTGCGGACCGCTCTCGAGGATCCGAGTCCAGGAGGTGCCGTCGAACTCCCACGTGTCGTACGAGTAGACGACCGTGGCGGCGTCGTCGCTCAGGCGCTGGCCGCCGAACAGCACGACGCGCTCGCTGCTGCGGTCGAAGGCCGTGGCCGCATGGCTTCGCCTGGAGGGACCTGGCGCAGCGATCTCGCTCCAGTCATCGTTTTTGAAGATCCAGGTGTCGGCGAATTCGGTCTCGAGGTTCCGTCCTCCGAAAACGACGGTCTGCGCGAGCTTCGCGTCGTACACCATCGAATGCGAGTAGCGCGCGGGAGGAAGATGCGCGGGGAACCGGCGGATCCAGCGCGTGCCGTCCCATCGCCAGGTTTCGTCGAGCGTGTAGGCCTTCGCTGTGGCGGTGTCGGCAGCCGTGACGCCGCCGAAGAGGACCGCGGTCTCAGTCGATTCGTCGAAGACCGCGCGTGAGCCGGTTCGGGAAGAAGGTGGCCCGGCCAGCGCACTGCTGACCGCGAGCGTGAAGAGCACTGCTGGGAGTAAGGCTCGTTTCAGCGTCTGATAACTCATCCGTGAAAACACCTCTGATCGTTGGGGTTATGTGCCGTTGTACGGGCGGACGTTTCGAACCGGAGGCTCCGGAGACATATTCCGCTTCAGGTGGGACGGATCAGAGAGGAAAAAGGATGCGGAGGGAGGAGGGTGGAAGAGGCAAGTCCAGAATGCAAAATGCAAAAAAGATGAGGCGGCGGGCGCGCGGCCAGCCGCCTCGGCAACGGGCTATTCTGGTTTCAGGTGAACTCCATACTGCTCGGCGATCGTCACGAGCCGCTGCTCGGCATCAGTTCCTGAATCACCGATCGAGCTGCTGATCCGCTGGATCTCGTGCATCTCGGCATCTTCGAGAGCGAACCCATGCGCAGAGAGAGCTTCCTGAGGATTCTCCACCAGACGGCGGCGGAACTCCGGATGCTCAATCGCGCGGCGAACGACAGCCCCAATCATCTCGTTTCTCATTGAAAGGAACCTCCGAGGCACGAGAGGAGCAAAGGACGGACCATCGGGGCGGGTGTGAGGGTTTCAACATTCAACATTTAACATTCAACATTCCCGTCTCCCTCAGCAGAGTACGGGAATGTTGAATGTTAAATGTTGAATGTCTCCTACACCCTCCACCGCAGGGTCGCGAGCGTCTCACCCAGATCGATCTTCCGCGGCGAGCCGACGTTGTGCTTGGCGCGCTCGATCGTCAGATCGATGTTGCGCGGAAAGCCGATGCGGATGCCGGCGTCGATTTTCGTCCACGGCCAGAACATCGTGGGAGCGACGAAGCGGCCGACCGGGCGGAAACGGTTCGTGATGCCGCTGACGCGCACCGCCGGCTGAATTGACTTCACGAAGCGGAATGGGAGCGCCAGCTGATAGCCGCTCTCGACTTCGTATCCCTGCCGCTGCAGCCCGGCGAGATGCTGCTTGGTGAACTGTGCGATCAGCGTCACCGCGCGCCACTCGCCGTAGAGCCGGCCGCCGTACTCCTCTTTATTGCGTCCGCTGACCGGCAGTCCGATTCCACCAACGCCATCGAGCAGATCGAGGTCACCTTCGTAGAAGGTGCCCGTCAGCTTCGCTTCGTCAGCCATCGAGCGGCGGTAGTGAAAGAGGACTACATCGAAACCGAGCGTCTGATCTTCGCGTTGCCAGCGGTAGCCGAGCCCCTGTCCGAACTGCACGTTCTCCGTACTGAACGTCAGACCCTCGGTCTCCGCGTTGTACAGGATCGGGAATCCTGACTTGAGACGCGGATCGGGATTCGGATTGTCGGGCTGCCTCTGTTCGGGAATCCCGTTGTCACCGGCCAGCGCATTCGGATCGCGGAAGAAAAGCGGGTTGCCGTTCGCGAGCGCGAGCCGCCAATAGAGGTTGCGCCCTACGCTGCCGCCTGAGAGTAGCTGCACATCCTCGAAGCGGTTGAACGAGTTCGCCGCGAGGCCGTAACTCTCGAGGAGCCGGATCGGCTGGCGCTCCATCTTCGGCGCCTTCCCGACCTGCACGAAGAACGACGTTTTTTCCGGCCGCTCGAGGAACTCCGGATTCTCCCCGATCCTCAGGAAAAGCTCGTCCGCGTCAAACTTCCGGTCGTTGCTGGTCGGGTTCCGCCGGTACTTGTCGATGGCGTGCACCTTCGCGCGCGCGGAGAACCACTTGCCATAGGTTAGATCGAGTTGAAGCTGCGCGACGCTCAGCTCGCCGTGGCGTCCGCGATCGACCGTCTCGAGAAAGCCAGCAGTCGCACCTGGCTCGAGGAACGGCGGCTCGAACGGAAAACGGAGCTGGAATTTCTCGTGATTGCTGTCGCGATAGTTCGCGCGGACTTCGACGCGATGGCGGAACGTCCAGAGGCTTTGCGGCTCCTGCGCACGAACGGAAACACAAAGGAGGAGTGAGGCAACGGCGGCGAACCGAATTCTCAACAGCATGGGTGATTGTAGCCGGAGTCGCGGCTCAATCGACGCGGCGAAGCAGCGTCCCTGCGCGTTCCATGTCCTGACGCCGTTCCCGTCGAGCGATGAACACCTCGTCGAAAGCGACCTGCAGAATCGCTGCGACCGGAATCGCCATGATCGCGCCGACGATGCCGAGCAGGGTGCCGCCCATCATGAACGCGATGAATACCGTCAATGGTGAGACCGAGACTTTGCTCGCCATCACGCGCGGCGCGACGAACAGGTTCTCGATCTTCTGCAGAAGAATCGCGAATACGAGCACCGACCAGAACTGCCAGCGCGAGCTCAGAAGCGCGATCCCGAGCGCAGGGATCGCGCCGAGGATCGGGCCCAGGACGGGGACCATCTCGCCGATACCCGCCAGAATCGCGAGCGGAAGTGCGTAGGGAATGCGAAGGATCAAGAGCGTGACGAACGTCGTCACAGCGATAATCGCCGCGAGAATCAACTGCGCGGAGAGCCACGAGGTCATGCGCCGCGCCATACGATTCAGAGTTCGCCGCCGCTCCCCGCGCGATTCGGTGGGATAGATGAGCAGGATCAGATTCCGCAGCCGGTGCGCGTCGATCAACATGTACGCGATCATGAACAGGATCGCGATGATCGCCGCAACCACGGTCGCCGCACCCCGCACGTAACCGAACATCCTCCCCTCGGCAATCGAGCCGTCCCGCAGCGCCTCGCGCACGCCCTCCATCGAAACGTATTTCTCGAGCGGCACGAGAATGTTCTTCTCGACCAGGACAGGTAAATCACTGCTGAGCGATTTCCAGTCGGAGATGAGCTGCGGAACAAGGATCAAGCCGAGCGTCACGAGGACGATCACGAACGGCAGATACACGATCATCACCGCCGTTCCGCGCGCGAGCTGGCGATGGAACCAGAAGCGCCAGACGACGCGGACGCGGTGCACTGCCGGAGCGATTCCAGCGGCAAGCACCGCCGCGATGAATATCAGGATGAGGATGTCGCGCACCATCCAGAGAAGGACGAGAAGGATCGCAACCCCGGTGACGATCACGACCTTCTTCGCGAAGAGTTCCAGATCCTTGCTTGAAGGCAACACGGCGCTCACCCGAGGTACTGCTGAATCGCCGACTCGATCTTCGCGCGTGGGACCGCGCCGACGACACGTCCCCGCTCCTTCCCGTCGCGGAAGAAGATCAGAAGCGGGATCCCCTGCACGCCGAACTGCGCGGCAGTTCGCTGATTCTCATCGACGTTGAGCTTCGCGAAGCGGACGTCGGCGCGCTCGGCCGCGAGCTGCTCGATCACCGGCGCGATCGTCCGGCAGGGACCACACCAGGCGGCCCAGAAATCGACGACATACGCGCCGCTGGCAATCGTGGACTGGAAGCTCGAATCGGTTACCTCGACCGGCTTGCCGCCGTTGGTGGCTTCGAGCGGCGTCTTGCACTTGCCGCAGACCGCCTTCGCGCCGCTCCCGAGGGAAGGAACGCGGTTCGACTGCCCGCATTGCGCACAGCGGATGATCTGCCCGTCCATCGCAACCGAACTCTTGCGAAAGAGGCGCCATCACATCACCTGGTCTCTCCTCCCTCCCCGCCCGAGCACGGCGGGCGAGGGCGCCCGCCGCCCACACAGATTCAACGACCTTCGCGTCAGCGGAAGCTCAGGATTGCCGCGACCACGAGAACAACCGGCGAGAGCCACGTCAGCAGCAGCGATGCGATCCCTCCGAATGCCGAGACTCGATGTGCTTCGGCGAGAGCAAGCGATCCGACGACCAGATACCAGGCGAGCATCACCACTCCGAGCCCTGCGAGGAATGCGGCAGTCCCGCACGTGCGGACGTCGACGCTGAACGTTCCCGCCGGCAGCGCGAGAATCAGCGGCAACTGGACCGCGCTCACGACGATCACCGGCAGCAGTCCCCACGCCAGGGCGCTGCGAATCTCGCGCGGCGAGCCGGTGCCCTCGAACGTCCGCCCGGCGAACCACGCGATCCAGCTCAGACCATAGAAGAAAAGGAGGACGGCCGCACAGCCGAGCAACAAGCCACCGACGATGATCGGCGCGTTCTGCATCAGCGTGTCGACAAGCACGGCTGAACTGATCAGCGGCCTGTTCTTCGATTCCGTCATCGACGAGAGCAGCGCAGCCGCGATGACCTGCGGCATCCAGCGAAGTCGTCCCGAATCGAGAATCCGGCGCATCGTCGCCCGGGGTCTGACGAGAATCTGGAGAGCGTCGCGCATCGTTCCCTATTCTTACGGACGGCGCCACGCCGGGTTATTCGCGGCGATAGACTTTGGCCAGGTACCTGGCCGACACTACTTTCATGCCCAACGTCACGATTCACGTGGCCACGACTCAATTGCCGCGCTTGCGTGATCTCGCGCTTCGGGCGAGCGATTCTCCTTACGATCTGGCCTGCGTGCTCGAGGAAAAGTGCTTCGGCCGCGGCTTCTCGGGCGAGCCTGTCGCGCGTGTGGTCGAGGAAGAGGGGGCGATCCGCGGTCTGTCGGTCACCTGCGGAAAGTATCTGCGGCTGATCCTGGTCGATCGCGGCTACCGCCGGCGCGGAATCGGGAGCGCGCTTCTCGGAAATGTGAGCCTCATCGGCGCCGAGCCGGGGAACTACTTCACGCCGGGTGTGGTCGAGAGCGACGACGCGACGATCGCGTTTCTGCGCGCGCGCGGATTCAATGAAACGGCTTCGACGTGGAACCTGGGCGTGACCCCGCACGCGGCGTTGCACGGGGCGGAAGGAGTCGTCGCGCCCGCACAGGGCGATCGCGAACGATTCCTCTCCTTCGTCGAGCGCGAATTCGGCGCGATCTGGCGCTTCGAAGCGGCGCGCGCGCTCGACGTCCCCGCGCCCCGGGCGCTCTGGATCGAGGAGACCGGCTTCGTGGTGTGGGAAGCGAACAATCGCGGGCTCGGCACGTTCGGGCCGACCGGCGTCGCGAAGGCTCATCGCGAGAAAGGACACGGCCGCCGGCTCCTTCTCGCCGCGCTCTCGGAGCTCCGCGCCCTCGGACACGAGCGCGTGACGATTCCATGGACCGACGCGATCGATTTCTATCGCAGAAGCTGTGGTGCGGAACCCGCACACCGGTTCATCACGTTCGCCAAACCGCTGTAGACTCCGCGCCGTGAAAAAGGAACCTCGCAAGCGACCGAAACGCCGCCAGCGTTTTCTCCCGCTCGCCATCGGGACGACCGGGGGCGTTGCCCTCGCGTCTCTCGCCCTTTGGTTTTTCAAGGAGCAGGCGGACCACGTTGTGAGCGGCACCGCCGACCCGTACGACACGGCGATCATGAAAGCCGTGCAGCAGATCGATAACGAGCAGACGACCCGCGTGATGCACGCGATCACCCAGCTCGGATCGCACGTGGCGATCGGTACCGCTGCCGGCATTACTGCGATCGCCCTTTTCCGGAGCGGACGCAGACACGACGCATGGACCGTGGCGATCAGCACCGGCGGCGCCATGGCGATCAACACGATCCTCAAGAACATTTTTCAGCGGCAGCGCCCGCAGGAGCTCGCGCGCCGGATCAAGTTGCCGCGATCACACAGCTTCCCGAGCGGCCACTCCCTTCTCTCGGCAGCGACCTACCCGATCGTCGCCCATCACCTCGTCGAGCGGCATTCGCTACCTGCACAAGCTGCTGTGCATACGCTCGCGGGACTCATCGTCCTTTCCGTCGGCTTCTCGCGCATCTACTTCGGCGTACACTTTCCATCCGACGTCCTCGGCGGCTTCGCTGCCGGCTTCGGCTGGCTCGGACTCACATCGCTCTCGCATACGATTGTCGACAGCACCGAGGCTTGAGTGCTGAGTCCTGAGTGCTGGGTCCTGAGTGCTGCGGTGTGCTGCTTACTCAGCACTCAGCACTCAGCACTTACCACTTACAGGAGTCTAGAATTCAATCTTCCTGAACGGAGTTAGGAACCCCTGCATGTCTTCAGCTACTCAGGACTACGGCGCCAACATCGCGTTCATCGAAGAGCTGTATGAGAAGTACCGCGCGAATCCGGAGTCGGTGAGCGCGAGCTGGCGCGAGTTTTTTCAGGATTACGTGCAGCCAGCCGAGGATGAGCCGGCGGAGAGTGTTGCTCCGGCGGCCTCGCCGGCTCAGGCACCTGCGGCCACAACCGCGCCCGCGCCGAAGCCGGCCGCGCCAGCCCCCGCCACCCGCCCCACTCCCGTCCCCCCGCCCGCCGGATCGGGAACGATCGTGCCGCTGCGCGGCGTCGCGTCGAAGCTCGTGCAGAACATGGAAGTGTCGCTGACGATCCCGACGGCGACCTCCGTCCGCAACATCCCGGTCAAGGTCCTCGAAGAGAATCGCCGCGTCATCAACAACCATCTGTCGCTGTCGGGTCAGTCGAAAGCGTCGTTCACGCACATCATCGCGTGGGCGATCGTCAGAGCGCTCAAGGATCATCCACGCCTCAACTCCGCCTATGCGCAGCAGGAAGGCCAGCCGGTGAGGATCGACCGCGAAGAGGTGAACATCGGCCTCGCGATCGACGTCGAGCGGAAAGACGGCTCGCGCTCGCTCGTGGTGCCCAACGTCAAGCGCTCACAGTCGCTCGACTTCGCGCAGTTCCTCAAGGCATACAACGACGTCGTCCGCAAGGCGCGGGGCAACACGCTCGAGATCTCCGATTTCGAGGGAACGACCATTTCGCTGACCAATCCCGGTACGATCGGAACGATCGCATCGGTTCCGCGGCTGATGCAGTCGCAGGGAACGATCATCGCCACCGGGCAGATCGACTACTCCGCCGAGTACTCCGCTTCTGATCCGACCGTCCTCGCGGACCTCGGCATCTCGAAAGTGATGACGATGACGTCCACCTACGACCATCGCATCATTCAGGGCGCTGAGTCGGGTGCATTCCTCGCCCGCGTTCACGAGTTGCTCCTCGGCACCGACAATTTCTACGAGGATATCTATCGCGATCTCCGCATCCCGTACGAGCCGGTTCGATGGGCAAAGGACCGCAACCGTCTCAACTTCGGCGGCGCGAACAGCGACGAGGTCGTCGCGCGCGAAGCTGCAGTCCTGCAGCTCATCAACGCGTACCGCGTGCGTGGACATCTCCTCGCGGATCTCGATCCGCTCGAGTATCGCGTCGGTAAGCATCCGGAGCTCGACCCGGCGTACTACGGCCTCACGCTGTGGGACCTGGACCGTGAGTTCGTCTGCGGCGGCCTTTGCGGAAAAATGGTCGCGAAGCTCCGCGACATCCTCGACACGGTGCGCGAGACATACGGCGGCAAGATCGCCCCCGAGTACATGCACATTCAGGAGACAGCGCAGAAAAAGTGGCTGCAGGACCGGATGGAGCCTGTGCGCAACAAGCAGCCGATCGACCTCGACGGCAAGCGCCGCATCCTGATGAAGCTCAATGACGCCGAGTCGTTCGAGCGCTTCCTCCATACGAAATACGTCGGACACAAGCGCTTCTCGCTCGAAGGAGCCGAGGCGCTCATCCCGATGCTCGACCAGCTCTTCAATGATGCGACCGCCGACGGTGTCGTCGAAGCGGTCCTCGGCATGGCGCATCGCGGCCGCCTCAACGTCCTCGCGAACATCATCGGCAAATCGTACGAGCAGATCTTCCGTGAGTTCGAAGGCGACATCGATCCGTCGAGCCGCGAGGGATCGGGCGACGTGAAGTACCACCTCGGCGCACAGGGGACACACACGGCGCCCTCGGGCGCGACTCTGAAGCTATCGCTCGCATCGAACCCGAGCCATCTCGAGGCGGTCGATCCGGTCGTCGAAGGAATGGCGCGCGCGAAGCAGATGCTCATCGGCGACCGCAGGCGCGCGTTCGTCATTCCTGTGCTGCTGCACGGCGATGCGGCGTTCGCGGGACAGGGCGTCGTCGCCGAAACTCTGAATCTCTCGCAGCTCAAGGGCTATCGCACCGGCGGCACGATTCACGTCATCATCAACAACCAGATTGGATTCACAACCGGCCCCGAATCGGCGCGCTCGTCAACGTATGCGACCGACGTCGCGAAGGCCGTGATGGCGCCGATCTTCCACATCAACGGCGATGATCCCGAGGCGTGCGTTCGCTCGATGAAACTCGCGTACGCGTTCCGCCAGCAGTTCCAGAAGGATGTCGTCATCGACATGATCTGCTACCGGCGCCACGGCCACAACGAGGGCGACGAGCCGTCGCTCACGCAACCGCGGATGTACAAGCTGATCAAGGAGCACCGCTCCATCCGGAAGATCTACACCGAGACTCTGCTGCGCAAGGGCGACATCGATCCGAAGGAAGCGGAGGCATGGCTCGATGCCTTCCACACGAAGCTTCAGGAAGCGTTCGACCGGACGAAAGAACACGAATCGCCGCATTCAAAGCGCGATCCGCTCTGGACCGACGAGGAGATCACCGGATTCCAGAAGGAACCTTCTCCCGACACCTCGATCTCGCGCGAGCAGCTCGACAAGATCGGCAAGGCGCTGACGACCGTGCCGGAAGACTTCGCGACGCATCCGAAGCTCAAGCCGGTGCTCGCAAAGCGTCTCGCGATGGCCCAGGGAAAAGAGCCGATGGACTGGGCGTTCGGCGAGCAGGCGGCGTTCGGCTCGCTGCTCCTCGACGGCTTCCGCGTGCGACTCAGCGGTCAGGATGTCGGTCGCGGAACGTTCTCGAATCGCCATGCGGTGCTCTTCGACTCGATCACGGGTCAGAGTCATGTGCCGCTGAACGCGCTGTCGAAAGACAACGCGCAGGCGCCGGTGGCCGATCCGGTCGTCATCGACAACGCGCTCACGAGCGAGACGACCTCGGCACAGGCGGAGGCGTCGTTCTCCGTTTACGACTCGCTCCTGTCCGAGTACGGAGTACTCGGATTCGAATATGGATATTCGGTCTCCGATCCCGCGTCACTCGTCATGTGGGAAGCGCAGTTTGGCGACTTCTTCAACGTCGGACAGGTGATCGTCGATCAATTCATTTCGAGCGGCGAGGAGAAGTGGGGACAACACAGCGGCGTCGTCATGCTGCTGCCGCACGGGTACGAGGGACAGGGTCCTGAGCATTCGAGCGCGCGGCTGGAGCGGTTCCTCACGCTCTGCGCAGAAGGCAACATGCAGGTGATTTATCCGACGACACCTGCACAGTACTTTCATGCGCTGCGGCGCCAGATGAAGAACGATCCGCGCAAGCCGCTCATCATCACGACGCCGAAGTCGTTGTTGCGGCATCCAGCGGCTGTATCGACGGTCGAAGAGCTGACCAACGGGCGATTCGAGCCGGTTCTTGGTGATGAGCTCGAGAATGCCGGCGACGTAAAGCGCGTCATCATCACGGCCGGAAAGGTCTACTACGACCTTCGCGCGGCGCGCGGCAAGGCGAACGCGGCGATTCCAATCATCCGGCTCGAGCAGTTCTATCCGTTCCCTCAACCGATCCTTGCGGATGCGCTCGCAAAGTTCCCGAATGCGACCGAGGTCGTGTGGGTGCAGGAAGAACCGCGCAACATGGGAGCGTGGCCGTTCCTTCATGAGCGGCTCGGCGGACTCCTCCGCTCAGGCCAGAGGCTGCGCTACGCAGGCCGGCCTGTCGCCGCTGCACCCGCGACTGGCTCGCACCATCGGCACGAAGAGCAGCAGCAGGCGCTGGTCAACCTGGCAATCGGGTAGTCATTTCGAGCGCGAGCGCAGCTCGGAATGACTCTCTAGCTGACGCGCTTGGGGGCAGCGTTCTCGTCGTCGGAATCGGCGGTGATGCGAGGCTCCGGCTCAGGAGCTGAGCTGCGCGGAACGAGAACGGGCAGGACCGCTCCTTCCGGCGCTACCTTCACGCCTTCATTCGCGAGCGCGCGGCGCTCCTCGATCTGCCTTTCCGTTTCAATCAGCACGTCGGAGATCGCCTTGATGTCGAACGGTTTGCGGATGACACGTCGCACCATTGAGTCATCGAGAGTCGCGACGTCGGCGTTGGCCATCGCGGTGGCGACGAGGACGACTGGACGCGGATCAATCTCGCTGATTTTCTGCACGAGCTCGTAGCCGCTGAGGCGCGGCATCATCAGATCGACGATGGCGATCTCGTATTGATTCACTTCAAGCAGCTCGAGCGCTTCGACGCCATCTCGCGCCGTCTCCACCGTAAAGCCGGCACGGACGGCGACACGCTCCAGCAGCTTGCGAATTGCCGGATCGTCATCGACCACGAGCACACGGGTCTTCTCAGTCATCCCGCGGCGGAACGTTGCAAGGGCTGTGCTAGGAAATTGCCGGGCTAAGTCACCAGATACCAGCAATTTAGGTAAGAAGTGCGCGATGCCACGAGTCGCGCGCAGCACGTTCCCACGAGCCCGACCGTATCTGACCGAGCGATTCAGCCGTCGTGTCGAAGACTGTCGTCGTCGCGTCGCCCCTCTCGCGGAACTCCTCACGCGATGCAGCGGCAACGTTACCGTCGGGAGTCCGATAGAAGACCCGGCTCGCCTCGACGATCGAAATGCCGAGCTCGGATTCGAGTCTGCGAAGCGTACCGAACAGGCGGTCGATCGAGCAGCCGGTGCGGTCGGTGTCGTTCTCGGCCGCGACGACCAGAAAGCTCCCCTCGCGAACCTCGCGCGCCGACGTGATCGGCTGGCCGTGAGCCGCCCAGCCGGCCAGGAACGAGTCGACCGTTTGAAGAAGCACCGCCTCCTGAGACGCGTCAAGTCGCGGCGTAATACCGAACACCCACGCGTACGCGCGGTCACTGATGTTGCGAATGTCGATTCGTGGCATGTCGTATCCCTGGGCTAAACTCCCGCCGTGAGCTTCGCACGATTGATGAAACGACTCAAGGAGGAGCTGGCGGCGCCTCCCGATGAGAGCGATCGCAGCACCCACGCTCCGATTCGCCTCGCGACGGCTGCAGTCCTGCTCGAGATCGCGCATGCCGACGGCTCATTCTCCCCCGTCGAGGACGGAAACGTCACCACATACCTTCAGCGTGTATTCGCGCTCGATGATGCCTCGACGCGCGAGCTCATCGACGAGGCGACCGAGATCCGCAACAACACGATCGACCACTTCGCCCTCACGAACTTCATCCGGAAGAACGCGTCGCTCGACGAGCGGATCGACATCGTCCGCACCATGTGGCGCGTCGTCTACTCCGACGGGCGGCTCACCGACTACGAGGGTTACCTCGTTCGCAAGCTGGCCGATCTCCTCGGTCTCGAGCACCGTGTCATGATCGACGCGAAGGTTTCCGTCCTGCGCGAACTGGAGGCTTCGTGAAACGCATACTCGCCGCGGCGCTCCTGCTTGCAGCGACCACCGCGTCGGCCACGGAGCGATGGGAGCTGCAAAGCAACTTCTGGGTGAACCTCCATCAGACGCTGCTCGCTGCCGCGCAGCAGGACGCAGATCTGCCGCTCACCGACGCTGAACGTGGCTCGTGGACCGCATCGGTCACTGCGTATCGGCTCCGCTTCGGCGACCGGCTCCCCTTCGCCGATGACGACCTGACGCGCATCAACGACGCGCTCTCGAACTCCGGCGACGGTGTGCCGGATTCGATCGGCCCGGAGCTGGCGGGGGTGCTCAACGCGGCCGCGCCGCTTTACCGGCGGAAGATGTGGCCCGCCGACGATCGCGCAAATCGCTTCTGGATATCCGCCGCCCGCGGGCTGCTCGCGGAAACGAGCGAAGAGCTGGCCGCGGAGCACTCGCGGGTTTACGGAGCTCCGTTCCCGGCGCGCGTCCGCGTCGATGTCACACCGTTCGCGGGCGAGCTCGGCGCCTACACGACCGCGTCGAACGGCTTCGTTCATACGACCGTCTCCAGCCGCGACGCCGGCTACCAGGGGTTCGCAGCGCTCGAGATGCTGTTTCATGAAGCGTCGCATGCGATCGTCGGTCCGACGAACGGCGCCATCGGCCCCGATATCCAGTCGGACGCGCAGAAAGCCGGCGTGCTTGCACCCCGGCAGCTCTGGCACGCGGTGCTCTTCTACACCTCAGGCGAACTGACGCGCCGCGCACTCCGTACGCGCGGCGTGAGCGAATACCAACCGTACGCGTACCGGCAGCAGATGTACGACCGCGCGTTTCGCGGCCTGCAGCGACCGCTCGAGACCCACTGGCAGGCGTTCCTCAACGGCACGCTCTCACGTGCGGACGCGCTCGCGAATCTGGTCAACGCGACAGGAATCCCGCCAATCCCGCGCGTGCCGGGGGGTTAGCTCTCTTCACATTCAACATTCAACGTTCAACATTCCCGTACGCGTTCGAAGCGAAATGTTGAATGTTGAATGTTGAATGTTGAACTGCTTAGTGACACGCTCAGCGCTGCGTCAAAAGTGCGAACCCGATCATCTTGTAGAGAAGTCTCGCGCCGACGTTCGCGTCCCATTCAGTCTCACCCGGCGAGACTTCGCAGAGATCGAGGCCAACGATCCGTTTTCCGGAGCGTTTGATTGCACGAAGCAGCGCGATGACTTCGTTCCACGACAGCCCGCCGGGAACAGGCGTTCCGGTGCCGGGACAGAGCGTTGGGTCGAGGCCATCGATGTCCCACGACAGATAGACATCATCCGGCAGCGTCGCGACGATCTCGTCTGCGATCGTCCCGAACGGAATTCCTTCGTCTTTTCGCGCTGCGACATCTGAGTCGAAGAACGTCTTGATGCGCCCCTTCGAGGTTTCGATCATCATGTTCTCGGCCTGGCCGAGGTCGCGGACGCCGACCTGCACGAGCTTGCCGACCTTCGGCAGACGCGTCATGACGTTGTGAAAGATCGATGCATGCGACCAGGTGAATCCCTCGTACGCATCACGAAGGTCTGCATGCGCATCGAGGTGCAGGATTCCCATGGCGGGATAGTGCTCGGCGTGCGCGCGGATCGCGCCAAAGGGGACGGCGTGATCGCCGCCGAGGACCACGGTCAGCTTGTCGCGCTCGAGGAGTGAGGAGGCCTGCTCGTAGACCCATTCGTTCACCGCCTCGCTGATCTCGTTCACCTTCGCCGCGGCCGCCCGGGTCTTGCGATTCACGGCGCCACCCGCTGCGATCACGGGAGCCGCGAGCGCTTTCGCCTCGCGGTTCCAGCGAACGATCTTCTTCGGGACGTCGAGCATCGCGATGCCTGCCGCGTACGGCCTGCCGGTATCACGATCGTAGAGATCGACCTGGCGCGAGGCTTCGAGGACCGCGGCTGGACCTCGCGAGGTGCCGCCGCCGTACGAAGTCGTTGCCTCGAACGGAACGGGAATGACGACGACTCTCGATTCTTCAGGTGTGAAAGGGAGGCCGTAGATGCCGCTCGCCGATCCGGCCGCGGCATCGGGATCGAAATTCAGTTCTTTCATGCGTCAGTCGAGATCCATCGGGTTGAAGACCTTCTCGTCCGATTTCTCGGCGCGCGCCATCGCCTCTTTGAACTTCTCTTCGAGAATCCGCGCGCGGTCTTTCTGACTCTCGATCTGCTTGTCGAATCGCCGCGACGCCTCGCTCTTCTGCTCCTCGAGCTTCGACACCATCGACTCGAGCGACGCGCTGCCCCCCTTCGTCACCTTTGCCTTGTGCAGCAGCACCTCGCCGCTGAGCCGGTCGACAACCAGCGTCGCCTCGCAACAGGGACAGAGGATCTCGAAGTTCTTCGCCATGACGGGGGAAGTTTATGACAGAACGCTGGTGACGCTGTGACGAGTCACAGGATCGCGCGCCGTTGTCATCCTGAGCGAAGGAATGGCGCGAGGCGCCACAGCCAGAGGGAACGAAAAGCCGCCGGCTGAAGCCGGCGCCACGTCATGCA
>JAENWF010000170.1 GCA_016650215.1 Thermoanaerobaculia bacterium
ATGAGAAGAAGGGATTCGAGTCGAAGCAGCCGGATCTCGATCGCATCGCGACGCGCTCGCAGGAGCTGAAGGATCAGCTCCTCGCGGCGGTCGATGCCGACACCGCCGCCTTCGATCGTCTGCTCGACGCGATGCGGATGTCGAAAGCGACGCCGGAAGAATCGAGAGAGCGCGACGCAGCACTCGCGGAGGCGACCGTCGGCGCGACCGAGGTACCGCTCGGCGTGCTCGAGAAGTGTCCTGAGGTCATCGAACTTTGCCGCGAGATCGGACGCATCGGATTGCAGGCATCACTCTCGGACGCGGGCGTCGGCGCGCAGGTCGCCCGAGCATCCGCCGCGGGCGCTTATCAGAACGTCTGCATCAACCTCGGCGGCCTGACCGATGGCGCGCGGAAGGGCGCTCTACTTGAACGAGCGGATCGGGCGTGGGCCTCTGTCGTGGCGTTGCATGAAGCGGCGGAGGCGGAAACGCTGGTGAAGTTGCGGGAAAACGTGTGAAGAGACGAAATGCAAAATGCATTTTGCATTCCCCCACCCACCCCTCAGCGCTCAAACTCCCACGCAACCTTTTTCAGCGAGCGGTCCGCGCGCTCAATGAGTTGCAGGATGTCCTTCTTCGCATGAGCAGCGGAGAAGAACGCCGCTTCTAATTGCGATGGCGGGAGGTAGACGCCTTCGCCCAGCATCAGGTGGAAGAAGCGTGCGAATTTCTCTCGGTTCGAGCGGTTCGCCGACTCGAAGTCGGTCACCGGGCCATCGTTGAAGAACATGGTCCACATGGAGCCGACGCGGTTGATCGTGATCGGCACGCCATGCTTGTCAGCGGCGTGGAGCACGCCGGCCTCGAACTCGCCGCTTCGCTCCTCGAGATCCTGATAGATCGAGGAGTTCTTCAACACACCGAGCGTCGCTTTTCCGGCCGCGACTGCAACCGGATTCCCAGAGAGGGTTCCGGCCTGATACATCGGGCCGAGAGGCGACACGAGCTCCATGAGCTTGCGCGAGGCACCGTATGCCCCGATCGGCATGCCGCCGCCGATGATCTTGCCGAGCGTGGTGATATCCGGTTTGATATTGAAGCGCGACTGCGCGCCGCCGTAGGCAACGCGAAATCCGGTCATCACCTCGTCGAGGATGAGGAGCACGCCGTGCTCGTCGCAGATCGTCCGAAGGCCTTCGAGGAAGCCTTCGCCCGGCGGGACGCAGCCCATGTTTCCCGCGACCGGCTCGACGATGATCGCCGCGAATTCGTTGTCGATCGCCGCGCGCACGGCTTTGAGGTCGTTGTACGGAACGCTGATTGTGAGCTTGGTGAGCTCTTCAGGGACACCGGCGGAATCGGGAACGTTGAACGTCGCGCCGCCCGATCCCGCTTTGACCAGCAGCGAGTCGACATGGCCGTGATAGCCGCCGTCGAACTTCATGACCTTGCTTCGACCGGTCGCCGCACGCGCGAGGCGCAACGCACTCATCGTCGCCTCGGTGCCGGAGTTGACCAGCCGCACCATCTCGATCGAGGGCACTGCGGCGATGATCATCTCCGCCAGCTCCACTTCGGCGAACGTCGGAGCGCCGAACGAAAAGCCTTTCGTCGCCGCCTTCTTCACCGCCTCGACGACGTAGCGATGTCCATGTCCGAGAATCATCGGACCCCACGATCCGACGCAATCGATGTACTGAAGATTATCGGCGTCGAAGATGCGCGAACCCTGCGCGGTCTCGATGAAGAGCGGAGTGCCGCCCACGCCGCGAAACGCCCGGACAGGCGAATTCACCCCTCCCGGGATGACTTCCTGTGCACGTTGAAAGTAAGTCTCTGACTGTTTACCCATGTAGGCCGCGGATTATATGGGCTAGGCTCTCAACCCTGAGCGAAGCGAAGGGTCAGCGGTGGCACCGGGGCGGACGTGCCATGTACGATTCAAGGACAGATTGATCCGGTGCCACCGTTGATCTTTCGCCGTCTTCGCGGCTCAGGATGCCCCCCGCGCCCCCCGTGCCCCCCTGCCCCCCGCGCCCGCCCTAATACGCGTTCTCGTGCTTGAGTCCGTGCCGAATCGTCATGAAGAGAATCTTCAGATCGAGAATGAGCGACCAGTTCTCGATGTAGTACAGATCATGCTCGATCCGCATCCGGATCGATGTGTTGCCGCGCCATCCGTGGACCTGCGCCCATCCCGTCATGCCGGCACGGACTTTGTGACGGAGCATGTAGTGCGGATACTCGGCGCGAAACTGTTCGACGAACTGCGGACGCTCGGGACGGGGGCCGACTACGCTCATGTCGCCCATCAGAACGTTCCAGAGCTGCGGGAGCTCGTCGATCGACCAGGCGCGAATCAG
The DNA here is from genome assembly GCA_016650215.1 of Thermoanaerobaculia bacterium. Lineage (GTDB taxonomy): Bacteria > Acidobacteriota > Thermoanaerobaculia > Gp7-AA8 > Gp7-AA8 > JAENWF01. The sequence continues at coordinate 2,346 of JAENWF010000170.1, forward strand.
GCGGCCGACCTTTGTCCGGCGCGGATCATCGCGGTCGGCCCAGACCGCCCCGGTCGCGGTTTCGGCCCCCACGCTCATCGAGCGGAACTTGAGAATGTCGAACGGTTTCCCGTCGAGTCCCATCCGCACCTGCCGATAGAAGATCGGACCGCGATCCTCGAGCCTGATCGCGATCGCTGTCAGAAGCATCGCGGGAGAAAGGACGGCGAGCGCGGCGGCGGCCACTGCGAGATCGAATCCACGCTTGAGAAATCGACTCCATCCTTCGAGCGGCGTCTCCGACAGATTGATCGTCGGCAGACCGTCGAGATCCTCGACCCGCGAGCGGAGCACCATGAACTGCAGAAGATCGGGAACGACGTGGATCGACACGAGATTGCAGCCGAGCGTGTCGAGGAGGGCCATCATCGCCGCCGATGACGCGTGAGGCAGCGCGACGAAGACATGAGCGATCTCATGTTCCCTCACCACCTGTTCCGCGTTCTCGACGGTGCCGAGGCATGGAAGCGCGCCGAGTTGTCCCTCCTCGCCGTTCCTGAGGAAGCCGACGATGAGGAAGCCGAGCTCATCACGATGCGCATTGACCCGCTCGACGACCGCGCGAGCGAGTTCCCCGTTTCCGGCAATGAGCACGCGGTCGAGGTCGCGGCCCGCGCGATGCCGCCGCTCCATTGCGCCGCGAACGATCGCGCGTCCGAGGATTGCGAAGAACATCGCGCAGACGAGGAACATCGCCAGCGTCGCGCGCGAATAGAAGACATCGGGCTGGCCCGGCCGGACCCAGAGCAGCACTCCCGATAGAACGACCGTCGCGACGACCGAGCCGATCGCGACCTGCAGCCACTCTTCCGTTCTTCCACGCGTCGGGCGGATCGTGTACAGCCCCTGCACCGCGAACGCGAGAGGAAAGACGATCGTGACGATCGGGAGGATCTTCACGTAGGTCGAAAAGTCCTGCTGCCCCTTCGTCACCGGAATCAGTTCGAACTGGAAACGGAGGAACCACGCACAGAGCATCGCCAGGTTCGAAGCAACGGCGTCGTTGATCAGATAAACGGACGCGAGAGCTTTGTGTTTTTTGTCGATCATCTGGCCGATTGAAGGCGGTCGAGCGATGCCGCGAATTGCTCGAGAAACCGCGCGCGAGAGAATTTCGCGGCGTGGCGCCGCAGCTCATCCCGATCCCATTGCCGCTTCTCGACTTCATCGAGAGCGCTTTGAAGCGACTCTACCACCGGCTCGTCGAAAAAAATCCCGCTCACCCGGTCGGCGACCGTGTCGAGCGCGCCCCCGGCGCGATATGCCACGACTGGTGTTCCAAGCGCCATCGCTTCAAGCGGCGTGATGCCGAAATCCTCGATTCCCGGCAGGATCAGACTCTGCGCGTACGCGAGCTTTTCAATGATCCTCGCTCTATCTACGGAGCCGAGGAACTCAACGTTGGGTGAGGCGCGACGCTGGAG
>JAENWF010000171.1 GCA_016650215.1 Thermoanaerobaculia bacterium
ATCAGATCGACGCGCGTGAGACGCCCCGCCAGGCCGAAGTTCCGCTGCGCGGTCGCGATGTCGCAGATGGCAATGCTGCCGTTGAATGCGGTCGCCGGACCGCGCGCCTCGAGAATGCCGCGAACCGTGAAGACGCGGCGATTCCCCAGCACGTTGAGCGTGATCGTCTGCCCGATCGCGACGCCCTGCTGTTGCGCGAATGGAGCGGGAAGAATCAGTGAGTCGGGACGGAAGAGCTCCAGGTACTCGGTGATCTTCGCTGACGCGTCCTGGCCGCTCCCGGTGAGCACCGTCGCATAACGATAGTCGCGGAAATGCAGATCGGAGAGAAGGTCGACGCCGAGAATGCGGATCGGGAGCTGCGATGGCTCGACGATTCCTTCGACGTCGATGACTGGCGCGAAGCGGACGCCGCGCTGCCAGAGAGGCTGAAGCGCGAGCAACGCGCGCTCGTCGATCGAGCCGGAGTCGCCGGCAATCTGGTAGTTGGCGCGTCCCGCGACCGCATCGACCGACTCGCGGAACGCGCGTAGCGCGCTCTGATTCGCCAGCTGGATCGCCACGACGACCGCGACGCCCACCGCGATGCCGAGAACCGTGAGGACCGTACGCAGCTTCTCGTGAACGAGCGGCCGGAGCACGAGCGCGCGGGCGATCATCGCGAGACGTGTCCGTCGGCGACGCGGACGATGTAATCACCGAATGACGCGGCGCGGTCGGAATGCGTCGCCATCACGATCGTCGGCCGCTGCGTCCGATGGACGTTGCGGATCAACTCCAGCACAGCCTCGCCGCTCTTCGAGTCGAGGTTCCCTGTCGGCTCGTCCGCGAGAATGAGGCGCGGGCGGTGGATGATCGCGCGCGCGATTGCGACGCGTTGCATCTCGCCGCCGGAAAGCTCGTTCGGAAAGTGCCGCGTCCGATGCTCCAGGCCGACGTCGGTAAGCGCCACTCCAACGCGCGTTTCAATCTCCTTCCTCCCGACTCCCGCGAGCGAAAGAGGGAATGCGGCGTTCTCGAAAACGTCGAGCGTGGGAATGAGGTTGAAGAACTGGAAGATGAAGCCGATCGACTCGCGGCGCAGGCGAGTGAGGTCCTTCTCGCGCAGCGACGAAGTTTCGATGTCGCCGAGAAGCAGGCGCCCGGCCGTTGGACGATCGACCGCGCCGATCAGGTTCAAAAGCGTCGACTTGCCGCTGCCGGATGCTCCCATCAGCACCGCGAAGTCGCCGGCCGCAATCTCGAGAGAGACGTCATCGAGCACGTGAACGGCGGCCGAAGTCTCCGTGACCTCGTAATCGTGCGAGACATTCTGGAGAGAGACGCGCATTCGCTGATGTCGTTCCGAGCCTATGCGAGGAATCACGCGCTGGCAATGATCGGGTCAGCGGAAAGATCGGCATGCACGATGCAGAATCGCTCTCTCGTTTGACCGGTACAGCCGGAGGACATACATTCGGTCACGAATTGGAGGTTGCATGGACGAAAACAGACGTTCCACCGGGGGCGAGACCACAGAAGGCGAGAGCGAAGGCTCCGGCCGCTTTGGAAAGGCCAAGGAGTTTGTCGGCGACAAGTACAACCGGATGCGCGAGAAGGTCGAGGACGTCGATTTTGGCGCGGTGACAGACCAGGTTCGCACCTACGTGAAGTCGAATCCCGGCAAAGCGCTGCTGATCTCGATCGGCGTCGGCTTTGTCATCGGGATGCTGCTGCGAAGAGACGACGGCGAATAGTCAGTAATCAGGAGAAGGACAGATGGCAGCCAAGAGGGGCAAGGGGAGTCACGACCACGAGAGCTCGGCGGCAGGGCTCGATTTCGATTTTCCGCTTCGCGAGCGCGCCGAGTCGCTCGGCGCCGCGATCGCTGAGGGAGGGCCGCAGGCTTTGTTCGACGAGGTCGAGAATCTGCTGCCGGAGGAGTGGAAGGGCCACATCCGCAGCTTCCCGCTGACCGCCGTGGTTCTCGGCGTTGGCGTCGGCGTCTACCTCGGGATGCGGCGCAGCGACGAGATCGTCGGAGCCGGCTCAGCCATGCTCTCCGCGGCAGTATTGGCGAACGTCAGCCGGGTCATGAATCGCGACGACGAGTAGCGAGCACTTGCAAAGTGGAGCAATCGTCCTGACAATACAGGCGATTGCTGATTCCACTCCCGGTGCCAGGCAACAACCAGCATCACCTCGCCTCGCTCGCGGCTGAGGTGCATCGGACGTATTTCGGCAAGTATCCGCCGCTGCCCGTGCGATGGGGGCAGCAGATCACTCGCAAGCGCCGGCGCTCGATCCGCCTCGGCTCCTACAACCATCACACGGCCGAGATCCGAATTCATCCGCTGCTGAACTCGGCCCATATCCCCGCCTACTTTGTGCAGTCGGTGATTCACCACGAGTATCTGCACCACGTGCTCGGCGGGAATCACAACCGCCGCTTTCAGTCGGCGGAACGGAAGTTCTGCTATCACCGCGAGGCGCAGGAGTGGATCCGCCTGAATCTCTTTCTGCTCCTCGGCCGGCGCCGCAGCGAGTTCCAGCGTCCGAAGTCTCCGCCGCCGCGTTTCGAAATGCCGCAGATGGCGCTGTTCCCCCTCATGGCATCCTGAGCCGAAAAAATGCAACCCTGAGCGCAGCGAAGGGTCAGCGGTGGCACCGCGGCAGGCCACGATTCCCCCCAGCCTCTGAGCGAAGCGAAGGATTGCGGTTCTGTGTGGCGCCGTCGCCCCGCGGCGGCCCTCTTTGACTCATCACGATTCCGGTCCTACTAAAGGAGCGCCGCCGCGGGGCGACGGCGCCACACAGAGGCGGATTTCTTCAGAGCGCTAATTGCCCGATACCCCAACGGCCAGCCCCTCACAGTCCCATCGGGAACGTCAGGTTGTACACGTATCTCCCTCGAGCGACCGACAGCACGATGGACGAACGATCCAAGGCTTTCGTCAGCTCATTGTCGAGATCGGCGACAGAGCGCACCTCGACACCGCTGACGCCGACGATGACGTCGCCCGGCGATAGACCGATGTTCTCGCCGCGCGATCCACGCGCGACCTCGTCGATGACGACGCTGCGCGACTGATCGGCGACTCTTAGTCCCGCGATCTCGGCCAGAATCCTGAGACCGAGACTGCGTGGCGGATCGGATGGACGAAGCGGGATCGCTCGCGTGCCTCCTTCGCGTGCAATCGTCAGCGAGATCGGGACTCCTGCTGCCACCGTGGCGGTGAATGTCGAGAAGGCTTCGCGCGAGTCGACGGCCTTGCCGTCGACTGCCGTGATCACGTCGCCGGGACGAAGACCGGCCGCCGAGGAAGGGGAGTTGTTGAAAACGCGCGCAACAAGTGCGCCACGCGTCGCGCGGATATTGAGCCGCCGCGCTTCCTCCGCGGTCAGCGTCGCGGTGACCGCTCCGATCCAGGCGCTGTGAACCTGGCCGTAACGAAGCAGGTCCTCGATCACTTTCTTCGCGCGGTCGACGGGGATCGCGAATCCGATTCCCTGTGCCTGCGCATAGATTGCGACATTGATTCCGACGACTTTCCCCTCGATGTTCAGCAGAGGTCCGCCGGAGTTGCCCGGGTTGATCGACGCGTCGGTCTGAATGAAGTCGGTGAAGGTACGGCCCGCTTCCTTCGACGGGACCGATCGCCCGAGTGCCGACACGACGCCGGTAGTCACAGTTCCGCTGAGTCCGTAGGGATTTCCGACGGCGACCACCGTCTCGCCGATCATGAGATCGGAGGAGGTGCCGATCGGCGCTGCTGGAAGATTCTTCGCGTCGACGCGAAGAACGGCTAGATCGCTGTCGGGATCGACGCCGATCAGTTTCGCGACGAGCTGCGTCTGATCGGTGAAGTTGACCGTAATCCGCGATGCCCCTTCGACGACGTGATGGTTCGTCACGATGATCCCGTCACTGGACCAGATGAACCCGGAGCCGAGCGACTGCGGCCGCATCGTCGGAGCGGTCTCCTCACCGCCGAAGAATCCGAACGGGTCGAAGAACGGGTCGGCCCGCCGGCGGCGGATGGTGGCCTCCGTCTCGATGTTGACGACCGTGGGCAGCACGTTGTGCGCGACGACCGCCACCGGGCTCCGGCGCGCGGCACTCACGCTCGGCGGGATCGTCTGCTGTTGCGGGGCGGGACGCGCCTCGACCGGCTGCGATTCCGCGACCGGTTTGCACGCGAACGTGACGGCGAAGAGAAAGAAAGCGATGCGCGGCGACTTCATAGCTGGCAACATTATCCGAACGTGAAGCTGAAACTCATCTACAACCCGTACGCGGGGCGCGGCCGGGCCTTGCGTCACGCGGCCGAGATCGAGCGCTACCTGCGGCAACGTGGGGCTGAGGTGGACGTCCACGCGAGCAGCAGTTCCGATGATCTGACGCGCCTGGCGGCTGAAGGTTCGCGCGGAGTGTACGACCGGGTCGTCGTCTGCGGCGGTGACGGGAGTCTGAATCTCGCGATCCGCGACTTCGATCTCGAGCGAGGCACCCTCGCGCTCATCCCCCAGGGGTCAGGCGACGACTTCGCGAAAGTGAACCGTCTGCCGCGCGGCCTGCGCGAGGCGTGTGACGTCGCGCTGAGTGGCCGCGTTCGCGAAGTCGATGTCGCCCTCGCAAATGGAATCCGCTACGTCGGCGTAGCAGGTCTCGGATTCGACTCAGAGGTTGCAGCGTTCGCGAACCGTAACGTGCGATTCCTTCGCGGGTCGGCGGTGTATCTCTACGCGATCCTCCGCGTGCTGCCATCGTTCGTGCCGCATCGAGTGACGATCACGAGGGATGGGGAGGTGCGGAGCGAGGAGATGATGTTTGCGGTCGTCGGCAGTTCCAGTCGCTACGGCGGCGGAATCCGGATCGTCCCCGAGGCGGTGATTGACGACGGCATACTCGACTACTGCATCGTGCATCGCACATCGCGCGTGCAACTTCTCAAGACGCTTCCGCGCGCGTACAACGGGACGCACGTGCGCAGCTCATTCGTTGAAACGGGGCGAGGAATGAAGTTTCGATTCGAGAGCGAGCGCCCGCTCGAGGTCTACGCCGATGGTGAGCGCGTGACCTCGACCCCGGTCGACTTCGGGCTGGAAACGCAGAAGCTGCGATTCGTCGTGCCGCTTTAGGTGCTGAGTCCTGAGTGCTGAGTCGGCCTGGCGGCCTTCGGCAGAAAAGACCATTCGTTGGCCCGCCGCTGCATCGCTCCGTGTTCCGCGTCTCTCTACTCAGGACTCAGGACTCAGCACTCAGCTCTATTCGATCAACTGAATGCCGCCGCGGTCGGGGCGGCTGGTCGGCGCTGGAGTCGTCGGACCGATGTCGATCGCGCGCGAGAGAAATAGATCGGTGTCCGCTTTTCCGTCGGGGGTGAATCCGACGACCAGGTAGCGCTCGGGGCGGGGGATGTACTTGTACGCGTTGCCCCAGGGATCGTGCAGGAGCGTGGCGGAGATGTAGTCGGGGGTGAGGTCACTGATACGCGCGGGCATCCGGCCGTTGATGAGGTTGTACTCTTCGATGGCCTGTCCAACCTGTTCGATGCGCTGCATCGAGACCGCTTTCTGCGCAGAGACGACCGCCGATGTTCCGCCGCGCAGCGGTGTGAGGCGGTTGAGCGGATTGCGGATCGAAGTCACGAGGGACGCGATCGCGATGATCGTCAGCAGGATCACGAGTGGAAGAGGAACCGGCGTCTCGGCGACCTCGCTTTCGTCGACGGGCGATCCCTGCTCGACCACTGCGGCTGCTCGCTTGCCGCGCACTTCCTCGATCAGGTCGCGCGTGAGCAGTTCGTACAGTGCCTTCGCTGTGTCGAACTCCGAGAATTTGCTCGACTCGATGATGTCTGCGACCGTGGTGGTGCCGTCGACGAGGTCGTAGATCGCCTTCTCTTCCTGCGAGATGCGAATCTTGTCGCCGCCGACTGCTTTCCGTTTGCGCGCGCTCGTCGTATCGGGATCGAAGTCGACCTCGTCCGCATCTTCCGAGCCGACGACCACGATCTCCTGGTCGGTCAGCTTCTTGCGGAAGACCATGTCGTACGAGCGGAGGCGTTTCTCGATGATGGGCCATTCGTCCATCATCCGCGCGCCTTCCATCAGGATCGACTCGGCGGTGATCGGCGTGACATTGTCGCGGTCGTACTCGATCGTTGTTTCCTGTGAGAAGTGGTAGTCGCCGTCTTTCCAGCGGAAGAGGCGGTAGACGATCTGCAGAATCTGGAGCTGGATGGCGCCCTTGAGCGAATCAGCGGAGATGATTCCGTAGTGAGTGAGGATGAAGCCGAGGCGCTGAAGCGTCTCGCGCTGGATCTCGAGCGCACGGTTGAGCTGATCCTGCGTCAGCGTTCCGGTTCGCATCAGAACGGTGCCGAGGCGGTTCTCGAGCCGGCGATTGAGAGAGTCGGCCCCGACCACTTTGCCGTCGAGAAAGGTCACCGTCACGGTGTCTTCCTGTCCGCGCAACGTCAGCACGCCGGTCTTTCTCTGCAGCCCGATGAGCTGGAAGATGTCCGCGAGACTGAAGTCTTTGAGTGTGCCTTCGAGTGCCATGACAGGTTACGCGACCGCGCGCCTCCGATAGACCGGAAGCGAAAGGAACAACCAGACGATCACTGCGAGAACGATGGCGGCGACGCGGACCGCCAGTTGCGCGGTATCCGCGAGTGGGCCGATGGCGGGCGCCAGACGCCCCGCCAAGAGTGCCGCCGAAACGAACAGGAAGAAGAGGGCCACGCCCGCCATTCCGCTGAGCGTTTTCCCTTCGAGCATCTGCGCCGATCCAGGAAGGAACGTCGCGAAAAGGCGATTGCGGCGGAGGATGCTTGCGTAATGATCCGAGACTTCGTCGAGCTTCGCCCGCTTGGTCGCGAGTGCGACACCATCGCGCTTGAGATAGATGTGAATGCACTGCGTGCAATAGGTCGAGCTCTCGCGAGCCGACTTGCAGCGATGGCAGAACGTCCTGCCGCACTTGATGCACGATCCGGCGAGCCCGGCACGCTTGCGCTTCGCCCACACAAGAAGCGCGAGCGGAAGCGCTGCGAGCGCGCCCAGCGTGACCGGATTCATCGCCGTGGCGACCGGATCGAAGTACGAATAGTTCCCGAACAGCGCGCGCGCCGCTCCCTTTCGTGACACGTCGGTGGCAACCTGCCATGCGGTCGCCACCGGCGGGTGGTACATCGCAATTTTCTGCGCGGGGGGATTCTGTGAAAGCTGCTCGATTGACTCGCGGTCGATGTTCTTCGCCTGTTCGAGTTTCTGGCCCTGCTGATTGAAGCGATAGGTCTCGCCGCTCGCAACCGAGTCGTTGTAGAACGCGATCGCCATCTGCGGATCGCGCTTCTGAGCCGCGCCGTATTCGGTGATTGCCGCCTGATAGTCGTTCTGCAGGAAATGCAGGTTGCCGAGGTTCACGTGTGCGCCGGCGGCGTCGCTCATCTGGATCGCGCGGCGATAGTGCTGTGCCGCCTGCGGCTCGTTTCCTTCGAAAACATGCATGTTGCCGAGGAGGATCTGGAGAGTCGGGTTGTCGGGCGCGACCGTTGCGACTTCCTGAAGCCTGCGCAGAGCGTGCGGCTGATAGCTCTGCTCGCTGCTCGAAATTGCCGACATCACGACGGGACTGTCCACGGTCGCGATCCAATTCGCCGCCAGGCCGAGCAGCAGCGGAAGAAGCGCAACCGCCAGACACATCACGACGATCAGGACCCGCTCGCGGTAGTTCGCGTAACCGAAAAAGATCACGAACCAGTAGAAGATCAGCCACATCGGTCCCAGCCAGAAAAAAATCGGAAGGAAGAGGAGAGCGAATGCGAGAACCGATACCGATCCTCCATGGAGTCGCTTTCCGAGAATTTCCCGGAAGTCATGCGCCATCGCGCGCCCGTAGCGCATGAAGAGAGTGATCGCGAACACGATGGCGGTGAGCGCGGTCGCGGCGATGAACAGGATCAGCAGGTCGGCGCGGC
>JAENWF010000172.1 GCA_016650215.1 Thermoanaerobaculia bacterium
ATGTGAAGCGGCCTGACGACTCGACCACGATCTCGACTCCAAGATCGCTCCACGGAATCTCGGCAGGATCGGGGCTCGAGAAGACGCGCAGCTCTTTCCCGTCGATCCTGAGACCGGTCGGCGTTGCTTCGACCTTGTTGTCGATGTTCCCGTGAACCGAGTCGTATTTCAGCAGGTACGCCAGCGTCGCGGCGTCGGTCAGATCGTTGACCGCGACGAATTCGATGTCGTGATTTCCTTCGAGCCCGGCGCGAACCACCATCCGTCCGATCCGGCCGAATCCATTGACTCCAACTTTCACCATGAAAACCTCCCGTGGGCTTTGCGGCGGTAGTATATCGAGGTGACTTCGACTGCGAGTTCCGTGCACGTCACGCCGCTTCGGTGGACGGGCGAATCGCTGGAGCTGCTCGACCAGCGGCTCCTCCCCGGGGAGGAGAAATGGATCGCGTGCCGGACGGCTGTCGAGGTCCGGGATGCGATTCGCGACATGATCGTTCGAGGGGCGCCGGCGATCGGAATCACGGCGGCGTTCGGTATCGCGCTCGCGGCGCTTCGCGGAGATGACGTCCGTGCCGCCGCCGAAATGATCCGGAAAGCGCGGCCCACTGCGGTGAATCTCATGTGGGCGGTGGACCGGATGCTTCGGATGCTCAATCCTTTCCCGCCGTCTGCGCGGCTCGGAATGACCGCGGTCACCGAGGCTGAGGCGATTCTGCGAGAAGACGTCGAAGGGAACATGCGCCTCGGCCGCTACGGTGCCGAGCTCCTGGGAGCGAAGGCGACCGTTCTCACGCATTGCAACGCCGGGGCGCTGGCAACCGGCGGATACGGAACAGCCCTCGGCGTCATCCGCGCTGCGGTCGATGCAGGGAAGAAGATCGCGGTGTTTGCCGATGAGACGCGACCTTATCTACAAGGCGCGCGGCTGACCGCCTGGGAATTGCAGCGCGACGGCATCGACGTCACGCTCATCACCGACAGCATGTCGGGACACTTTTTTCAGCAGGGACAATTCGACGCGGCGATCGTCGGCGCGGATCGGATCGCAGCGAATGGCGACACAGCGAATAAGATCGGGACGTACACGGTCGCGGTGCTCGCTCAGGCACACGGCGTCCCTTTCTATGTCGCTGCGCCGGTGTCGACAATCGACCCGGCGTGTCCCGACGGCAGCCGCATCCCGATCGAAGAGCGAAGTACCGCCGAAGTGACCGAGGTGTTCGGGAAGTCGATCGCGCCGGCGGGGATCCACGTGCGTCATCCAGCGTTCGACGTCACTCCCGCCCGTCTCATCACCGCGATCATCACTGACCGCGGAGTGCTGCGGCCTCCCTACGCGTCATCGATCGCAGGTATCGTGAACGGATGACGACGCAGGTGCTGACGAGGTTCATTCACGCGTTATGGCTTGGAAGCGGAGCATTTCTGATGCTGATCGCGGCGCCGGCCGCATTTCGCGCGGCGCCGAACTCGACGGCCGCAGCGAATGTCGTTGGCGCGATGCTCGGCCGCTGGCACTACCTCGCGATCGCCGCGCCGCTCGTGCTGCTGATCCTCGACTGGCGCCGTGCGCGCACGCATGTGCTTGTGGTGGTGTTCATCGCGCTCCTGTTCGCGGCGGCGCAGATCGGTGCCGACATGCGGATCCGCTCCATCCGTCAAAGCTCCGATGTGCCGATCAGCTCTCTCTCGCGCCAGGATCCGCTCCGCCGGCAGTTCGGAATGATGCATGGCATTTCGTCGCTGCTGCTTCTCGCGCAGGTGCTGTGCGCGGGAGTCGCGCTGGCGATGGACAACGACGCCTATCGGGGCGCCAGGCCCTCAGCGATCAGTCTCCAGGAGAGCGAGCCTGCAACCGAGAGCTCTGCCGGTGCCACCGTTGACCCTTCGCTTCGCTCAGGGTTGTGAGCCGGCTCACGCAACCGGCTGCAGCTTTCCATCGACATCCATCTCGTGGATCGGGAAGCCGAGGGTTCCAAGCGGCTCGCGAATCTGTTTCGCGTTGCCGACGATCACGATGAGCACGCGCTCGGGATCGATGTACTTGTTAGCCACGCGCGCGATGTCGTCTTTGCCGATGGCGCCGATGTTCTCGCGGTAGCGGTCGAAGTAATCCTCAGGCAGACCGTACAGCTCCATATCGAGCAGGCGTCCTGCGATGTCGCTCGCCGTCTGAACAGTCGCTGGAAAGACACCCATCATGTAGTTTTTCACGTCGTCGAGCTCGCCGGTCTCGATCTCGCCAGTGCGGATGCGGTTGAGCTCGAGCAGCACTTCAGAGATCGACTCCCGCGTGACTTCATTTCGTACCGGAGCCGCGACGACGAATGGGCCCGCCTGTTTGCGGAACGCGAACGTCGAGCGTGCACCGTACGTGTAACCGTGGCGCTCACGCAGATTCAGATTGATGCGCGAGTTGAAGACGCCGCCGAGGAGCGCGTTGGCGACCGTGAGTGCGAAATAGTCTTCGGATGAGCGGGAAACGCCCATGTGTCCGATCCGGATCTCTGACTGCACAGCCTGCGGCCGGTCGATGATGTAAATGTGCGAGCCATCGATTCGAGCCGGCGCGATCGACGGACGACGCGGCTCCTCGCGGCTTTGCCAGTCCTTGAACAACCCTTCGAGCAGTTTCACCGCAGCCGGCGCGCTGATGTCGCCCGATACGACGACCGAGCTGTTGTTCGGCGAGTAGTGACCCGAGTAGAACCGCCGGGCGTCGTCGAGCGTGATCCGCGCGACGCTGTCGGCATTGCCGATGACCGAGTTGCCGTAGACGCCGGTTCCGTAGAGCAGGGACGCGAAACGCTTTCCGGCAATCGCGGCCGGTTCGTCGAGTTGCTGGAGGATCTCGGTGAGGCGTTCGCTTCGAACGCGCGTGAATCCATCGTCGGGAAGCATCGCGCGGAACGTGACGTCAGCCATCACCTGCGCGGTTGGCTCAGCGTTGCGGCTGAGCACGTCGAGCGAGACGTACGTTGCGTCCCAGTCGGCGCCTGTGCCGAGGGAGGCGCCGAGAAGTCCGACATGCTCCGCGAGCGCGATCGCATCGCGCGTTCCCGCTCCTTCGTCGAGCAGGTCGGCAGTCAGTGACCCGAGACCGGCGAGCTCGGCGTTGTCCTGATCGGCGCCTGAGCGGATGAGTGTACGGAACGAAACGAGCGGCGCGTTGTGATTCTCTGCGACGAGCAGGCGGAGTCCGTTCGAGAGCGTGGCGCGCATGATCTCGGGGAAGCGATACGGCCGCGGCGGACCGGCGGGAGGAGCGGATGCGCGGAAATCGCTGCTCATGCCGCGCTCCTTTCCGGCACGAAGACGCTGGTGACGCGGTTCCCCGGAACGAGATACTTCTTCGCGACTGCTTTCAGGTCGTCAGCAGTCGCCCGCCGGTACGGCTCGAGCCAGCTCTCGACCATGTTCGGATCGCCAAAGTACGTCGTGAGCATTCCGATCAGATCCGCGCGCCCGTCGTAGTTCTCCATCTGGTGCGCGTACTCGACCTCGGCTCTGTTTTTTGCGCGCGTCAGCTCGTCATCGGTGATACCGCCGCTGACGAGGCGCGCGATCTCGACGTCGACTTCCCGCTCGATGTCGTCGATCGAGATGTTCTCCTTCGCTGTTGCGTGCAGGAGCATCATCCCGGTCCCTTCGGTCGGGAGGACATATGCGGCGACGTCCTGCGCGATCTGTTTCTCGTGCACGAGCACGCGGTCGAGCCGGCTTGCCTTGTCCGACGCGAGAATCGTCGAGAGAAGGTCGGCATGAATCCACTCCGCCGTCCCCATCTTCGGCACGTGGTAGAGCCGGTAGAGGCGAGGCAGTTGGACCTTCGATGGGACGAGCTCGCGCGTTTCGGAGCCGCGCGGCTTCCGCTCGAGTGAGAAGTGCGGGAACGAGCCGCCCGGCTTGATGTCGGAGAAGTACTTCGCGATGAGCTGCTTCGCCTCATCCGACGCGAAGTCGCCGACAAGAGTCAGCACGGCGTTGTCGGGGCGATACCAGGTCGAGAAAAACTCGCGGATGTCATCGAGTGACGCCGCGCCGAGGTCTTCCATCGAGCCGATCGTCGGCCAGTGATAGGAGTAGTCGTCGTCGTAGGCGAGATTCAGCAGCCGTTCGAAGGCGGTGCCGTACGGGACGTTGTCGTAGCGTTGCCGCCGCTCTTCCTTCACGACCTCGCGCTGAATGTCGAGCTTCTCCTGCGTGAGAGCCGGGAGGAAGAAACCCATCCGGTCGGACTCGAGCCAGAGGCCGAGCGCGAGGTAGTTCGACGGCAGCGTCTCGTAGTAGTTCGTCCGGTCGAAGAATGTCGTTCCGTTCAGAACGCCGCCAACCGATTGCACGTAGCGGAAGTGCTCGTTGTTGCCGACGTTCGCGGAGCCGGAGAAGAGCATGTGCTCGAAAAGGTGCGCAAAGCCGGTGCGGCCAACGCGTTCGTTCTTCGAGCCGACGTGGTACCAGAGGTTGACGGCCACGA
>JAENWF010000173.1 GCA_016650215.1 Thermoanaerobaculia bacterium
CAGAGCGCCGCCGCGGGTCGACGGCGCCACACAGAACCGTCGCGTTTGTCATTCCGAGCGCGATCGGGGAATCTGGGGGAGGGAAGTGAGCCAGCAGCCGGATTGCATGTGGCGCGATCCAGGCGGTGGCTGACCCTTCGCTGCGCTCCGGGTCTTGTCGCGGCCTACGGAACCGGGACCGGTTTCTCGAGCGTCTCTTCTTCGTACACCTGGACGCGCGAGTTGCCACGCTCGCTCACGTAGACGCGACCAGAGGCGTCGACCGCAACGCCCGTCGGGAACGAGATCCGACCCGGACTGATCCCTGGACCGCCAAAGTGGCCGATCATTTCGCCTTCGAGATTGAAGTACTTGATGTCGTGGCGCAGGCCGTCCACGGTGACGATGCGTCCCTTCGGATCGACAGCGATCGAGTGCGGAAGTGAGAAGTTCGCACCGCCCATTGAGTGCTTCCCCCACCCCTTTACGAAATCGCCCCGCTGGGTGAAGACCTGAACTGCCAGCCCGGTGTAGTCGAGCACGTAGATGTACTTCTCGTCCGCTGCAATCGACGCGACCGACTGGAACTGTCCCTCTTCGTCACCACTCGATCCGAATCGGCGCTTGAGCGTCATCGCGGCGTAGTCGTAGACGAGCATCTCGCCGCTGCCGGTCTCGGCGACATAGAACAGACCGTTTGGTCCGAACGCGAACGCGGCAATCCGCCCCTTGCCGGGAAGGCTCGGAGGAACGAGGTCGCCGAGGTAAACGCCGCGATAGTTGAAGAGCCGTATTTTCGTCCGATCACGCTCAAGCACGAGAATGCGCCCGCCCGGATCGACCGCAACCTGCCGTGGCTCGCGGATGTACTTCGTCGAACCAAACGCGAAGAGCGGCATCCCGTCGAAACCAAAGATACCGATCAGGTTGTTGCGGCTGTCCGCAACCAGAATTTCTTTCCGCGCGTCATCAACGAAGATCCCTTCCGGAGCGCGGAGATGTCCGTCGTAGAGATGCGTCTCGATGAACAGCACCGGCCGCAAAGTGAAGGTCTGCATCTCGGCGGCATGCAGTGCGGTCGCCATCAGCACCACGCACGCAACCGCAAGCCGTCGAAACGCGTTCATCAGTCGCTCATGCTCTTCGAGCCAATGGAACCGTCCGAGGCGTGGCACTGCACGCAGAGCTCCCGCTTCGGATTGTCGGTGAGGATCGCGACGAAGGCGCTGCCATGCCACGTGTGACACGACATGCAGGTCATCGTCTGCTTGGTCCGCGGGTCGATTCCCATCGGGTGACCGAACTGCGCGTGGCCCTTGTGGCAATCGGAGCAAAGCTTGTCGCCCACGTTGCGCGTGAGCTTGCGGTTGTCCGACTGATGCGGCGCGTGACAGATCGAGCAACGCCCACCCTCGGCTTTCACCGGATGGACCGAGCGCGACTTGTCCATGTGAGCTTTCACATCGCTGTGGCACGAGAGGCAGAGGCGGCGTTCGTCGTTGCCGTTGATGAGGCCCTTCTCATCCGCGGTGTGCGGGTTGTGGCACGTCACGCAGTTGGACTTGCCCATCGCCGCGTGTGCGCCCGGCTTCTGCGACGCAACACGCACCGCCGAGTGGCAGCGGAAGCAGAGCTCGTTGACCGGCGCCTGGAGCGCCGTTTTCTTCGGGGCATTCGCGTCGTGGCAACGGTCGCACGACTTGAAGACCTGGTGTGGATGGGAGCGGATCAGTTTCGGCTGCTCAGAGCCGTGCGGGCTATGGCATGAAGCGCAGTCGAGCGAAGACGGCGGGAAGCCTTTGTGCGCCGCAGTCAGCCTCGCCTCGCTCGGATCGTGGCAGGTGCGGCAGAGATCGTTGACCTTGCTGGTGAGCAATCCGATCTCGCCCGAGGCGTGCGTCGTGTGGCACGTCGAGCAGTCTCCGGAAGCGAACGGCGCATGCACCGACTTCGCGTTCTTCAGCTTCTTCTCAGTCTCATGGCAGCCGAAGCAGAGCTCTTCACCTTTGCGGATCAGTCCAGCCTTGTTCGGCGACGCATGCGGGTTGTGGCATTTCGTGCACTCGCCCTTCATGACCGGTGCATGGACGACTTTCTGCGCAAGATCCTTCGCGATCGAATCGTGGCATCTGGTGCAGGTCGCAGCTCCCGGCTGCGCGACCAACTTCTTCCCCTTGGAGGCGTGCGGACTGTGGCAAGCGACGCA
Organism: Thermoanaerobaculia bacterium; assembly: GCA_016650215.1. Classification (GTDB taxonomy): domain Bacteria; phylum Acidobacteriota; class Thermoanaerobaculia; order Gp7-AA8; family Gp7-AA8; genus JAENWF01. Next base: position 2,186 of record JAENWF010000173.1, read on the forward strand.
GTCGCCCGACGCGGCGGGCGCATGAACCCACTTGCCCTTGCGATACGTAGCCTCGAGGTCGGAGTGGCAGGTTTCGCAGACCGCCCATCCGTCCGCTACGAGCGTTGGCGGCGTCTCAGGCTTGTCGGCCGGCTTGTGGCAGGCGGCGCAGTCGCCGTCAATGAACGGCGTGTGACCGCTGGCGTTGAAGAGGTTCTTCTTCGAAGAGGCGTGCGGGTCGTGGCACGCGAGGCAGTTGCTCTTGCCGATCGCGTAGTTGCCGTGCGCCTTCGCCATCTTCTCCGCTTTCGGATCGTGACACCCGATGCAGAGTTGCGGGATGCTCTTCTTGAGCAAGCCGATCTCATTCGATGAGTGACCCTGGTGACAATCGATGCAGCGGCCTTCGGCAACCGGCTTGTGCACGCTCGACGCCTTGCGGATGCGGTCTTCGAGGTCGGCATGGCAGGAGAGACAGAGCGTCTTCTGGCTGCCGATCAGGTATGCGTTTTGCGCGGAACCGTGCGCGTCGTGACAGGAGTCGCACGCTCCGCTGAGAACCGGCGGGTGAATGGACTTCGCCTTTGCGGCCGCTTCGCTGATCTCGCCATGGCAGCTCTTGCAGAGATTGCCGGTGACATCTTTCAACATGAAGCGCTTGTCGCTGGCGTGGGCGTTGTGGCAGAGGGCGCACTCACCGGCGGCGACGGGACTGTGCAGCCGGTTGCCGCGGGTCCGGATCAGGCTCTCATGGCAGGTAACGCAGATTTTGTCGGCGGGCATCGCCAGGAGTTTCGGATTGCTGTTCGCGTGAGGATTGTGGCAGTTCACGCAGAGTCCCTGCGCGACCGGAGCGTGAACGAACGCCTTCTCCGCTTCTACCTTCTGCGCATCGTGGCAGCCGAAGCACGTCGTGCCGCCGGCGTTCGCCTGCAGCTTTGCATTCGCGCTTCCATGCGGCGTGTGGCAGGTCGAGCACTCGCCGAGGGCGGCGTGGACGACTTTCTCGGCGGCCCACTTCTTCGTTTTCTCGCCGTGACAGGTGTCGCAGAGCGCCTGCCCTTCGGCCTTCAGCAGTTTCGCCTTGCCGCTATCGTGCGGCGCGTGACAGGTCGTGCACTCGCCCTTGAACACGGGGGCGTGATGAGACTTGCCGGCGAGCTGCTTGTCGATGCCGTCGTGGCACTCGACGCAGACCTGACGCTGCGGCGCTTTGAGAACACCTTTGAAGTCCGACGCGTGAGCCGCGTGACATTGGGTGCATGCACCGCTCGTGAATCCCGCGTGGGCGGTCGGCTTCTTCGCCTGTGCCTGCACGTCGCTGTGACAGTCGTAGCAGAGATCGGGCTCCGCTTTCAGAAGTGCCGGCTTCGCATCACCAACGGCCGGTTTGTGGCAACTCGCGCAGTCGCTCGCCGGCGGATGGACGAACTTCTTCAGCAGCTCTTTCCCGTCTCCCGCATGCGGCGCGTGGCACTGGATGCATCCGGTCGTGATCGCGTTCCCGCCGTGCTTCGGCTCTTTCGCGCTACCACCCTTGGCGTGGCATGAAGCGCACAGCGCGTCAGAGCTTTTCGTGAGAAGAAACGCATTCGCGCTGACGTGCGCCGAGTGGCAGAGGAGACAGCTCGTGCCGACAGGGGCATGAACGGTCCGCTCCGTGTACGGCTTCTTGTCGTGACACGTGAAGCACAACTCGTTGCCCGCGGCCTTGAGGATTTTCTTGTGATCGGACGCGTGGGGCGAGTGGCAGTCGGTGCACTTCCCCTTCGAGAGAGGTTGATGGATGTGTTTGGCTTTGAACGCGGCGCCGTCGTGGCAGTCGTAGCAGAGATCAGGCTGCTCCTTCTGCAGCACGAGCGTGCCCACGACACCGTGGCGGCGGTGGCACGTCTCGCATCCGTTCTGGTCTTTGAACGGCTGATGGACGTTCTTTTTCGCGTACTCGCTCTTGATGGGAGCGTGGCACTCCACGCATTCCTTCGAGGCGATGCGCCGCTGCGGCTTTCCGGCCGCGAACGCGGTTCCGGATGCCATGATCAACGCAGCGGTGAGTAAGAGAGGTAGTGCAATCCGGGAGCGGTTTTCGCCCATGCGGCGGACATTACGCGACCGCCTGCGGCAGCGAGCATGCGTCGTTGTACATCTCAGTGTGCTTCGGGCCGAGGAGCAGTGTGACGCTCCTTACGCGCGCGGGTGATTGCCGGATCACGCACGCGGCTCGATCGTGGGCTAATTTCCCCAACGTGAGCGATGAGGTGCGTAGATTTCCGCGGCTCCTGCGCGACTGGCGCGTACGGACGCTGGTTCCGATCGTCGTGATTCATCTCGTGGCGTTCGGCGCGATCTACGCGCTGATCTTTCGATTCGCCGAGAAGAACGTCGTCATGTCCCACAAGTTCGGCGCGGCGATGTTGCTCGACGAGCTCGAGCTCAACTTTCAGGACATGATGGTCGATCACACCGGACCGATGATCTGGATGCGGCTCACGCGCCAGGCTCGCGTTCATAAACTCGTCTCCGTCAATGTCTACAACCCCACGGGCAAGCCGGTGTTCGGGACCCGCGGCATGCCGAGCTTCGGCGAGCTGAGCGCAGCGAACGCGACCCTCGGCATGACGGGACGACCTAACGTGTGGATGACCGATCCGCAGTCGCGTCTCGTTCTGATCGGCTCACGCAGCCTGCTCAACTCCACGGCCTGCCGCGGATGCCATGACGGGGGGACGATCTCCCTCGGTGTGATTCAGATGGGTGTCGATCTCACCGGGCCGATGGCCGAGGCGAAGAGCAGGGCGCGGCGACATCTCTCGTACATCGTCGGCGCGTGGCTCGTCCTCTTCGCCCTGATGACGTGGATTCGCAGGATTGTGATCGGGCGCCCGCTCAAACAGATCGAGGAAAGCATCGATGACGGAAGCCACGTGCGGTCGGCCGACCTCGAGTCGCTCGCGACACGTCTTAACGGGAAGCTGTGGAAGATGATCGACTCGCAGCGCGAGCGCGAAGAAACGATGACGCGGCAGATGGTGCGCGCCGAACAGCTCGCGTCGCTCGGCGAGATGGCCGCGGGACTCACGCACGAGATCAAGAATCCGATCGCTGGCGTGATCGCGGCGCTCGAGCTGCTCCGTTCCGAGGAGGCGATCGCGAAGGAGAGCGAGGAGGTTTGCGATCAGATGCTGGGCGAGCTGCACCGCGTCACCGGAACGCTCGACTCGCTGCTGCGCCTCGCGAAGCCGCAACCGCCTCGCCGGGCGCCGGTCGATCTGCAGCACATGGTGCGCGAGCTCGTATCGCTCTTCTCCGCGCGCTGCCGGCGTCAGGGTGTCACGCTGCAGCTCGAGGCAGGCGACTCGATCCCGACGCTGTCGCTCGACGCCGGGCTCATGGCTCAGCTGCTCATCAATCTGCTTACGAACAGTCTGCAGGCATCGCAGCGCGGTGGCACGATCAAGGTGCTGCTCGGGCCGTTCCCGCGCCGCGATGGCGTCCTGCTGATCGTCGAAGACACTGGAAAAGGAATCGCTCCGGAACAGCTCGAGCGGGTCTTCGATCCGTTCTTCACGACGAAGGAAGAAGGTACCGGCCTCGGCCTGGCCATCTGCAGGCAGATCGTCGCGCAGCACGGCGGCACGATCGACGTTGAATCCGAGTCAGGCAAAGGAACGAAGGTTGTCGTGCTGCTGCCGGATCTCCAGGCGGCGGAACGCGAGGAAAACTATGGCGCAGTTGCTGCTGGTTGAAGACGAGAAGCTCCTTCGCTGGGCGCTTCACAAGCGGCTGGAGAAAGCCGGGCACACAGTGCAGGACGCCGGCACACTTGCGGAAGCGGAACAATATCTTCGCGCTCATCGGCCGCAAGTCGTGCTGCTCGATGTGAACCTCCCCGACGGCAACGGCATCGACTTCCTCGCGGCGCAGCAGGAGCGGCTTTTCGAAAGCCGCGTCATCGTATTCACCGCCGATGGAAGCATCGAGGACGCGGTGCGCGCGATGAAGCTCGGCGCTTGGGACTTTCTCAGCAAACCGATTGATCAGGAAGAACTGCTCAACCGCATTCAGAAGGCGAGCGCGCGTCATCGCGAGCTGCAGGAAGCGGAAACAGCACGGCGCGCCCGCGAGAAGCAGTCGAAGATGCAGATCGTCGCGGAGTCGGCGGGGATGAAGGGCGCGCTTCAACTCGCATCGACAGTTGCCGGCGCCGGATCAACGACGGTTCTCGTGACCGGCGAAACGGGGGCAGGCAAGGAAGTCATCGCGCGGTACATTCACGCGAACTCGCCCCGCGCGAACGCGCCACTCCAGGCGCTCAACTGCGCTGCCATCCCCGAGCATCTCGTCGAGAGCGAGCTTTTCGGATACGAGAAGGGGGCGTTCACCGACGCGAAGAACACCCGCAAAGGCCTCTTCGAGCTGGCCGACGGCGGGACGGTCGTCCTCGACGAGATCGGCGAGATTCCCCACTCGCTCCAGGCGAAGCTTCTTCGCTTTCTCGAGGAACGCAGCCTTCGCCGCCTCGGCGCGACGCGGGAGATCGCCGTCGACGTCCGGATCATCGCGCTCACGAATCGCGACCTTCGTGCGCGCGTTGCGTCGGGTCACTTCCGCGAAGACCTCTACTATCGCCTCAACGTCTTCCCGATTTCGGTGCCGCCGCTTCGCGAGCGGCGCGAGGACATCATCCCCCTGGCGCTCGACTTCGCGCTTCAGTTCGGCGCCGCTTCGCGGAAGAAGTTCAAAGAGCTCTCGCCCGAACTGAAGAAGCGGCTGCTCGTCCATCCATGGACCGGCAACGTGCGCGAGCTGCGCAACGTGATCGAGCGCGCCGTCATCCTCGAGGATGGCGACGTGCTCCACGGGTACGACCTCCTGCTCGGCAACGTGCAGCCCTTCTCGACTGCGGCAGGCGGCGCACGTGAAGACACGATCGTGCCTCTCGATGAGGTCGAGTTCGTGATGGTGCAACGCGCCTTACGCGCTGCGAAGGGAAACCAGTCGCAGGCGGCGCGGCTGCTCAAGGTCAGCCGCGATCAGCTTCGCTATCGCGTCAAGCGCTATCGCGAAGAGGGACGGCTCGAGGTTGATGCGGCAGAGGAAGCCTGCTGACCGGATCGATATCCTGAGCGAAGCGAAGGATCTACTGATGTAGGTGCGACGCACGTGGCTGCGTCCTCCCCGGTGCGATAAGAAGATTCTCCGCTTCGCTCAGAAGCTGTGAAAATTCTGTTGTTGTGGCGGCTCGGTGAGCCCCCCTCATCATTGACCCTTCGCTTCGCTCAGGGTTTGTTTCCTTAGCCTCTCAGGACAACCGCCGCGGGGGGCGATGCACGTGGCTGCGTCCTCCCCAGCGCTATCAGAAGATCCTTCGCGTCGCTCAGGATAACCGCGGGGACCGTCACACTTCGATCAGCGCGGGCTTGATGTGCCAGATGTCTCTCGCGTACTCGCGGATCGTGCGGTCGGACGAGAACTTGCCGGAGCGCGCGATGTTCAGCAGCGACTTTCGCATCCATGACGGGTGGTCGAGATACTCGCCGTCGATTCGCTCCTGCGTGTCGATGTATGCCTGCATGTCGGCGAGAAACACGTACTGGTCGCGCGACGAGAGCAGGTTCGCGATAAGGGGACGGAAGAGATCCTTGTCGCCCTGCGAGAAGTGGCCCGCCGAGATCGACTCCACGATCCGCCGCAGTCCACGGCTCTGCGCGAGAAGCGCGTTCGGGTCGTATCCGCGTGCCATCAGCTCTGCAACGCCTTCGGTCCGGAGGCCGAAGATGAAGATGTTCTCCTCACCCACTTCTTCTGCGATCTCGATATTCGCCCCGTCGTACGTTCCGATCGTCAGCGCGCCGTTGAGCGCCAGCTTCATGTTCCCGGTGCCCGACGCTTCTTTGCCGGCGGTCGAGATCTGCTCCGACAGCTCGGCGGCCGGAATGATCGCCTCCGCGAGCGTGACGCGATAGTCGGGGAGAAACACGACGCGAATCAGATCGCGAGTGCGAGGATCGGCGTTCACGACCCCGGCAATCGAATGAATCAACTTGATCGTCATCTTCGCCTGGTAGTAGCCGGGCGCAGCCTTGCCGGCGAAGATGAACGTCCGGGGCTGGGCCGGAATCTTTCCGTCTTCGACGATCTCCCAGTAGCGGTGGATGATATGCAGTGCGTTCAGAAGCTGTCGCTTGTACTCGTGGAAGCGCTTGACCTGCACGTCGAACATGCTCGACGGATCGATGAGGACGCCGGTGAGCTCCTTGGTCAGGCGCGCCAGCCCGACCTTGTTGCGCCGCTTCACGCTCGAAAGTTTCTCGAGAAACGCACTGTCGCCTGCGAACTGCTCGAGGTCGCGGAGACGATCGAGATCGCGTACCCACTCGCTTCCGATCGACTTTGTGATCAGTGCGGCAAGAGGCCGGTTCGCATTCAGAAGCCACCGCCGCGGCGTCACCCCGTTCGTCTTGTTGTTGAAACGGTCGGGATAGAGCTTGTAGAACTCCGGCGCCAGCGTCTCTTTCACAAGGCGCGAGTGCAGCTCGGCGACTCCGTTCACCGAATGGCTTCCCGCGATCGAGAGATTCGCCATCCGGACTTCCGTATCGGTCACGATCGACACCGCGCGCGCCATTGCGACATCGCCTGAGAAGCGCCGCTCGACCTCCGCAAGGAGCCGGCGGTTGATCTCGAGGATGATCTGGAAGTGCCGCGGCAGCACACGCGTCATCAGCTCGATCGACCACTTTTCCAGCGCCTCGGGCAGAAGCGTGTGATTCGTGTAGCCGAGCGTCGCGTTCGTGATCGCCCATGCGGTCTCCCACGGCATCCGCTCCTCGTCGACGAAGTAGCGCATCAGCTCTGCGACCGTCAGCGCCGGATGCGTGTCGTTCATCTGGATCGCGACCTTCGAGGTGAACTCGTCGAACGAGTCATGCGCCTCTCTATAGTTCTTGATGATGTCGCGCACGGAGCAGGCGACGAGGAAGTACTCCTGCATCAGGCGGAGCTCGCGCCCCTTCTGCACGACATCCGAGGGATAGAGAATCTTCGAGATCGCCTCGTTCGAAATCTTGTCGTGCACGGCCTTGATGTAGTCGCCGGTATTGAAGATGCCGATGTCGAACTCGTCGGAGGAGCGCGCCGAGAAGAGGCGGAGAGAATTCACCGTCCGTCCGCCGTAGCCGACGATCGGCATGTCATGCGGAACGCCGACGATGACTTTGTAGTCGACCCACTTCGGCGAGTAGCCACCCCTCGAATCGTAGTGATGCGAGATCGAACCATAGATCGGAACGACGACCGACTCGTCGAGCCGCTCGATCAGCCACGGCGATCCTCCCGCCAGCCAGTGATCGGGTTTCTCGTGCTGATAGCCGTTGTCAAACGACTGCTTGAAGAGACCGAACTCGTAGTTGATGCCGTAACCGAAACCCGGCATGTCGAGTGTTGCGAGCGAGTCGAGGAAGCAGGCGGCGAGACGTCCGAGGCCGCCGTTACCGAGGGCTGCATCAGGCTCGAGCGCTTCCATCTCCTCGATGTTCTCGCCAAGCTCGGTGACGATGACGCGCGCGTCTTCGTACAGCTCGAGGTTCGTGAGGTTGTTGCCGAGCGCGCGCCCCATGAGGAACTCCATGGAGAGGTAGTAGAGGCGCTTGACGTCCTGGTCGCGATAGCGGCGCTCGCTGTCGCGCATCGCATCGACCGACGGGCTGCGCACCGCGACGGAGAGCGCCTGCAAACGTTCGCGCGGCGTTGCCTCCTCCCACGAACGCCCCTTCGCGAAGCGGAGATACGACTCGATCGCCGCGCGCAGCGATACGTAGCCGTGCTCGACTGCCTGTTCTGGTGAGGTCTGACGCGTCACGCCGCGAGGACTCCGAACTTGCCTGCCACGTCGGTGATCGCGGTGATCGCGCGGTCGAGATGCTCGCGCGTGTGCGCGGCGCTGATCTGGCAACGCAGCCTCGCCTGCCCTTGCGGCACGACTGGAAAACCGAAACCGGAAACGTAGATGCCACGGTCGAGAAGCTCGGCCGACATCGAGATCGCCTTCGCCGTGTCGCCGATGATCACCGGCACGATCGGATGGATTCCCTCGCGCACCTTCACTCCCTTAGCGGTGAGCTGCTTGCGAAAGTAGGTGGTGTTCTCGCGCAGACGAGTCACGAACGACGGATCCCTCTCGACGAGATCGATCGCCGCGATCGAGCCCATCACCACAGCCGGAGGCAGCGTGTTCGAGAAGAGATACGGCCGCGATTTCTGCCTGAGGTAGTCGACGAGCGTTTTGGGGCCTGTCGTGAATCCGCCATGTGATCCGCCGAGCGCCTTGCCGAGCGTCGAGGTGTATGCGTCGATCTTCCCGAACACGCCAAGCTCTTCGGCAGTGCCGCGGCCAGTGCGCCCGAGTACTCCGGTGCCGTGCGAGTCGTCGACGACGAGAAACGCGGAGAACTCGCGCGCGATCTCGACCATCTCGGGCAGCGGAGCGAGCGAGCCCTCCATCGAGAAGACGCCGTCGGTCATGATCAGCCTGTTGCGGTTCTCGCGCGTCGCTTCGAGCGCGCGGCGCAGATCGCCGAGGTCGCGGTTCTTGAATCGCTCCTTCTTCGCTTTCGCGAGCCGGACGCCGTCGATGATCGACGCGTGATTGAGCTCGTCGGAAACGATCGCATCCGCTTCGGTCGTCACGGTCTGGAACAGCCCCTCATTCGCGTTCCAGCAGGAGCCGTAAAGAATCGTGTCTTCAGTGTTGAAAAACTTCGCGATGCGTCGCTCAAGCTCCTGATGAATCGTCTGCGTGCCGCAGATGAACCGGACGGATGCGAGCCCGTAGCCGAAGTCACGCTCGGCCTTCTCCGCCGCCTCGACGATCGCCGGATGATTGGCAAGCCCGAGGTAGTTGTTCGAGGTGAGCATCACGACCTCGCCGCGACCTTCGACTTCGACGACCGCTCCCTGCGGTCCTTTGAGCAGCAATTCGCGCTTCAGCGTGCCCGCGACAGACATCTCGCGCAGTTCAGCGCTGAGGGTGTTTACTAATGACATGGGATGTGGACTCCTAGATGGAATTGAGTGACGCGTGACGCGCGACGAGTGACGGGTTGGGTTTGAACGCGTAACGCGTCACTCGTCACGCGTCACTCATTCACTCATTATCGTATTTGAGTTCCCGGCGGTAGCAGCTTTGCGCTTCGAGGTCGAAGACCACGCAGGAGTCGATCGGGCGGGAGTAGACGTGCATGCTGATGGCGCGATCGGTCGGTCCACCGGCGTTGCGGATGCGATGAATCGTCTGCAGTTTGTCGACGGTGTTGAGCGGTCCACCGGGGATTGCGATCTCGTCGTTGAGATGCTCCATCGTGATGCTCGTCGCACCGGCGAGACAGTCGAGGCCGACCACATTCTGATTCTCCGGCTTGTTGCACTCGAGCTTCCGGTAGTTCTCGACGACGATCCTTCCTTCGATCATCGTCATCCAGCCGAGCTGGCCGTTGTGTGTGTGGAGCGGGGTGATCGCGCCCGCTGGCCAGCAGATGAGCATTACCTCGATCATGTCGTTGCGGAAAATTTTGTTGCGCGTGTGGCGGTCGGGGAGCCAGTTCATGTAGAGCGCGAGATCGGCCGGATCGATCTCGAACGTCACGAGATAGTCGTAGATCCGCTGCTTCGTGATGATGCCGCGCGAGAGCTCGCGAATGCCGTCGACGAACTGGCTGGCCGGCACGATTCGGGGAGAGTAGACGGGGCTGGGACCTTCCGTGATCTTCTGGGTTTCCATCGGGCTGTCCCCCTGCTGGCGAACTATACACGCAGGCGGGGAAGCTACTCATCCTGAGGAGCGAAGCGACGAAGGATCAACGGCGGCACCGGCAGAGACGCGCCACAGGACGGCTCGTTCGCATGACCGCTCCGGTGCCACCGTTGACCCTTCGCTTCGCTCAGGGTGACGACGATGGTGATACCCTCCGCGCCCGGGATGCGCAAACACGTCCAGAACCTGGCGGTCATTGGCGCCCAGTGGGGCGATGAGGGCAAAGGGAAAATCGTCGATCTGCTCTGCGAGAGCTACGACGTCGTCGCCCGATACCAGGGCGGTCACAATGCCGGTCACACGGTCAAGTTCGCCGACCAGCACTTCGCGCTCCGTCTGATTCCTTCGGGCATTCTTCACCCCGACAAACTCTGCCTCCTCGGCAACGGCATGGTCATCGATCCCGACGCCCTTCTCGACGAGATCGGGAAGCTGCGCGCCCTCGGCGTCCACGTCGAGGACAACCTGAAGATCAGCGACTCCGCGCACTGCATCCTCCCGTACCACAAGGCGCTCGACCTCGCGCGTGAAGAGACCGCGGGGAAGGCGAAGATCGGAACGACGGGACGAGGGATCGGCCCGGCATACGAGACGAAGGTCAGCCGCTACGGAATCCGCATCGCCGATCTGCTCGATGCCGTCGTGCTTCGCGACAAGATCGAGTTCGCCTGCGCAGAAAAGAATCCCGTTCTGAAAACCGTCTACGGCAAAGAGGGCTTCGACCCGCAGACGCTCATCGAGGCGTACCTCCGCTACGGCGAGATCCTCGCGGACCGCATCACCAACGGAACGGTTCTCGTGAACCAGCTGATCCGCGAAGGGAAGAAGGTCATGTTCGAGGGAGCGCAGGGAACGCTGCTCGACGTCGATCACGGCACCTATCCGTACGTCACATCATCGAACACGGTCGTCGGCGGCGTCTGCACCGGCCTCGGGGTCGCGCCGAAACACATTCACGAAGTGATCGGCGTCGTAAAGGCGTACACGACGCGCGTCGGCGGCGGCTCGTTTCCCACTGAGCTCGAAAACGAGCATGGCGAACATCTCCGCAAGCGCGGCAACGAGTTCGGGACCGTGACCGGCCGCCCGCGCCGCACCGGCTGGCTCGACCTGCCGATCGTCCGCACCTCCGCAATGCTCAACGGTCTCGACTCGATCGCCCTCACCAAGATCGACGTCCTCGACGACTTCGACGAGATCCCCGTCTGCACCGCGTACAAGGTCCGCGGCGAGAACTGGAACACCTATCCGTCGTTCGCCGTCGAGCACCAGGAGTACCAGCCGCAATACCGGACGATGAAGGGGTGGAAGACCTCCACCGTCGGCATCACGAACTTCGACAAGCTTCCGCAGGCCGCGAAGGACTACATCCGCTTCATCGAGGACGAGACCGAGGCAAAAGTCTCGATCGTCTCAACAGGCCCGCGCCGCGAAGAAACGATTCTGCGGTAGCAAGTTCTCGCGAAAATCGACGCCGGCGCGACGCGGTAAGTTTGTGTGGCGGCGGGCGCCCTCGCCCGCCGCGGTTCCCACCCCGCACTAGCGAGCGGGCGAGGGCGCCCGCTCCCACACAAACTTTCAGTGCAGCGTAATGGATCGGTATCGCGGGGCGGCATGGCCGCCGCACTCCAGATCAGAGCGGGACGGTGCGAAAGTAGGCGATGGTTCGCTGCAAACCTTCTTCGAGTGAGACGCGCGGCTCCCAGTTGAAGAGGGTTCTTGCTTTCGTGATGTCGGGGCGGCGGATCTTCGGGTCGTCTTCGGGGAGCGGGCGGAACTCGATCGGCGAGCTCGAGCCGGTGAGGCGTTTGATCTCTTCGGCGAACTGCAGCACGGTCATCTCGTTCGGATTGCCGATGTTCGTCGGGTTCACTTCGCTCGACATCAGCAGCCGGTAGATTCCTTCGACGAGATCCGACACGTAGCAGAACGAACGTGTTTGCGAGCCGTCGCCGAAGACCGTCAGCGGCTCGTTGCGCAACGCCTGCGAGATGAATGCAGGGACCACACGGCCGTCGCGCACGCGCATCCGCTCCCCATACGTGTTGAAGATCCGGACGATCCGCGTTTCGACTCCGTGGAAGCGGTGATACGCCATCGTCATCGCCTCGGCGAAACGCTTCGCCTCGTCGTAGACGCCGCGCGGACCGACCGGATTCACATTGCCCCAGTAGTCTTCCTTCTGCGGATGCACGAGTGGATCGCCATACACCTCGGAGGTCGACGCGATGAGATAGCGCGCCTTTTTGTCCTTCGCGACGCCGAGGGTCTTGTGCGTGCCGAGGGAGCCGACCTTCAGTGTCTGAATCGGCTTCTCGAGATAGTCGATCGGACTCGCGGGCGAAGCGAAGTGCAGCACGTAATCGAGCGGCCCGTCGACGTGGATGTAGTTGGTGACGTCGTAACGAACGAAGGAGAAGCCTTCGCGCCCAAGCAGGTGATGAATGTTGTCGGGCGAGCCGGTGATGAAGTTGTCCATGCAGATGACTTCATGACCGCGTGCGAGAAAGAGGTCGCACAGATGGGAGCCGAGAAAGCCGGCCCCGCCCGTGATGAGTGCGCGACTCATCAGCTGGCCCGCCCCACTGACGTGTAGTTGAATCCCTCGGATTTCATCCGCTGCGGATCGTAGACGTTGCGAAGATCGACGACGACCGGCTGGCGCAGGGCCTTCCTGATCCTGCCGAGATTGAGCGCGCGGAACTCGTTCCACTCGGTTGCGATCACGAGGATGTCAGCGCCCTCCGCAGCCTGATACGCATCGACGCAGTAGGTCACGTTCTCGAAGATGCTCTTCGAGTTCTCGACCGCCTGCGGATCGAAGGCGCGCACAGAGGCGCCTGCCTTCTGCAGCCCTTTGATGATCGGAATGGTCGGCGAGTCCCGCATGTCGTCAGTCTCCGGCTTGAACGCGAGACCGAGAATCGCGATGGTCTTCCCCTTCACGCTGCCGCCGCCGGCCTCGATGATCTTCGTCACCATCCGCTGCTTGATGTCGTCGTTGACGCGGAGCACGGCCTCCATGATCTGGAACTCGTAGCCGTACTTTTTCGAGATGTCGGCCATCGCCGAGGTGTCCTTCGGAAAGCAGGAGCCGCCAAAGCCGGGGCCGGCCTGAAGAAATTTCGGACCGATGCGGGAATCGAGTCCCATGCCGACAGCGACGTCATGAACGTTCGCGCCGACTTTCTCGCAGACCTGAGCGATCTCATTGATGAACGTGATCTTCGTCGCGAGAAACCCGTTCGAGGCGTACTTGATCAGCTCAGACGACTCGACGTTCGTTACGACGAACGGCGTCTCGAGCGAGTGGAGCGGCGCGTAGATCTCTTTCATCAGCGCGGCAGCTTCCGGATCGGATGCGCCGATGACGACACGGTCGGGCTTCATGAAGTCTTCGATCGCTAAACCTTCGCGGAGAAACTCGGGGTTCGAGACGACGGAGCCTTTGTGCGGTGTCCCCGACTCTTTCAGGATTTTCTCGATGAGGCGGCCGGTGCCGATCGGGACCGTCGACTTCGTGACGATGAGCTTCGGCCCGTTCATCTCTTTGGCGATCGAGCGGGCGACTTCCTCGACATAGCGAAGGTCGGCGGATCCGTCGGCTTTGGGAGGCGTGCCGACTGCGATGAAGATGGCGCGGGCGCCTCTGATCGCGGTCTGGAGGTCGGTTGTGAAGGAAAGACGCTTCTCTTCGACGTTCTTCGAGACGAGTTTGCCGAGACCGGGCTCGTAGATCGGGATCTCGCCGCGGCGGAGAGCCTCGATCTTCTTCACGTCGATGTCGACGCAGATGACGTCGTTACCAAAGTCCGCCAGCCCCGCGCCGGTGACGAGCCCGACGTAGCCGGTTCCAATGACAGCAATATCCAATGCAGACTCCTCCGGTGAGCTAACGCGCCGCGATGCTAGCACTTCGGGGAAAAGGCATTCGAGAGCGAAACAACGAGTTGCAGAAACAAAGAGAGGACGAAAAGCCGCCGGCTGAAGCCGGCGCCACGCCGAGCATAGC
>JAENWF010000174.1 GCA_016650215.1 Thermoanaerobaculia bacterium
CTGCCACGAGCCATGCATGACGTGGCGCCGGCTTCAGCCGGCGGCTTTCCGTCCCCCCCGAAGCTAACTCTCCAGCAATCCCAATTCTCTATAAACCGCGAGGTGGGCTGCCGCCGCGTAGTGAGGCGTGGCGATGTTCGTCGGGACGTTTGTCGTGATCTCGCCTGCGAGCCATCTGCGAACGATCGCCGCGAAGCCCGCGGCCCCTTCGGCGCGTGGGACAAGCCAGCCGCCACCGTCGCGAGCGATGCGCTCTGCGTGAGCACCGTGATCGAACGTGACCGCGGGGACGCCCGCGCGCCAGCATTCCGAGAGCGTAAGGCTGTAGCTCTCCGGAACGATCGAAGGAAGAAGCGCGAGTCCGATGTCGTGGCGGGCGAGGAGCGACGGCAGCGTGCCATCGCGGTAGTAGCCGTGCACCGTCACGCCGGGCAGGTCGTGCAGCGGGCGAAGGAGCTCCTCATCGCCTCCGCCGAACAGATGCCACACGGCCAGCGGCATCGACGCGATGATCTCCGGCAGGAGATGTCCGCCCTTGTGCCGCTTCACGCTGCCGGCGTACGCGATCGCGCGCCGTGCGCCGCTGCGCGCGATCGATCTGCCGCGCACTCCCGGCTCGATCACATGCGTCGCGACCTGCGAAAGATCGAGCTGCGCGCGATGGCGATCGCGAAGGAACGCCGAGGGGAAGATAGCCGCGCGGGCGTGGTTCATGAGCTTCTGCGCGCCCGGATCGTCGAGGAGCGAGAGATCGTGAAGGGAGAGGATGACGTTTTCGAAGCGAAGAAGGCTGGCGGCGTCGAAGCCTGCCATTCCTTCGATGACGATGCCGCGCGCGCCGGTGCGCTCGAGCCCGTTCGCGATCGCGCTCTCCAGAGGAATTCCGAACGAAGGGGAGCGCCACGCGGTCGACGCGATCTCGAGAACGCCGGGATGCAGAAGCGCGACCTCGCGCATTGCGTGCTCCTCACGAAGCCGCGCGAGCAGCTGAATCTGAAGCCCGCCGAGTCGTGACGAAGGTGGCGTTGCAAGAACGTTCAACAACTGCGCTCGTCCGCCTCTCGTGAAAAGACCGCGAACGAGCCGCCATTGAAGCCGTGCGCCTTCCTCGATCCGATCCGCTGCGCGCCGGGCAACTGAACCGATCCCCTCGCCTCGGGCAACGCGCATGATGGTGCGCATCATCGACGCCTCTCCAGTACCGTCGCGTACACATTCTCAATTTCCTCGGCATGGCTGCTGGCGCTCTTCCCCCGCGGGATACGCGCCGACCATTGCTCGATGATTTCGGGCGACGACGCCAGACGGCGGATGATCGCCGCCAACGACCCGGCATCTCCCGGCGGAAAAAACTCGCCACACAATCCCGGTTCGAACATCTCGGTGAGCGCGCCGTCCCACGAGGCGACAACCGGGACGCCGCAGACCATCGCCTCGCGCGCAGCAAGGCCGAACGACTCGAGACCGATCGACGGGACGAGCAGCACATCAATGGAGGCGAAGATGCTCGGCTTCTCGCTCTCCATGAATGTTCCCTCGAGCGTGAGCGACGGGCCGCCGCGATCGCGAAGCGTGCGCGTGTAATCCGGCGAGGCGCTCGCGTCCCCCCACGCGCGCAGCACAGCGTCCGAAGGATCAATCCCGCGAAAGGCCTCGACCGCAACGTGAAGCCCTTTGTGAGGAAGAATCGAGCCGACGAATCCGAAGCGCAGCGGGCGTCGAGCCGGCGCCCGCTCGTGCGACTTCTCGATATCCACGCCGTACGGCAGCACGAACGCCGGGCGGTCCTTACGCAGGAGCCCGGCGCGGGCGTAGTCGTCGTGGATGAATTGCGATCCCATCACATACGCGTCGGCTGCGGACAGCGAAGCGCGGACAGCGGCGCGCCGGGCGAGATGGAGCGCGCGATTCCAGAGCGGAGCGGGGGCGATCCGCGTCATCGGGGCACATCGCGCGCACTTTGACAGCCCGGGTCCGCTGCAGCGGCGCCACTCGTAGTCGAACAGGTTCACGCGCGCGCAAAGCGACCACCAGTCCTGAATCTGCTGCACGACCGGCAAGCCGAGGCGTCGCGCCACTCGCGCGAGCGAGAACGCGTGTCCCGCGAGGTGATGGATGTGAACGAGATCGGGCGACTCTTCACGCAGAAAGCGCTCGAACGTGCGCTCGAACATCCGGTCACGCAACGCGTTGCGTGCGAACGGATTCCGCTGCGAGAAGTTGTTCGTGACCAGTCGCACGCGTGCGCCGCGATCGGTCAGCTCGACTGCTTCACCTTGCGCGCGCGCCGGATCGGCCATTCGCGTAAACACCGACACGTCGCGCCATTGCGACTGCTGGTGGACGAGCCAGTACGCATAGAGCTCCGTGCCGGCGTGCTGAAACGGTGGCCACCCATGGACGAGGTGAACGACGCGACGCGGCCCGCTGCGTTTCGTGAAACGAGTGCGGCCGCGGAGCGCCTCGACGATTTTCTGGCGCGCCGGCGCGAGCGGATCCTCTTTCATGAAACGGGCGATCGCCGGCATGTAGTCCGGATGAAGCCGATCGAGCGTCCGTGCGGCAGCTCGCTGCAGCGCCTTGCTGGACGAGCCGAAGCTGCGATGCCCCGCGTGAGCGATGAACGTCGTGTCATCGGCGACATGCAGCCATCCACGGGCCAGCGCGCGCATGCAGAAGTCGTTCTCTTCGCCGTAGCCGAGGCCGAAGCGGGAGGAGTCGAAGGCGCCGACCTCGTCAAGGAGCGCGCGCCGAATGAGGAGACAGACGCCAACTCCGGTCGGGAGGCGCGGATACCCACGGGCGGAGACACGCTCGACGAGCGCGGCGAACGTTCCAGCGTCGAAGCCGGACGGAATGAGATTCTCCTCGAAGCCCCGCGGCACGGAGCAGAGAGTCGCGTTGTTCGAGAGCGGCGTCACGGTACCGATGTCGCCCGAGGAGACGCTCGCGTCGATCATCTTCTCGAGCCATCGCGGCGTGACGACGGAGTCGCTGTTGAGGAGCACGACGTCGCGAGTCGAAGCTGCCATGCCGCGGTTCACACTCTCGACGAATCCGCGACGCGTCTCGTTGCGGAGAATCTTCGTAATGCGTCCTTCGAAGGCGCTCACCACTTGCTCGACGTCGTCGCTCTGCGGGCCGTCGATGACCAGGATCAGACTGTGGCGGGTGAGATCGGTTTCCGCAGCCACGCTTGTGAGGCAGCGCGCGAGGTCGGCGGCGGCGCCATAGACCGGCACGATCACATCAACGGATGTCGGGCGCGAGGGAGCGGGCCTCCCGGCGCCGCGGGTCCAGTCGAGAGGCGTCGCGCGCCGGATTGCCACTCCGCGATTCTATCCGCCGGAGCTTCCCGTGCCTGTGCGGATTCGTGGGGCGAAGCGAAGGACGAGACGCCGCGCCTTTCGTTCTCATCGTCGGGAATCGGTGTCCACGCTGGACTCCCGCGTGTCATTCGCGTAGAACGGCGCGCGTGATTGTCCGCCGTAATGTCGCCGCAGCACCGCTGCGCTGGACTGACGAGGTTCGCGACCTGGCCGCTCATTCGAATTTGATCTTCGAGCTGGTTCATCGCGATCTCACGATCCGCTACAAACGCTCACTGTTCGGATTTCTCTGGACGATGCTCCATCCGTTGCTGCTGATGCTCATCTTCACGATCGTCTTCTCGCGACTCTTCCGGCGCGAGACGCCGCATTACGAGACGTACTTTCTGTCGGCGTACATCGCCTGGAACTTTTTCTCGCAGACGACTTCGAATTCGATGGCGAGCGTGGCGTGGAACGGTCCGCTGATGAAGCGTGTCCGCGTGCCGCGCTCGATCTTCACCCTCGCGTCGAATCTCTCCGGTCTCGTCAACCTCGGGCTTTCGCTCGTGGCACTGCTCATCATCATGCTCTTCGCGCGCATGCCGCTCACGCCGTCGCTCGCGTTCGTGCCGGTGAGCCTCCTCGTGGTCGGCATCTTCACATTCGGCGTCTCACTCATGGTGACGGCCGTCTCGATCTTCTTCGCTGACGTGCGCGAGATGGTGCAGGCAGGCCTGCCCGCGCTTCTCTACATGACTCCGGTCATTTATCCGGTGTCGATCGTGCCGGACGGCTTCCGCTGGATCGTCGAGAAGAATCCGCTCACGGTCCTGGTCGGAATCGTGCGCGATCCGATCTACTACGGACGGATGCCGTCGCCGCAGGCGTTCGGCACGGCGCTGCTGATATCACTGATCTCGCTCGTTCTCGGCTGGCTGATCTTCAGCCGGCTCGCGCCACGCTTCGACAGCAGACTCTGATGAACGCGATCGAAATGCAAGGCATCGGCGTCCGCTACCGCTCGGAGAAAATCCGAAGCCTCAAGGAGCTGGTCGTGCGAGGCCTCGCTCGCCGCAAGGCGCCGTATTTCTGGAGTCTTCGCGACGTGACGCTTTCGATCGCGAGCGGAGAGTCGGTCGGGATCATCGGTGCGAACGGCGCGGGCAAGTCGACGCTGCTTCGCGTCGCCGCGGGGATCGTCTGTCCCTCGGAGGGCGTTGCGATCTCTCGTGGCAGCATCGTCCCGCTCATGGAGCTCGGGACCGGCTTCGAGGCCGAGCTGTCGGGCCGCGAGAATATTTTCTTCAACGGCGCCCTCCTCGGACGCTCCCGCGCGCAGATGCGCTCGCAGCTCGATGCGATCATCGCGTTCTCCGGACTCGAGCAATTCATCGATGCGCCGCTGCGGACCTATTCGACCGGCATGGTCGCGCGTCTCGCGTTCTCGATCGCGACCGCCGTCGATGCCGAGACGATCCTGCTCGATGAGATTCTCGCGGTCGGCGACGCCGCGTTCCGCCAGCGCTGCGATGAGCGCATTCACAGCTTCGTGCGCGAAGGAAGAACGGTCGTCCTCGTCTCGCACGAGCTCGAGACGCTGGTCAGACTCTGCCGCCGCACTGTCTGGCTCTCGCACGGCGCCGTCGTGGCTGACGGAGCGTCAGAGCAGGTCGTCGCCGACTACCAGCGTCAGCGCTGAACGCGCCAGAGCTGCGCGCCTTCATCGTCGTGGACGAGATCCATTCCTCCGTTCGCGATTGGTTCACCGCAGGCGCGCTTTGCGACGAGATAGAAGCCGGCATCGATCCCGATCATTCGCTCTGCGATCTCACTCGTGCTGCGCCTATTGCCGAGCACGCGCTCGTAAGACCATGGACCGACAAAGTCGCCGAGAAGCTCCCCAGCGGCATAGCTCTTCAGCTGTTCGCCGCCACAGACGTAGATTCGCTCGCTGCCCGCGCGTGTGACGGCGCGATACGCAGGAACGCGTTGCGCCAGCCATGCGCTTCGCTGTTCTGATCCGGAAGGCGGCATCCCGTATAGTCGCAGCCGGTGCCCGGCATACGCGAGCCCGGGAGCGAGAGCCAGACATGCGACCAGAGGAAACGCCTTTGGCCATCGCGCAATCGCGATCGTTGCCGCCGCGATGCTGAGCAGGGGAATGAGCGGCACGAGATATCGCGAATCCGGTGGGAGAAACGTGAAGGTGATCGCGTAAGCGGCGGCCATGATCGCAACCCATCGGGCGCGCGCATCGCGCATCGCGGCGGCCGCGACCAGGCACACGAGCAGTGGCAGCAATGGAGTGATCGGCGGCTGGAGCCCTGTCCGCTCACGAGCAAACGTCACGTCCCACATCAAGCGGATGATTCTCACCGCGCGATCGCTCCACGCAATGTGCGCAGGAAGAGCGTGCGCCCACGGGCTGCTCCCGAGAAACGGGAAGAGCGGATTGCCGGAGTTGAGAGCGATCCAGGCAGTCGTCGGCAATGCAGCCGCGGCGCACGAGGTGGCGAAGAGGAGCGAGGCGCGCAGCCGGTCGCGCGCGCGTATGGCGATGATGATCAGCGCGGCGAGCGCAAAGAACCCTCCAAGATATTTCACACCGCATGCGGTGCCGAGGAAGAATCCGGCGAGTGCGAAACGCTCGCGGTCGAGTGCGTAGAACGCGGCCGCTACGAAGAGCGTCAGCGCGGCGTCGGTGTAAAGAATCGTCGCAAGATGGACCACGAGCGGGCTGCCAAGAAACACCGCCGCAGCGAGCAATCCCGTTCGGACGTCATGTCGGCGGCCCCATTCCACCAGCAGGGCCGCTGTGATGATCACCTCCGCCAACGCGACGAGATGCGTCCCCGTGTCGCCGGCGAGGAGGAAGAGAGGAACGCAGAGCACTTCGTGAAGCTGGGGAAAGACTGGAAACCTCAGGCGTGGGAGAAAACCGAGAGAACCGCTGCCAGCGAACTCTCGAACGAAAGGCAGGTGATAGAGAGTCTCGTCGAATGCGAGCGGAGGAAAGAGCGCGAGTACGAAAAGCGGCGCGCCGCCGATCGCGATCGCGAGTTCGCGGAGCCTCACTCGTCTGATGCCGCGCGCGCGAATCGCGCCGCCGGCGATCACCACCAGCGTGAACGCGATCAGCGGTACAGGGCGGAGCTGCCCGGCAACGCCAAGAAAGAAGAGTGCGTGCGCGCACAACGCGAGTCCGATTGCGATGCGGAGAGCGAGGCGTTCCCGCGGCCCGGCGGCAAGCGTCCCCGCGCCGGCCGCTGCGAGCAGAAGCAGAGCCAGCGCGGCCACATGTTTCGCGAAGAAGAGACCGAGCACGCGTCGCATATCATGCGTGACTCCTGAAAACCGCGCTCATTTTCGGCGTGATTTCCTGATGATCCGGGATCGACCGGGTCTCAGGCAGAAGATTTGGCGATCATCACGCAGTGGCTGTAAGGAATGCGTAGTGCCCCCTGGATCACGCGCATCTCGACGCTGTCGAAACTCCCTTCCGCCAGGGAGCGATAGGCCTCAGGTGAGCGCACATGCCTTCCGCGATCGAAGGAGATGACCGCTCGCGCCATCACTGACTGGCCATCGTGAAATGTGGGATCGCTGGAGACAAAGGTTCCACCGGGGCGAAGATGCCGGCGCGCGGACGCGAGGAGTTGATTGGCTTCCTCGTCATTCAAGTGATGCAGCAGAGACCGCGCGACAACGAAGTCGAAGGTGTTCTGTCCAAGACCTGGCAAGCCTTCTTCAATACTCGCGCAGAAGAAGCGACCCCGGCCCCTGTATCGCCGCTGCGCCTCTTCGATGTAACGCGGGTTCACGTCGAAGCCGATGTACTCGACGCCTGACGGCAGATCGGCGAGCAGCGAACCAGGCCCGCACCCGACGTCGAGGAGGCGAGCGCCGGAGAAGGGACGGAGAAAGTCGTCCACAAATCGTTTGCGGAGTGCACGTGCACCGAGAACCTGCTGAAAGGCTTCGTAAAATCGTGGCCATCCCAGCAGACGGTAAACGCCCCTGGCTCGATCGCTCATCCGCGGTATTCTGTCATCGAGTCCGATTAGAAAGTCGTTGATGGTGTCCTCGCCGCACATCCCACGCTCCATTCCGTTCAACCGCCCCTCCCTCGCCGGGCGGGAGCTTGAATACGTTCAGGACGCTGTCCAGCGCGGTCATATCTCGGGTGACGGCTGGTACACGAAGCGATGTGAGGTACTTCTTGCCGAAGAAATGGGGGGCGCCCGCGTTCTCCTCACCACCTCATGCACGCACGCTCTGGAGATGACGGCGCTCCTTCTCGGTATCGGTCCGGGTGACGAGTTCATCGTGCCATCGTTCACATTCGTCTCGACTGCGAATGCGTTCGCGCTCCGAGGCGCGCGTCCAGTCTTCGTGGATGTGCGGCCCGACACGCTCAACATGGACGAGTCTCGTCTGGCAGACGCGCTCACATCGAGAACTCGCGTCATCGTGCCCGTCCACTATGGAGGTGTTGCGTGTGAGATGGACGAAATCGGCGAGATTGCGCAGTCGCGCGGCGTGTCGGTTGTTGAAGACAATGCTCACGGACTCTTCGGATCGTACCGCGGCCGTCCTCTGGGCACCCTGGGATCGATGAGCACGCTGAGTTTTCACGAGACCAAGAACGTGTCCTGCGGAGAGGGAGGAGCGCTCGTCCTCAATGACCCCGCGCTGATCTCACGCGCTGAAGTGTTCCGCGAGAAGGGAACGGACCGAAGCCGCTTCTTCCGTGGTGAGGTGGACAAGTACACGTGGCGGGATCTCGGATCGAGCTACGTCCCTTCCGACATGCTTGCGGCCTTTCTTCTGGGGCAGCTCGAGAAGCGTGCATCGATTCAGGACGCGCGTCGAGCCGTTTGGAACCGTTATCGCACCGAGCTGGCCGACTGGGCTGGGAAGCGCGGGGTGCAGCTTCCTGTCGCTGCTCCCCACGTGAACCCCGCCTACCACCTGTTCCACATGCTGCTGCCGTCGTTCGGTGAGCGGCAGGCACTCATCGCACATCTGAAACGCCATGACATCCAGGCGATCTTTCACTATCTACCACTGCATCTTTCGGAGATGGGGCAGCGGTTCGGAGGACGTCCCGGCGACTGTCCCGTCGCGGAGTCCGTCAGCGACCGCATCGTGCGCCTGCCGTTCTTTGCGTCACTCGAGGTCTCCGACCAGACGCGTATCGTCGAAGCAGTCAGGAGCTTCTGACAGTCACTCGCGGCGCCGCCTGACGAAGTAGGTCGGACGTCTCTCGCTGCTCTCGATGATCCGGATCAGATACTCCCCCATGATCCCGATGCTGACCAGAATCAGCCCGCCGATGAGGAGGAGCGCAGCGAAGAGCGAGGTCCACCCCTGGACAGCAACCTTGTGCGCGAGCTTCCTGTAAACGACGAAACCAGCCAGCGTGAAACTCGCGAGCGCGAACGACATACCGGTTGTTGCGGCGATGCGCAGCAGGATCGACGAGTTGTTGATGATCAGGTTGCTGAAGACCCGCAGGAGACTCCTCAGCGTGTAGCCGCTCCGCCCTCCTGCTCGGGGCGCATGCCCCACAGTGACGCCGACGACATCGCTCGTGATGTGAAAAACGAGCGCGGGAAGAAAGGGATTGGGCGTTCGGATCGACAGAACGCCGTCGACGGTCATACGGTTCAGCAAACGGAACGAGCTCAATTGCAGGTGCTTCGGTTTTTTGATGACGATCTCGTCGAAGACGCCCTTGACACGGCTCGCGAGCCGGCGAAAGAGGCCGTGCTCTTTGCGAGCGAACTGCGCGATCACCACATCGCGGTTCGCGTGGGCCAGAAGCCGCGGAATGTCGGCGGGATCGTGCTGGAGGTCGTCGTCCATCGTGACGACCAGATCTCCGCGCGACTCGCGCAAGCCGCAGAGCGTAGCCGCCTGCTGGCCGAAGTTGCGTGTAAGCTGAAAGGCGCGAATGTGCTCGTCCCGAACGAGACGTTCGAGAGTCTCCCAGATGTGAGGGTCAGGAGATCCGTCATCGACGAAGATGATCTCGTAGTCGTCGGGCGACTCACGGAACACCCCAGCAATCCCGCTCGCCAGAGCGTCGAGCGACGGACTGTCGTAGACGGGAACCACGACCGACACAAGCCTGCGGCGATTGCTGCTCATTCTTCCGCCTTATACTCGGCTTCCGCCGCTCTCATGCCCAAACGCGTCGCGATCCTGCAGTC
>JAENWF010000175.1 GCA_016650215.1 Thermoanaerobaculia bacterium
ACGAATGCTGCCACGAGCCATGCGTGACGTGGCGCCGGCTTCAGCCGGCGGCTTCGTTCCCCCTGAACGTGGCGCGATGGACCCGGTGCCACCGTTGATCCTTCGCTTCGCTCAGGATTGTGAGGCGGAGGCCTTAGCGATCTCCGCGTACACCCGCCCGCTGTCCTTGATCGTTCGTTCCTGCGTGGCGTAGTTCACGTGGACCAAACCGAAGCGTTTCGAGAATCCAGCACCCCATTCGAAGTTGTCGAGCAGCGACCAGGCAAAGTAGCCGCGGATGTCGGCTCCCTGCGCAATCGCAGCCTGAACTGCGCTTAGATGCGAGCGCAGGTATGCGACGCGATGCGGATCTTCGACGTGTCCTCCGACAGCAACTGGAGGATCGTAGAACGCAGAGCCGTTTTCGGTCACGTAGACAGGCAGACCCGAACGCTCCGAAGCCCAGACGAGAATGTCGGTGAGCCCCTGCGGATACACTTCACAGTCGGTCGTGGTGTAGGTCGCCGATGGATTCTTTACGCGCAGCGCTTTCTCGATCCGGACCGAAGGATCGTTCTTCGTCAGTCCGCGCGTGTAGTAGTTCACGCCCAGAAAGTCGATCGGCTGTCGGATCAGCTCGAAGTCGTCAGAAGGGAACGACGGCCACGCCTCGCCGAAGATCTCGTGCATCTCTTCCGGATACGAGCCGCGAAAGAGCGGGTCTGCGTATTGGCGATTCATGTACGCGTCGGCGCGCTTCGTCGCGATGATGTCGTCGGGATCGTTCGATGCGGGGTACTTCGGCTCGAGATTCAACACGATGCCGATCTGCCGCTTTCCGATTGCGCGATACGCCTTGACCGCTTCGCCATGCGCGCGGAAGAGATTGTGGGTCACCCGTGGCGCTTCGTAATTGCTGCGATGTCCCGGAGCGTGCACGCCGTGGACGTAGCCTGCGTCGACGACGACCCACGGCTCGTTGAGCGTCGCCCACATCGGAATCCGGTCCCCGAGCGCGCGGAACATGATCGTCGCGTAGTCGGCGAACCAGTTCGCGATGTCGCGATTGACCCATCCTCCGCGGTCGTCGAGCGCCGCCGGAAGATCCCAGTGGTACAAGGTGACCATCGGCTTGATCTTCGCCTCGAGCAGCGCGTCGACGAGACGCGAGTAGAAGTCGATGCCCGCCTGGTTCACCTGTCCGGTTCCGTCGGGAAGAATCCGGCTCCACGAGATGCTGAATCGATACGCGTTGAGATTGAGCTCGCGCATCAGCGCGATGTCGTCGCGCCAGCGGCGGTAGTGATCGCACGCGATGTCACCCGTGTCGTTGTTCGCGACGTTGCCTGGCTGATGCGTGAAGCGGTGCCAGTTGCTGACGCCGGCGCCGTCGGCGAGAGGGGAGCCTTCGACCTGGTACGCCGAGGTGGCTGCGCCCCAGAGAAAGTGCCTGGGAAAGGAGACTTCAGACATGGGCGCACATTATCGCTGCGAATGACTCATGTCCGGGATCTGAACAGGCGGTGGCTCAGCGGACACCCAATTACGGAATCACAAATCACAAATGATTGCAATCACACCACTTCCACCATGCCCTTCTGTGGCATAGATCACGAAATAGAGATTGTAACTTTCGGCTCCCGCTAACGTTTCCTCTGGAGGTTTTCATGTCATCTCTCTCGGCTGGCTCGGCTCTTCTGGTGTGCGACGATGATGTCTTCTCACGCAGCTTCACGAACTACATTCAGGCCGACGGCATCGTGATTCATCGGGTTCGGGCGTCAGAACTGATCAAGGGAATTACGACGCGGCAAACGGATTGCGTTGTGATCGACATCTCGGCGCGAAGCGTCGATGCGGATCTCCTGATGCTGGCGGCGACCCGCTGCCTGTTTCGCATGATTCCCTGCCTGCTGATCTCGGGTCAGACGCGCGCCGAGGTGAAGCCGTTCGGTGCGGTCGTGCGCGCCGCCGATGTGATCTGCAAGCACGATCGTCTGGCGGACATCGCCGCACGTGTGCGGATGTGGGTCGCCTCTTCCCGTGTGGACCGGCAGGTATCCGCCGCCGCGATCGAGCGGAATGTTCAGGCGGGTTTGCAGCCTGCTTTCGCGTGAGGCGTACAATCCGCGGATCATGATCCGCACTACCGCTGCCATCGCGCTTCTCACATTCGCTCTCACGATTGCCGCCGCGGAGTTCCCGAAGGTCGGGAGTGCCGCGCCGGCGTTCAAGCTCAAGAATGACCAGGGAAAGACGGCGTCGCTCAAGAACTTTCGCGGCAAGTGGGTCGTCCTCTATTTCTACCCGAAGAACTTCACGAGTGGCTGCACGCTCGAGGCCCGGAACTTCCAGCGTGATCTCGCGCAGTACGCGAAGAAGAACGCTGTGATCGTCGGTGTGAGTGTCGACACGGCCGAGTCGCACAAGGACTTCTGCTCGAAGGAAGGCCTCGCGTTCCGCCTGCTGTCGGATACTGACGGGAAGGTGTCGTCGGCGTACAACTCCGTGACGGATTACAAAGGCGCGAAACTGTCGGCGCGCAACACGTTCATCATCGATCCGAAGGGGAGGGTTGCGAGAGTGTTCCCCGGAGTGAAACCGGCGGGACACAGCGAAGAAGTGCTCGTCGCGCTGAGCGAACTGCAAAGCGGAAAGTAGAAGTCCGCTTCGACCTCGCGCGCGCGGTGAACTACTTCTTTTTCGCCGCGCGGGATGTTTCCCGCCATCGGCCGCAACGAAGTCCAGCCGCCGTGCCTGTCAGCGATTGATGGTGATGCGGTCGAGCACCTTCACGACCCCTGGCGCGCACCACCCGAGGTTCAGCGCTTCTTCCCGCTCGATCCATGAGGCCACATTGCCCGTGAGCGTGACCGTGCCGTTCGCCACGCTGACGCTGATCCTGCTTCCGTCGAAGTCGCTGCTCTGCTTCAACGCCTTCTCAATCCTGTGCTGAACCTCACCGGCTGTGACCGCTGACGCGCTGTTGCGCTGGGCGGGAACCCATCCGGAAATGAGTGAGTCAGAGCGCTTCGGTGGAGGCGTGGTGTTGGGCATGGCAGATCCCCTGCCGCATAACTTCGTCTCGCCCGGCGAAAAAAGCAAGGACTGGCTCGCGAATGAGGAGCGAGCACTGAGGACTGAGTCATGATTGCGGGCGGGTTGCGAGGCCGAGGATTCCGCCTGCAATGATCAGCACTGCTCCTGCAACGATCCGTATCGTGAGGGCTTCGCCGAGGACCAGCGCGCTCAACCCGACGGCGATCGGGATGTTGCCATAGTAGATGATGCTCGTCATCGTCGGCGAGAGGCGTGTCGTCACGCGGACCCAGAGGCTGTGTCCGATGAGCGTGACGCCGATCGCGAGGAAAAGAAGTCCGGCCCAGTCTTTGTTGCCGAGGTTCCAGTCGGCCTTCGGCAGGAAGACGAGAAAGAAGAGAAGGGCGAACGAGAACTGGCCGAGAGCGCGGTTCGGCGAGGAGATGTGCGACCACCGCTGGTGGAGGATGGGGAGAGCGGCGTAAAAGACGGCGCTTACGCACGCGAGCAGCATTCCGAACGCGGTCTCGTTTCTCAGCTCGAAGCGGGGAACCACCAGCATGGCGCCCGCTGCGGCGAGTGCGACCGCGAGCGCGTCGATCGCGCGGAATCGCGATCCGCCGAAGAGAGCCCCGAGGATCAGCAGGTGTACGCCGTAGGTCGAGAGGCCGATCGCGGCGATCGATGCGCTCGACGCTTTGATCGCGATGAAGAACGTCAGCCAGTGCGCGAAAAAGAAGAAGCCGATGACCGCGAGGCGCGCGAGATCACGTGGCGGCAGTAGACGGAGGTCGCCGCGGATCGCGTTGATGAGCGCGAGTCCGGCCGCCGCAACCGCGAGACGGAAGATCCCGATCGTGTACGGATTCGCGGAGACGAACTTTACGGCAACCGGGATGCAGCCGAACAGCACCAGGGCGATGACTGCATCGCCCTTCACCGATTTCACGCGCGGGAGTGTGGCACAGACACCGGTTCCGATGTCTGTGCCGGTCCGGGATCAGAGGACTTTCTTGCCGGTCGCGAGGCGGTAGACCACGAGCACCAGCGCGATGACCAGAAGAAGGTGAATCAGGCCGCCACCGATCTGCATAGAGAACCCGGCGAGCCAGAGGATCACGAGAACGATGACGATCAACCATACAAGGTTCATGTAGGTCTCCTTTCCATACAGCGGAGTCCGGTTTCAATGGTTGTGCCACTCGCTGGTTGTGGTTGGCGAGTTCCAGCGCGACGTGGTCACATCGGCGCCTTCCGGACCTCGCCTCGACGTGACGCGTGGGACTCGCGAAAAGTCGCGAAACTCCGCCGGATTGTCGCGAAACCGCTCGCTGCCGTGACGACGCAATAGTCGCTCATCTGCAGCATTTTCAAGCAGTTGACTCGACTTGGACGCATGGCAGCTCCCTTGGTTATAGGGAGCGCATGGGGGTTCCCATGTCAAAGAAGAAAATCCTGCTTGTCGACGACTCGGTGACGACGCTGATGATGGAGCAAATGGTGCTGCGCGGCCAGCCATACAACGTCGTAACGGCGAAGAACGGGGAAGAGGCGGTGCGGATGTCTGAGGCCGAGCTCCCCGATCTGATTCTGCTCGACGTGATGATGCCCGTGATGAACGGCTTCGAGGCCTGCCGGCGAATCCGGCAGAACCTTGCCACGCTTCAGATCCCGATCATCATGGTCACGACCCGCGGTGAAGAGAACAGCGTTGAAACCGGCTTCGAGAGTGGTTGCAACGACTACATCACCAAACCGATCAACGGCACCGAGCTTCTCACCAAAGTTCGCGCGCTGCTCGGGGAGTAACGCCATGAATGAGACGAAGGAACATGGCGGGTACGTCCTCAAAGTTCGCGAAGAAACGACGCGCGCTCTGGCGACACTCAAGAGCGAGAACGAGCGGTTTCGCATGCAGCTCGCAGCGGTCGAATCTGACAGGGCGCGCCTGCATCAGGAAAAGCTCAATGTGCAGGAACAGCTGATGATCACGCGCGATCATCTGACGCGGAGCGTCGACGATCATTCATCGCTCGTGCGACGGCTGATGGACGTCGAACGCGAGAACGAGCGGGTGGCGGGACAGTTTCTCGACATCGAAACGCAGAACGCGAACCTCGCGAATCTCTATGTTGCGAGCTATCAGCTTCACGGCAGTCTTGATCGCGATGAGATTGTCGCCGCGATCCGCGAGATCGTCATCAATCTCATCGGCTGCGAGGACTTCGGAATCTACGAACGGGTTGACGATGAGGAAAAGCTCAGACTCATCGGCTGGTTCGATGTCTCGCCCGAGTCGTCGCAGCTGATTTCATTCGGCGAGGGAATCGTCGGTCGCGTGGCTGCCACGGGTGAGGCGATTATCGACGAGCACGGGCGATCGGGAATCGTCGCGGCCGTCCCCTTGTCGGTCAACGGCCGAGTTGGCGGTGTCATCGCGCTGTTCCGTCTGCTGCCGCAGAAGGGGAACTCGCTCGAGAGGCTCGATCACGAGCTTCTGAATCTGCTTGCAAGCCAGGCGGGTATCGCCCTGTACTCCACGGCGCTTCATGCTGACGCCACGCGCCGCCGGGCCGAGGGTGCGCTGTGAGCGACCTCACTGGCAACCCGCCCGCGAGCGGCACTGCGTTGAAAGTCGAGGACCGGCTCTATCTCTATCCCGGTGCAGTTGCCGTCGTCCATAGACCGAGCGTGATCACGACCATCCTCGGATCATGCGTTGCGGTCTGCCTGTGGGACCCATCGACGGGACGCGCCGGCATGAACCATTTCATTCTCCCGCGCGGAGGCGGCCCGCCAACTGCGCGCTACGGCAACCACGCGATGCCGATGTTGCTGGAAGAAGTGCTCGGCCTCGGCGCGCGCAGGAAGAATCTCCTTGCCGCCGTTTTCGGGGGCGCGTGCCTTCTGGCGGGCGAGAGTCGCGAACCGAAGTTGGGGGATCGCAATCTTCTCGAGGCGCGATCCTTCCTCGATCACGAGCACATTCCTCTGGTCAACGAAAACAGCGGCGGACGTGAAGGACGCAAGCTGACTTTCCGTACAGCCGATGGAAACGCTGTAGTCCGGAAGCTGTGATGCTTGACGCACAATCGATGAGCGAGCTCCGCGATGCCTTCGTGGCGGAGTCTGAGGAAGGGCTGTCGTCCGCTGAAGCGGCGCTGCTGGTTCTCGAGCGGATGCCCGATGACGAGGAATCGCTCGGTACAGTTTTCCGCGCGGTGCACACCCTCAAAGGCAACGCGGGAATCTTCGACTTGAGCGCTCTGGCAGCAGTCGCTCACAGTATGGAAGAACTTCTGGGTCGTCTGCGGGAGCGAACGCTGCTCGTAACTCCTCCGGTTGTGACCCGTCTGCTGCAGGGGATCGACGTTCTGCGGGGAATGCTGCACGAGGAGCGTCGCGAGCTCGCAGGGACCGAGCGCGAATTGATCGGCAGTCTCGCGGATCTGGGACGAAAGGACGAACCAGAGTCATCGAAAGCGCCCTCGTTTTCTTCGCTGAGAAAACAGGCGCGTACGGTCCGCATCGATCTTGCCCGCCTCGATCGTCTTCTCGATCTCACCGGAGAGATCGGAGTGGCCCGCGGCCGGACCACGCAACTCCTCGAGGGAGATTCAGTCCAGAAAAATCCAATTCTCGAAACCCATCGTGACGGAGACCGGCTTCAGGTCGAGTTGCAGGAACTGGTGATGAAGTTACGGATGGTGCCGGTTGGTCCCGTCTTCCGCCAGCTCGTGAGGACTGTCCGCGATACCGCGCGCGCTCTCGACAAGGAAGCTGATCTTCACATTGAAGGAGAGGATGTCGAAGTCGATCTCACGATCGTCGAGTCTCTGAAGGATCCGCTCGTCCACTTGATCCGCAACAGCCTCGATCACGGGATCGAGAAGGCGGACGTGCGGCGGCAACTCGGGAAGAAGTCTTCGGGCCGCCTCGTCCTCCGCAGCTTCCATGATGCGGGTTCGATCGTCATCGAGATGCTCGATGACGGAGCCGGCCTGCAGAGAGATCGAATCACTGCGCTCGCGCGGGAGCGCGGACTCATCAGCGCCGATGCTGTGCTTTCGGATGACGAGGTGTACGAGCTCGTCTTTCATCCGGGGTTCTCCACCGCGGAATCCGTCAGCCAGGTTTCGGGACGCGGCGTCGGCATGGACGTAGTGAGGCGCAACATCGAATCGATTCAAGGGACGGTGTCGATCGACAGCACCCCCGGCGCCGGCACCCGAACGACGATGCGCCTGCCGTTGACGCTCGCCGTCATCGATGGTCTTCGCGTCGAGTCGGGCGGCGAGTCGTATGTCATTCCGATGCAGGCTGTGCTCGAGACGATCGAGTACAAACCGGCATCAGGGAATGGCTCGCTGATCGCTCTTCGTGACGAGACCATCCCGGTGCTCCCGCTCTGGGCGAGAAACGGAGCCGGCGGCGAGACACCGGCTCGTCGCAATGTCGTCATCGTCCGTCACGGAACGGGCCGCGCGGGGCTCGTCGTCGATCACCTCCATGGCGAATGCCATGCCGTCGTCAAGCCGCTGGCGCGGCCACTCAGAGGAATTCCAGGGATCTCCGGCTCGGCCATTCTGCCGAGCGGGCGAGTCGCTTTCATCGTAGACGTTCCCGGCCTGCTTCAGGCCGCGATCAAAGGAGCAGCACATGTTCGGTAGGTTGAAGTTTGCACACAAAATCATGGCTCTGCCGCTCATTGCGGCCTTCGCCCTCGTCCTCATTCTGCTGACGACCGTGTTCTCGGTCTCCCGGACCGAGTCACTCAGCAGAATGATCGCTGTCGGGTACTTCCCGGCCATCAGCCTCCATCGCGATCTCGATGAGACAGTGACGTCGATCCAGCGCACGCTTCAGGATGCCGCGGCCGCTCACGACATGGCCGGCCTCGAGGAAGCCGATCAACTCAAAGAGCAGTTTGTCTCGCGCCTGATGAAGGAGCGCGCCAATCCCGCGATCAACGCCGCAGAAGTCGCGCGCCTTCAGGGGCTCGTTGATGACTACTACGGTCTTGGACGGGAGATGACGCTGCGCATGATCAGTCAGGAAACCGGCGTGAGCTTCAATCAGTCGCTCGAGGAGATGCGGCGCCGGCAGAACGCGCTTTCCTCCGCCCTGCAGACGTCGCGGAGGCAGGCCGAGAGCAACATCGATGGCGCCTTCGCGGAAGTGAGGAAGCTGCACAGCGACACCCAGTGGCTCGTGGTCGTGATCAGCGTGACATGTCTGATTCTGCTTGCCGGACTGTCGTTGATGTTGATCCGCAACCTTACCCGGCCGTTGAATGAGGCGGTGGAAGTGGCGAACCGGCTGGCCGAGGGAGATCTCGCCGCAAAAATCGAGACTCGATCCTCCGATGAGATCGGAAAACTGCTTTCGGCGATGAGCCGGATGGTGGCTTACTTCCAGGAGACCGCAGCCGTCGCAGAACGCATCTCCCGCGGCGACGTTACATCGACGGTCACGCCGCGATCCGACAAGGACACGCTTGGTCACTCATTCCGCGAGATGGTGAGCTATCTCCAGGAAATGTCGTCCATCGCGAATTCGATCGCGGCCGGCGACCTCACCTCGACGATCACGCCTCGATCGAAACGCGACAGCCTCGGGCTGGCCCTCCGCAAGATGACTTCGAATCTCGGACAGATGATCGGCGACATTCGAGCCGGCGTGGCGACGTTGACCACCGCCTCGAGCCAGGTGTCGGCAACCGCCCAGAGCGTCTCGCGCGGTACGAGCAGTCAGAGCGCTTCCGTAGAACAGGCGAGCGCGAGTCTCGAACAGATGACTGCGTCCATTACGCAGAACGCAGCCAACAGTCGCGAGATGCGCGACATGGCGGTGCAGGGCGCACGCGATGCCGAGCTCAGTGGCAGAGCGGTCGAGGAGACGATGGAAGCGATGCGCGAGATCGCGCAGAAAATCTCGATCGTCGAAGACATCGCGTACCAGACAAATCTTCTGGCACTCAACGCGGCGATCGAAGCCGCACGTGCTGGTGAAAACGGGCGCGGCTTTGCCGTCGTCGCCAGTGAGGTTCGGAAGCTCGCCGAGGGAAGCCAGGCGGCTGCCAAGGAGATCGGAGGACTGGCGTCGACGAGTGTGAGAGTTGCCGAGAAGTCCGCGGCGGCACTCAACCAGCTTGTTCCCTCAATTCACAAAACCGCCGAACTCGTGCAGGAAGTCTCCGCCGCTTCGAACGAACAGTCGGGTGGCGTCGCCCAGATCAATCAGGCGATGGGACTCGTCGACCAGATCACGCAGCAGAACGCTTCGGCTGCGGAACAGCTGTCTGCAACTGCCGAAGAGCTCGACGGACAGGCTAAGACACTTCGCCAGCGCCTGGAGATTTTCACGCTCGCGGATCGGGGTGATCGCTCTGCGAAGAAGCGTCCGCAACTGGCCGAGGTCCCGGAACTGGATGTCGATCCGGAGCTCGATGAAGAGCCGTTGCTCGCCCTCGCTGCGAACGACTTCGAGAGGTTCTAATGAGGCAGATCCTGACTTTTGTTGCCGGCGGGTCCGAGTATGGGATGGCCATTGAGGCCGTCCGTGAAATTGCGGAGCCGCGCGCCATCGCGACCGTTCCATCAGCTCCAGCGTGGCTGCGCGGCGTCATGAACCTGCGCGGTTCGGTCGTGCCGGTCGTAGACCTGTCGGTCAAGCTTGGCTGCGGTCCGACGACCGAGAGCCGTCGCACCTGCCTGGTCCTCGTCGAGATCGAAGTCGCGGGAGAGACCTCGCCCATGGCGGTGATGGTGGACGCCGTGCGACGGGTCGTAGACCTCGACACGGAGGTGCAGCAACCTCCGGCGTTCGGCGCAGGGGTTGCGATCGATTTCATTTCCGGGACGACTCGCATCGGAGAGCAGCTCGTCATTCTGCTCGACATGCACAAGATTCTGGGCACCGGCACGATTTTCGACGCGCGCCAGATCATGGCTGGGGGAGTCGCATGAACGCGGATGCGATCCGCTCGATGACGGACTCGGAGTTCCGGGCGCTGCGCGATTTCGTCTATCAGCACGTCGGGATTTTGATGACGGAGCAGAAACGCGAGTTGTTGACCGCGCGGCTTGTCCGCCGGGTTCGCACTCTCGGACTCGACCGCTTCGGCGCGTATCTCGACGTCGTCGAGCGGCACCGCTCCGAGCGCGACGAGATGATCGATCGAATCGTCACGAATGAGACGAAGTTCTTTCGTGAGCCTTCGCAGTTCGATTATCTGGAGAAGGCGATCATTCCGCGGTGGCGTGCCGACGCCGATGCGCGTCACCGCAATCGGCATGTCCGAGTCTGGAGCGCAGGGTGCTCGATGGGCCAGGAGCCGTACTCGATCGCAATGATCCTTCTATCGGAGCTTCCTGGTTGGACGGTGGAGGTCGTGGCAACCGACATTTCCAATCGCGTTCTGCGTCAGGCCTCCGAAGCGGTCTGGCCGATCGACAAAGCCACTGAGATTCCGCGGCAGCATCTCGAGAAGTACATGCTGCGCGGCGTGCGCACGCAGGAAGGAACGATGCGGGCGGGTGAGGCTCTGCGAGCGGTGGTTCGTTTCAAGCGCCTCAATCTGCACGAGACGCCTCCTCCCGATCTCGGTTCGTTCGATCTGATCTTCTGCCGGAATGTGCTCATCTACTTTGACGGCAAGTCGCGCCGGGTCGCCGTCGACCGTCTGCTCTCGCACCTTCGTGATGACGGCCATTTTTTCCTGGGGCATTCGGAAAGCCTGCTGAACTCCGGTCACCCGCTGCGGCCCGTGTCTCCTTCGGTCTACACGTGGAAGGGGAGACTCCATGCCTGAGGTGCTCGTCGTCGACGACTCCGCGGTGGTGCGTCAGATGATGACGTCCATCCTCGGGGTCCTTCCCGATATGAACGTCGTTACCGCCGCGGATCCGATGATCGCCATGCGGAAGATCGAGCAGCGGCGTCCGGATGTCATCGTGCTCGACATCGAAATGCCTCGAATGAATGGACTCGTATTCCTTCGCAAGATCATGAGCGAGGATCCGATCCCTGTCGTGATCTGTTCGAGCATGACGACCGCGAACAGCGAAGGGAGCATGCAGGCGCTGCAACTCGGAGCTGTCGACGTGCTGCTGAAGCCGCGTCTTCTCACGGATGCTGCCGTGCTCCTCGTCGATACGATTCGTGCGGCGGCGCAGGCAAACGTCGGCCGGCGCGTCCGGCGCGGTGCGGTACCGCTCAACTCGTTGCCGGAGCATCGCCGAAGTCCGGGGCTGGTGGTCATCGGTGCATCGACCGGCGGAACCGAGGCGCTGAAGATCGTGCTCGACGCGATGCCTGCCGACGGACCTCCGATGGCGATCGTCCAACATATGCCGGAGCGTTTCACCTCCGCGTTCGCTCGGAGATTGAACGAGAGCTCGGCGATGGAGGTTCGCGAAGCGCGTGACGGCGACTTGCTGCGGCGAGGTCTTGCCCTCATCGCGCCAGGGGACAAGCATCTTCGCGTCGTGCGGCATCCATCAGGGCTCGTTGCGAGAGTCGCTGCGGGAGAGCTTGTGAGCCGCCACCGTCCAAGTGTCGACGTCCTCTTCGGGTCCGCCGCGCAAGTCGCTGGCCCCTCGTTTGTCGCGGTGCTCATGAGCGGCATGGGTCGCGATGGCGCGAACGGGATGATGGAGCTGCGAAAGGCCGGAGCATTCACAATCGCGCAGGACGAGAGCACGAGTGTCGTGTTTGGCATGCCGCGGGCGGCCATCGAGGCCGGCGCAGCTTGTGAGGTCATGGCAATCGAGCGGATTGCGGACGCGATTCTGTCGGTGCCGGCGCTCAGGCATCCGACGAATCGGGCATAGAATGACGTGTTCCAATTCATCAATGAACACTCATTTCTCCATACCTGCTGAGTGGGGGGAGGAAGTTCTCCGGGAGATTTTCCGGCACACTCCAATTGGTGTCGTCCTGTCGGATCTGCACGGGCAGATCTTCGAGCTGAACGACGCGATGGCGTCGATGCTTGGGTATCCGCGGTCTGAATTTCTGGGCGCGGAACTGTTTCGCTTCTTTGCAGCCGGCGAGGCTCCCCTTGCTGAGGTCAACATGAGCCGGCTTCGAAACGGCGAGGTAGGAAGCGTTGAGGTCATGCGCAGCCTCGTTCACCGGGATGGCTCGACGGTGCATGCAAAACTCACGGCGTCAGTGGTTCGCTCGAGAACGGGTGAACCGATCTGCGGACTGGGGCTCTTCGAGAACGTGACGAGCCGCGTGCTCGCCGACCAGGTATTGCGCGAGAGCGAAGCTGCGCACCGCGATCTCGTCGAGGCCCAGTCGGACATGATCGTCCGCGGCAAAATTGATGGGACGCGCCTTTTTGTGAACGAAGCCTATTGCCGATTCATGGGCCGTTCGCGCGAAGAGCTGCTGCGGGAGTCGTTCCTGCCCGTAATCCACGACAACGATCGTGCTGCGCTGGAGCGCGACATGGCGGCTCTGACTCCGGACAATCCAATTCGGGAGAGCGAGCATCGGATGATCGGCGGCGAAGGCGTCGTCCGGTGGCATCACTGGACGAGCCGGGGATTCTTCGATTCAGCCGGACGTCTTTCGGAGATTCAGGCTGTAGGGCGCGACATCACCGAAGAACGAGAAGCGCAGGAACTGCTACGCAATAGCGAGGAAAACTATCGGCGGCTGTACCAGGCCTTGCCGGTGGCCGTGTGGGAAAGCGACATGAGCCAGGTGATCGCGGAGTGTCGGCGCCGTGGCATCGATACCCCGGAAAAGCTCATCGAAGCGGTGAAGAACGATCCAGCGTTCTTCGGCGCGCTCGCGCGCAACGTCCGCCCCGTCAATGCGAACGAGGCCGCTTTTACGATGACCGGCGCATCGTCATTGCCGGGAATTCTCCAATGGCTCATCGCCCGATATACCCCGGAGGCGCAGCAGGCCTACGTTCGCGGCGCCGCCGAGTTGTTGCTTGGCGATTCACCTGTCGTCGAGGTCGAGGTGCCGCTCTGCACTCCGGAGGGAGAGCGCGTAGACCTGTTGCAACGGCTTGCGCGTTCACCTGACTGGTATGCGAATCCGCGCCTGATGGCGATCAACCTCAACGTCACCGAGAGACGGCGCATCGAACGCGAGCTCGCTCACCGGACTCAGGTTCTGGAAGAAGCCGAGGTCCTGGCGAAAATCGGCAGCTGGGAGTGGGACCCATCGGCCGATCGCCTCTATGGCTCAGCTGGTTTCTGGCGGATCGCCGAGGGAAGCTCGCATGCTCGCTTGAGCACGTTCGAAGACACCGTCAGCTGCATTCATCCCGATGAT
Organism: Thermoanaerobaculia bacterium; assembly: GCA_016650215.1. Classification (GTDB taxonomy): domain Bacteria; phylum Acidobacteriota; class Thermoanaerobaculia; order Gp7-AA8; family Gp7-AA8; genus JAENWF01. The sequence goes on from JAENWF010000175.1 coordinate 13,321, forward strand.
CGGGAGACGCTCAGACAAAGGATCGACACCCTTCTTCAAACCGGCCACGACGTGGAAGGAGGAGCTGAAACCGACATCAGGCTGGTCCATCAGGACGGGACTGTGCTTGTTGGCCGCGGAGTCGGGTTCGCGGAGCGCGACAGTTCGGGGAAAACGCTCCGAATCATCGGCGTGTTGCTCGATGTGACAGAGCAGCGCCGGATCGAACAGTCATCGCAGCGCGAGAGGGAGGCCCTGACCAGAGCCGACAAGATGATCTCGCTCGGGGTGCTCGTGGCCGGCGTAGCGCACGAGATCAACAACCCGAATCACTACATCACACTGAATGCTCCGCTGTTGCGCGGGGTCTGGCGTGACGTTCAACCGATTCTGGAGGAGTTCGCGGCCGCGACTCCGGATTTCAGAATCGCAAATCTCCCATGGGATGAAATGCGGACCGAAGTGCCGGCGATCATCGATGAGATTGCGCTCGGAGCGGATCGCATCGCGAGCATCGTCGCCGAGTTGCGCCGCTTCGGCCGTGATTCCGGCTCAGGTTCTCGCAAGCCGGTGTTTCTGAACGACGTGGTTGGCGGGTCGATGCGTCTCCTCGCGACTCATATCCGCAAAGCGACCGGCAACTTCTCTCTCGAGCTTGCCTCCGACCTTCCGCCGGTGCTCGGTGACGCCCAGCGCCTCCAGCAGGTCGTCGTGAACCTGGTTCTCAACGCATGTCAGGCATTGCCAAGCGCCGACCGCCTCGTGCGTGTGAGTACGCTCCGTGAGAACGGGTCGGTTCTTCTGCGCGTGGAAGACGAAGGGTCGGGCATTCCGGGTGAGATCCTCGACAAGATCACCGATCCTTTTTTCACGACCAAGCGCTCCAGCGGAGGCACGGGCCTCGGGCTGGCGGTCTCCGACCGGATCGTGAAGGAGCACGATGGTGAGCTCCGTTTCGACTCCAAAGTCGATACAGGTACCATCGTTACAGTCATCTTTCCCCCGATGGGAGTCCCATGAGCGATCCGATCCTCGTTGTCGATGATGAGCAAGCGGTACTGAACAGCGTCCGCCGGACGCTCAGAACCAGCGGATTCGACGAGGTTCTGATCTGTGCCGATCCGCTCAGCGTGATGCCTCTGCTCGAGGGCGGCCCGGTATCGCTGATTCTCCTCGATCTCGTGATGCCCGCGCTGAGCGGGCGGGAACTGCTCGAGAAAATCGTGACGGCATTTCCCGAAATCCCGGTAGTCGTGGTCACCGCGGAGCAGGATGCGCGAACGGCAGTCGACTGCATGAAGGCGGGGGCATACGACTATCTGCTCAAGCCCGCGTCGGCTGAAGAACTTCTCGCAACGGTACGGAGAGCGCTCGATCATCGCGAATTGCGCGAGGAAAACTCCCGTCTCCGTTCGACACTTCTTCACCAGGAGCTGACGCATCCCGAGGTTTTCGCCGCCATCATCACGTTAGATCCAGCGATGCATCGTGTGTTCTCGTATCTCGAGGTAGTCGCGCGCGGATCGAACCCCGTTCTCATCACGGGCGAGAGTGGATCGGGCAAGGAACTGATGGCGCGGGCGCTCCACGAGTTGAGTGGACGGCGGGGACCTTTCGTAGCGGTGAACGTCGCAGGACTCGATGACGCGATGTTCTCGGACACATTGTTTGGTCACAAGGCAGGAGCGTTCACGGGGGCATCGATGCCACGCCGGGGCATGGCGGAGATCGCTTCCGGCGGCACGCTGTTTCTCGACGAGATCGGCGACCTGGGCGAGTCCTCGCAGGTGAAGCTCCTGCGTCTGCTGCAGGAGAAGGAGTATTACCCCCTCGGATCGGAGACGCCGAAGCTGCTCGATGCGCGCGTCGTCGCTGCCACGCATCAGGATCCCGCAAAGTTGCGGCGTGATCTCTTCTTCCGGCTCCGGGCTTACATGGTGCGAATTCCTCCCCTGCGTGATCGTGTGGGAGATCTGCCGTTGCTCGTCGAGCGTTTTGTGAACGAGGCAGCGAAGGATCTCGGCAAGGCGCCACCGCAGGTTCCGGAACGTTTGTACCGCGTTCTGTCGCGTTACGATTTCCCCGGAAACGTGCGCGAGCTGCGCGCACTCGTATTCGATTCAGTGGCCCGGCATCTGAACGGGCCGCTGCCGCTCGATGCGTTCGCCGAGGCGCTTGGCATGGCGAGCGGGGATGACGCCGATGGAGTCGTTCCTTCGGAGTTTCTCGACAAGCAGATCTTTTCCGATCCTGCATGGCGAGAGCTCGAAAAAGCGAACCTGCTCAACGCGCTCCGCCGCACGAACTGGAAGATTTCCGGCAAAGGTGGGGCGGCCGATCTGCTTGCCGTGCGGCCCTCGACCCTCGAGTCGCGCATGAGAGCATTTCGAATCGAAAAGCCGCGGTAATGCCGCGCTCGCCGCTTCTCGTGAAATCTGACGAAAAGTCGCGATAACCGGCCAACTCCCTTTCGGCCGATTCTTCTCAAATCACTACAAATAGGCGACTTACTACGCGACGGCCCATGGCAGCTGCGTTGCGTTTCAGCTCTCCAAGCGGGACGGGATTATCCGACCCGCATGAGGAGAAAAGATGCAAATGAATCGGAATACCCTGTTTCTCGTGGTCCTGGCGCTTGTGGCGCTGATGGCCACTCCGTCGTTCGCACAGAGCAGCTCCGTTGTGGAGTTTCACGGCTTTGGCGGATGGGCGCTCGGCAAGACAGACGGGCTGAAGTACTCGTTTGGCACACAGGAAGGGCAGTACGACAACGCTGAGATGGCGATCAACGCGTCCGCGCGCCCGATGGAGCAACTGTCCATCGTGTCGCAGATCCGTTTTGACTCGAACTCGCAGCGCGGCGGTGCGGATCTCGACTACGCGTTCGCAGAATGGGCCTTCAGCGACGCAGCGAAGATCCGCATGGGGCGCGTCAAGCATCCGTTCGGAATCTACGGCGAGGTGTTTGATGTCGGCACGCTGCGGCCGTTCTATTCGCTTCCTGCGAGTTTGTACGGCGCGAATGGCTTCACGGCGCGCGCTTACAACGGCGCTGGTCTGACGGGCAATCTGAGCCGTGGACGCTGGGGACTGCAGTACGACCTGTACGCTGGACAGATCGAAGGCGATTTCGAGGCTCCCGGTCTTCTTACGGCGACCAGCGCCAATTTCGCCGAGCCGAACATTCGCTTCAGTTATCGGGTCGAGGACACCGTCGGTGGTCGTCTGAATATTTCGACGCCGATCGATGGGCTCACGGTTGGCGGCTCCGGTTACTCGGGCGAGGCGTTCACCGATCTGGACAATGTGTCGACCGCGCGCCGTGATGTTTACGCGGCTCACGTCGAGTTCATTCGTTCGAGTCTGACGATTCGTTCGGAGTACGGGCACCTCAAGAACGGGACTGATTTCTCTGCTGATGCCAGCTACGTGGAACTGTCGTACCGGCTCCGCGAGAAGTGGCAGTTGTCGGCGCGTCTGGATTCGCAGGACGTGAGCGTCAACGTCAACCCCGCAAACCTCCCGAAGATTTTTCCGCAGCTTCTCGAAAACAAAGAGAAGGCACTTGGACTCAGCTACTGGTTCACGCCGGGACTTGTCGTGCGTGCGAGCTGGCACCACATCGACGGTAACCGCTTTGCCTTTCCCGAGCGCTCTGAGGATGTTCTCCGCGCGCTTCAGACAGGCGAGCTTGATCGCACGACGGACATGCTTGTCGTCGGCGCGCAGTTCAGTTTCTGAGGTGATGAAGTGAGAAAGTTCATAGCAATCGTAATCTTGATGCTCGTTCCCGTCGTGGGGCGAGCAGAGGCAGTGAAGGTCGTGGTCAATGCCGCAAATCCCTCCGATTCGATGACCCGCGAGAAAGTCGCTGATCTCTTTCTCAAGAAGGCGACTCGCTGGGAGAGCGGACGCGTGGCGACACCGGTCGATCAATCCGACAAGCGGTCGGTGCGGGGCGAGTTCTCGCAGAAGCTGCTCGTCAAGGAAGTTGCCTGGGTGAAGAGTTACTGGCAGAAGATGATTTTCTCGGGTCGCGCGACGCCCCCGGCCGAGCTTTCGTCAGATGGCGAAGTTCTGGAGTTCGTCCGCGCGAACCCTGATGCAATCGGGTATGTGTCTGAAGGCACTCCGCTGACCGCCGGCATCAAGCCGGTCGCTGTGAAGGACTGAAATGGCACTGGCTCTCGCATACACTGATTCCAAAGAAACTCCGAACATCGACGCGCAGATGATTCGCGCGCTCGTCGATGACTCGTCGGCATCCATGGTCTGGATGACCGATCTCGACCTCCGGATCCTCGCGGCGCGCGGAGGCGCGCTGCGAGTGGCTGGACTCGATACCGCTCCACTTGTGGGGAAAACCCTTCCGGACCTGCTCGCCTGCGAGCAGGCTCCGGATCGGGTGGTCATCGCTCACATGCATGCGCTGATGGGCGAGACTGTTGCGGTCGAAGTCGACTGGCAGGAGAGATCGTACGCAATGCAGGTGGTGCCGTTCCGTAACGAGGAGGGAAGAATCTCGGGCGTCGTTGGGACTGCTTTGGATGTCACCGAGCATCACCGTTCACTTCGCAATGCGGAGTGGTATCGCCGGCACGATCCCCTGACTTCGCTCCCGAACCGGCAGAATCTCCGCGAGACTCTGAACCGGGCCATCGCCGAGGCAAAACGGTCATGCGATACGTTTGCGCTTGCTCTGATGGACGTCGACGATTTTTCGCGCGTAAACGACGCGTGGGGACAGAGCGTCGGCGACGAAGTGCTGAGGCAGGTCGCCGCTCGCATTCATTCGGCCGTTGGCGACGTGAAGATCGCCCGTACCGACGGCGACGAGTTCGCGATTCTGATTCCCGAGGCCGACAGCGAGACAGCCAGGCGCGTCACCGCGCAGCTGACCGCGGCTCTTCGCCAGCCTTTCATCGCCGACGGGAGACAGATCTCGCTGACTGCGAGCTTCGGCGCCGCGCTCTTTCCTGCTGATGGTGACAACGCCCACTACATCATGCGTGGCGCATCGGTCGCTCTGCGGCGGTCCAAGGAGATGGGCGGGAACCAGTATCACCGCTGCTCAGCGTCATTGATCGTTCCGGCGCGGGAACGTCTGGTACTGTCCGAAGAGCTTCGCGGAGCCATCGAGCGCGATGAGCTCAGTCTCCACTACCAGCCGCAGATCCGCCTCGAAGATGGTGCACTCGTGGCCATGGAAGCGCTCCTGCGGTGGAATCACGGCGGCGAGATCGTTCCGGCCGCACATTTCATTCGCATCGCGGAAGAGAGTCACTTGATCGTACCGATCGGGACCTGGGTTCTCGACGAAGCTTGCCGTCAGTACGCCGAGTGGATGCAACGCGACATCGCGCCGCAGCGCGTCGCGGTGAACATCGGTGCGCGCCACTTTCACCATCCCCAACTCGTGAACACGGTGCGGGAGACGCTCGAGCGTTACGGGCTGGCAGGGACGATGCTCGAGATCGAGATCACCGAGACGGCGGCGATGCAGGACCTCGACATCACGATGGCCGTGATCGATGAGCTGAGGCAACTCGGAGTGGGGATCGCCATTGACGATTTCGGCACTGGCCACTCGTCGCTCAGCTACCTCAAGAGATTCGCGATCACCGCATTGAAAGTCGATCGCAGCTTCGTTTCCGATCTGAACGATTCGGATTCCGCGGCCGCCCTTGTCGAGGCGATCATGGCCACCGCACGAGCCCTCGGGCTTCGCGTGGTTGCTGAAGGAGTTGAGAACACGCGGCAGGCCGACTGGCTCCGCGAGGCCGGCTGCGACGAAGCTCAAGGATTTCTGTTCGCGAAACCGGTGGATAGTACGAAGGCTTCCGAGTACCTGCAGCATGCCGGGCGGCCAACAATTGCCTGATTGACACACTATCGTGCGAGGCTGCCGTATTCGGCAGCCTCGCAGTGTGACCGTACAATCACACTCATGCGCACGCTGGCCGCCGCAGTTCTCCTTCTGACGACCGGCTGCGCGACAGGACTACTTGACGTGACGGAACGGATCGAAGCACTGATGCGACCGTATCAGGGAGACGTGCCCGGCGCGTCGCTTCTCGTCATACGCGACGGGCAGACAGTAGTCGCCCGCTCCTGGGGCCTTTCAGATGTCGAGGCGCGCGTTTCTGCGACTCCGGCGACGAACTATCGGCTTGCCTCGGTCACGAAGCAGTTCACGGCGGCGTCGATTCTTCTTCTGGCTGAGGATGGGAAACTGACGATCGACGACCCTCTGCGCCGCTGGCTTTCATCACTTCCTGCCGCGGCTGACGCCGTCACGATCCGCCACCTCCTCACGCACACCTCGGGTCTGGTGGACTACGAAGATGTGGTGTCGCCCGACACGAGCGTGCCGCTCAGAGACGCTGACGTACTACGCCTGCTCGAGTCTCAGAACACCACATACTTTGTGCCAGGATCGTCATACCGCTACAGCAACAGCGGCTATGCGCTTCTTGCGCTGATCGTGGAGCGCGCATCGGGCCAGACGTTCGCGTCGTTCCTGCGCGATCGAATCTTCGCGCCGCTAGGCATGAGCAACACTGTGGCTTTCGAACAGGGGCTGTCGTCAGTCGCGAATCGCGCGTATGGCTACACGGAAGTAGACGGCAAATGGACGCGCACCGATCAGAGCATGACGAGTGCAGTGCTTGGCGACGGCGGGATCTACTCGTCGATCGAGGATCTTGCGAAGTGGGACGCCGCGCTCTACGACGACGAGCTGCTCAGCGCCGTGTCGAGGAAGCTCGCATTCACGCCGCACACGCCGACGAATGTGAAGGACGTTGCCTATGGCTTCGGGTGGCGCATCACTGGCGACACGTTCTGGCACTCAGGGGAGACGATCGGCTTTCGGAATGTGATCGTGCGAAACACGAGGCGGCGCCTGACCGTCGTCGTGCTGACGAATCGAAACGAACCGCCTCCGTACGCGCTGGCGAAAGAGATCGCGAAGCTGTTCTAGACCCGTTACTTCTTCCAGCTTGCAAGGGTGCGGTCGAGCCCTTCGATGTACTCCTTCGGAGCTTTGCCCTGCGCGGCTGCCTTTGCCTTCTCCATCAGCGGATACGCTTCGGCGGTTCGACCCAGTTTGTGCAGGACGAGCGCTTTCAGCTCGTAGTTCCAGAAGTGCTCTTTTGCGGCCATCGCCTTGTCAACCCACGCGAGGCCCTCCTCTAGCCGCTCGCCGCTGTTCATCGCATGGCGCGCCGCGTTGTGCCAGGTCTGCCAGTCCTCTGCTTTCGCCACCGCCACTTCGTCGTTCACGTGTTTCCAGACGAGCGCCGGCATATCGAACTCGATGGTGAAGGGGACGCGCACCTTCTCCCATCGGATGTCAGCGCGCAATGATCGATCGCTCAATGGAAGAAGATTGATGTCGAGCCACTCAGCGAAATCACTCTTGAGCGGCTTTGCGGTGAAGCGCGCCTGATCCTGGTTCATCTTGTAAAAGAACGCGCCCCACTGCTGATGCTCTTTGTTGAGGATCATCTCCCACTCGTCCTTGTTTGGAATCGCAAAGAGCGCGTACTTGCCGGCCGGGACACTGACGCCGTTGATCTTCGAGTCATGGGAGATCTCGATCGTAGTCGCGTCGTTTGCGCCGAGGCGCCAGACTTTGCCGAGAGGAACGAGATCGCCCCACACCATGCGTCCTTTGACGGCCGGGCGGTGGTAGGCGACGACTACCTTGGCGATCCCGATCTCCTGCGAGATCGTCGCCCGGGGACTCACCCTCGGAAGCTTGATCTCAGCAAGTGTGGTGCTGGCAATGAGGAACGCGGAGGCGACGATCAGATTGCGCATCGGGAGATTGTACGGGACTGGCGAGTGCTTCGTGACGAGTGCTGAGTCCTGAGTCCTGAGTAGTCACTCGTCACTCCTCAGCACTCAGCACTCAGCACTGCAATTAATATGAGGAGATGAACGATCTCTGGTCCGACGTCGACGACTACCTCACGCATCTGCTCGTACAACCTGACGACGCGCTGAACGCGACGTTGGATTCGACGGCGGCCAATGGGTTGCCGCTCATCAATGTTTCGGCGCCGCAGGGGAAGATGCTCTACCTCTTTGCGAGAATGATCGGCGCCCGCAAGATCCTCGAGATCGGGACGCTCGCCGGTTACAGTACGATCTGGCTCGCGCGCGGCCTTGCTCCGGGCGGCCGCGTCACGACGCTCGAGATCGATCCGAAGCATGCGGCGGTCGCGCGGACGAACTTCGTTAACGCGGCAGTTGCCGACAAGGTCGATGTCAGAGTCGGACGCGCACTCGATACGCTGCCGAAGCTCGAAGGCCCGTTCGATCTCTTCTTCATCGACGCCGACAAGGCGAGCATCCCCGACTACTTCAAATGGTCGCTCAGGCTATCGCGTCCCGGAAGCGTGATCGTCGTGGACAACGTCGTACGCAAGGGTGCGATCCTCGAGAAGGACAGCGACGACGAAGCTGTCAAAGGCGTGCGACGGTTCAACGAGTTGGTGGCGGATGAGAAGCGAGTCAGCGCGACAACGATTCAGACCGTCGGCAGCAAGGGATATGACGGTTTTGCACTGCTCGTCGTGTCCCATTGACCGAGTCGCTGCGAGAACAGGACAGCTCCCACGAGTCGGTGAGCCGGGCTGCCCCTCACGTCGTTCTGGTACAGCGATTGCCGGATACTTTCGCGGGTGTCGCCCTAGGGTTTCTCACGATCCGGGACGATGAACAGGACATGCTGGGTTTCACGATGAGTTACAGCGGCGAACGTCCAGTACTCTATCGGGCCTTCTAGGGGCGTAATCCGGATGTCAAATCTCTCGACTCCGGCGAGCTGTGGGAATGTCATTCCCAGATCGTTGATCGTGACGTACGCCGGGAGGTAGAGTTCAGTGCCCTGCTGGCGTTGGGTCGTGAGGACTGTTTCGGCGATGACTTGATTCGAACCTTCGAGCGAGAGGAACTCCACCCTGAACCGTGCCTCTGGGCGTCGGCGGGGATCGTAGATTCGCAGCGCGACACGACTCTCGTCCGTTTGGGGTATCGCGAGCAGCACCGTGGGGTCTGTCAGGTAGTTTCCCTCCCAGACGACCGGTACGTCGACACCGTTTGGCTGCGCATTCCGTGACAACTCCAGAACTCGAGAACTGAGGGTAAGCAGCTTCACAGTGGCTGGATGGAAGGACAGCAGAACCCCCCGGTCCGCCTCACCCGCGGTCCCGATTTGCGGGCGAATGCTCCGTTGACCGGCGAACGTGCATCGAATGGGATCTTGGTAGCAGGGGTAGTCTCGCTGAAACCGTGCGTCGAAGGTCGCGCGCTCTGTTCGCACCCACGTCTCGGTTGCCCAGCGACTGCCGTAGGCGCCGAGTACAAACGACTCTGATGTCTGCACGGCGATCGGAACGAGTACATCCACCAAACCGTCATTGTTCGTATCGCGCTGCGCAACCATCGGCCGCGCCAGCAACGTCAGGATGAATACAGTAAGACCAAATCGTTGCATGAGAGGCTCCTCAGAAAATATGTGCTCGCAACTTAATCCCGGCACTTATGTGCAGGCGTGTAACTAGTCTAATAGCCTTATGACTGCTTTCTTCCCGGACAATAGTATTATTTCGTCTCATTGGAACGCCGAAACGGATCGACCCGCTGACCTCGAAGTCTGCGGTAGAACGTGTTTCTCGTGCCGAACCCTGCCTTATACGCTATCTGCGTCCCCGTGTGATTCGTCGTCCGCAAGACGCACCGCGCGTACGTGAGTTGGGCGCGCTTGAGCACCTGTGCCGGCGGGCGTCCGAAATGCCTGCACGCACCAACGGTGCAACGTCGCCCGGCTCACTTCCAGCCGCGAAGCGAGCTCCTCAACACGCGGCGGCGACTCGCGCCCGTAACAGTCAAGAAGATACTCGCGAAACTGCGCGCCCAATTGGCGCGCACCCAATTGGCGTGTCGTCATGTAATGGGAGTGACTGCCGGGAGCAGTTCCCTACCCCCCAAACCGACTTGACACACGCAAGCGTGCGGGAGCACACAACACCGTGTGCCGTCGCTCACACGGGAAACGGCCCACGGGAACGTGGGATGCCCGGCGCGCTCTACTCCTGGTGGAGCAGCCCTCAAGACCTCACAGCCTACTTTCGCAAAGCCCGGTTCGTTCAAGAGATCGGACGAGAGACGTTCTCTCTCGTTGGTCGAAGAACGGACCGGGCTGCAGTCGGAACCGGTCCTGTGTATCTCCGCTGATTCGTCATGATGGCGAATGTCGATTATCTTGGCGGCTGCCGACGCCGCGAAGCGGAGCTCGAACGCGCCGGCTGTGCAGAGACGCGCGCGCACAAAGGAGCGGCTGATGCTTCAACGAACCCTTGGGAAGCAGGGTCTCACCGTCTCGGCGATGGGGCTCGGCTGCATGGGCATGTCCGAGTTCTACGGCGCGCACAATGAAGCGGAGGCGATTGCCACGATTCATCGCGCGATCGACCTCGGCGTCACGTTTCTCGACACGGCCGACATGTACGGGCCGTTCACGAATGAGAAGCTCGTCGGGAAGGCGGTGCGCGGCCGGCGTGAGAAGGTCGTGATCGCGACAAAGTTCGGGAACATGCGCGGCGAGGACGGCGGGTTTCTCGGCGTCAACGGAACGCCGGAGTATCTCCGCGCCGCATGCGACGCGTCGCTACAACGGCTCGGTGTAGACGCGATCGATCTCTACTATCAGCATCGTGTCGATACGAAGACGCCGATCGAGGAGACCGTCGGCGCGATGGCGGAGCTGGTGCGCGCCGGCAAGGTTCGCTACCTCGGGCTCTCGGAAGCTGCGCCACAGACGATCCGGCGCGCGCACGCTGTCCATCCAATCTCGGCGCTGCAGACGGAGTACTCGCTCTGGAGCCGCGATCCCGAGGATGAGATTCTTCCGACGGTGCGCGAGCTGGGGATCGGGTTCGTCGCGTATAGCCCCCTCGGCCGCGGATTTCTCACCGGGCGCTTTCGGTCGATCGACGATCTCGATGCGGATGACTACCGGCGGCGCTCTCCGCGATTCGCCGGCAACAACTTTGAGAAGAATCTCGATGTGTTGAAGAAGATCGAGCTGCTCGCGCGCGAGAAGGGCATCACGCCGTCGCAACTTGCCCTCAAGTGGGTGCTCGATCGAGGCGATGACATCGTTCCGATTCCGGGGACGAAGCACGTGCGGTGGCTCGAAGAGAATGTGCGCGCACTCGAAGTGCAGTTCGGCGGCGATGATCTGAAGCGCATCGATCGTGTTGCGCCGAAGGGTGTGGCGGCAGGGGAGCGCTATCCGGATATGAGTAGCGTGAATCGGTGAAACCGTCGTTAGTGCCACTCCTGGCCGAAGCCGAGGATGTAGCCGTTCTTGTCGCGGACGGCGAACTCCTTCATCCGGTATAACTCCTGGATGATGGGACCGTAAACGATCTCGGCGCCTTTCGCGCGCAACTCGTCGCATAGCGCCTGCGCATCAGTGACCCAGAAGAAGACGTCCCAGGAGCCGCCCTGCTTTTCGTTCGGGACGATGTGAGTGTCTCCGGCAACGCGGCGCAGCATGATCGACAGGCCGTCGCGCGTGACGATCGCAAATTCAGGCGGCTCGCCCGTGCTGTACTCAGCTTTGAATCCGAAGACCTTCTCATACTGCGCGGCGGTTGCCGCGACATCGACGACCGGAAAGTACGGCGCGCCTCGAATCAGCGTCATATCGTCTCCCTCGACCCTCGACCCTCGACCCTATTCGTAACGCAGTGCCTCGATGGGATCGAGTCGCGCAGCTTTCATCGCCGGGTAGATGCCGAAGAAGAGGCCGATCGAGATCGAGACGAGGAGGCCGACAAGGACCGCCCAGATCGGTGTCGACGTGGCGAGCGGGCTGACTTTTCGAACGACGGCAGAGATCGCGAGGCCGGCCGCGACGCCGATCGCTCCGCCGATCGCCGAGAGCGTCATCGCCTCGGTGAGGAACTGCTGGATGATGTCGCGCTTCACCGCGCCGATCGCTTTCCGAATGCCGATTTCCCTCGTTCGCTCGGTCACCGACACCAGCATGATGTTCATCACGCCGACACCACCGACGATGAGCGCGATCGACGAGATGAAGATCATCGCGAGCGTCACGCCGCCCGTAATCGCCTGGAAGTTTCCGATCAGTTTGTCGGGCGTCATGATCCCGAAATCGTTCGGCTTGTTGAACGGCACCTTCCGGCGCGCGCGGAGTACCGTAATGCCTTCCTCGGTGATCTTGCCGACCCACTCCGGTTTCCGCGGCACGGTCGCGATGTTCACGCCGCGATTTTTCTTCACCCACGGGAAGTGGCTGTCGAACGTCGTGATCGGCAGAAACACATGCGAGTCGGTCGATTCGAAGAACGTCGCTCCCTGTTTTTCCATCACGCCGATCACGGTGTACTTGCGCCCCGCAACCGTGATTTCCTTGCCGACCGGATCGCTCCGCGGGAAGAGCGTGTCGGCGATGCTGTAGCCGATGACCGTCACCGGTGCGGACCGCAACACGTCGCCTGCCGTGAGGAAGCGCCCTTCGCTGACGAAGTGATTGTTCGCGATCGTATAGTCCTCCCAGACGCCACCGACGATGTCGGGAGTCGCCACCTCGCCTTTGTAGATGACGTCCTGCGAGACAGACTGGTTGTCATCCGCGTACCAGTAGCGCTCGGGCGAGACCGCGAGCATCGACGGAGAGAGGTCCTTCATCGCCTGCGCGTCTTCGATCGTCAGCTCTTTGCGTGTCCGCTGGGAATCGTCGCGGCCTCCATGGCCGAATCGCGGATCGAACTTCTGGAACTGCACGAGCGTTGCGCCGAACGACTGAAAGTTCTTGATGACGTTGTTGTTGAATCCTTCGATGATCGAGACCATCGAGATGACGGTCGTCACGCCGATGACGATGCCGAGAACGGTGAGCGCCGATCGCAGCTTGTGCGCGCGCAACGCGCCGCTCGCGAAGCGGATGTTCTCTCGTGCGGCAAGAACGGTATCGATGACTCGCATCACTCGTACCTCAATGAATCGATGGGAGGCAGCCCGGCCGCGCGGCGCGCCGGAATCCAACCGGCCACGATCCCCGTCACGACGGCGATCATCAGCCCGCTGATGACCAGTGAAGGGCGGACCAGTGTCGGCATCGGCGAGAAGGTCGCGATCGCTTTGCTGATGATGTAGCCGAGAATGACGCCCGCGGCACCACCTCCGAGGGAGAGAAGAATCGCCTCGGTGAGAAACTGCATCTGGATGTTCCGCTTCGTCGCGCCGAGCGCGCGGCGCACGCCGATCTCGCGCGTCCGCTCGACGACTGACACGAGCATGATGTTCATGATCACGATCCCGCCGACGACGAGCGAGATGCCGGAAATGATCGTCATCAGCGCGACCGCGCTCGCCGAGATGTTCTTCCAGAGCGTCTGCAGCGCCTCGGCGCTCACCATCCCGAACGGATCTTCGCCGCGGAAGGCGGTGCGCCGACGGCTGCGGATGATGTTGCGCACCTCGTCCATAGACGCCTGCATGCCGCCGATGCCGCCCGTCGACTTGATGAAGAGGTCGATGCTGCGGCGGGCGCCGAAACGCTTGCGCCAGGTCGAGAGCGGCATCCAGAGCTGGTTGTCCTGGTTTTCGCCGAGGACGGCGCCCTGTTCGCGAAGCAGTCCGATGACGCGGACCGGCTGGTTCGCGATCCAGATCGTACGGCCAATCGGATCGATCTTGCCGAACAGCTCATCGCGCACATCGGACCCGATCACCGCAACGAGGGTCGAGTGGTCGTCTTCGGTTCCCGTGTAGAAACGCCCCGCCTCGAGGTCGAGATTGTTGATCTCGGCCATGTTCGCGGTCCCGCCCTGAATGCGGACTCCGCCGAGTTTCTTTGCGCCGCGTTTCGTCTGCGCGCGCATCGATTCGCTCGCGCCGACCATCGCGCAACGGTCGCAGCGCCGGATGATCGCCTGGTAATCCGACCAGTCGAGCTTCTTCCGCTTGATCGCTTCGAGGAACTGCTCGCGGCTCGTGATGATCCCGAACTGCGTGACGACGTAGACGTCCGGATTGAGTTGAAAGACTTTCTCGGTGATGTAGTTGTTGAGTCCCGCGATGATCGAGACCACCGACACCACGGTCATCACGCCGATGATCACGCCGAGCAGCGTGAGAAAGCTGCGCAGCTTGTGTGTGTTCAAGGCGGTTGCGGCGATTCGGATGGTTTCCATGCTTTAAACAAGTCCTGAGTGCTGAGTGCTGAGTCCTGAGTGCACGCCGCCTTTACTCAGCACTCAGGACTCAGCACTCAGCACTTCTCGCACTCAGGACTTGTTCTCGTCCTTCTTTTCCTTCTGTTCTTTTAGCTTGGATCCGTCCTTGATGTCACGCAATGCCTTGAACGGACCTGTGACGATCTGTTGACCGCTCTTCAAGCCTGTGACGACTTCGATGTTGCTGTCGCCGGAGAGGCCGGTCTTGACGGGCGCGAACTTCGCCGTTCCGTTTTCGAAGACGAAGACGCCCTCTTCCTCTTCCGGCTTGCCGGGGCCGCTGTTCGGTTTCTCGCGGACCACGAGCGACTGCAGCGGAATCGAGACGACTTTCGAGCGCGTGCCGGTGACGATGTCGGCCGACGCGGAAAAGCCGGGGCGGACGCCCACGGGCGGATTGTCGATCTGGATCTTCACCTCGAAGTTGATCGCCTCGGTCGACCCGCCGAGGCCGCCGTCGCGGGAGATCGGGCTGGAGCCGACTTCGGTGACGAGGCCCGTGAATGTCTTGTTCGGATACGCATCGATGGTGACCGTCGCGCGCTGGCCGAGCTTCACGTTCGGGATGTCGGTCTCGTCGACTTCCATGACCGCCTCCACGACGCTCATGTCGGCAATCGTGAGGAGCTTGGTGCCGGGATTGTTCATCGTGCCGATGACGGCGACTTCGCCCTCTTCGACGGGAAGCGATGTGACGATGCCGTCCATCGGCGCGCGCATGGTCGTCTTCGAGAGCGTGTCCTGCGCAGCGGTAACGTTGGCGCGTGCCTGATCGATGCGGCGCTCGATGGAGGAGACGTTCGCGCGCGCGGCCTCGAGTGCAGTGCGCGCGCGCTCGAGCTCGGCGAGCGGGATGATGCGGTCGCTGAAGTTCTTCTGGGCGCGCTGGAGGTTCCGCGATGACTCTTCGGCGTTCGCACGCGCGGCGTCGCGATCGGAGAAGAGCGCCTGCAGTGACGCCGCGGCCCCCTGCGCCGACGCGGCGAGCTGCTTCTGATCGATCTGGAGAAGGAAACTTCCTCGCTTGACTACGTCGCCTTCACGCACCGCGAGGTTCACGATCTGCCCCATGACGTTTGCCGAAAGGTCGACCTTGCGCTTCGCGTCGATGCGACCGTTGGCCGTGACTTTCGCCGTGATGTCGAGCTGACCGGCTTTGCCGAGCGTCACCTCGGTCGCATCTTTCCCGCGGCGGGAAGCGAAGCCGCCGATGACGAGCGCCGCGACCAGAACCGCGACGATGGCGATGATGATCTTTGTTCTTCTCTTCATGACGAGGAGTTATACGGCAGGTGGACGGTCAGGTTCTATCTTCCACGCTATTCTGGGTCCGAATGGCTGTGAACCGCGCAGCCGCGTGGGGCGTCCACCTCTACACGGCTTCGGGCTTGATCTTCGCGCTTCTCGCCGCGATCGAAATCTGCGCGCCTCATCCCGACGCGCGGATAGCCTTCGTCTGGCTCATGGTCGCGGTGCTCATCGACGCCACCGACGGCCCCCTGGCGCGGCGGTTCGATGTGAAGACGCTCGTGCCGCAGATCGACGGGCGAAAGATTGACGACATCGTTGATTACCTGACGTTTACGTTCCTGCCGCTGCTGTTGATCGCGCGGATGGAGTGGGTGCCGGAGCCTGCGGTGCTCTGGCTCGCGCCCGCAATGATCGCGAGCGTGCTCGGGTTTGCGAACGTTGCGGCGAAGGATGAGAGCGGCGGATTCTTTCTCGGCTTTCCGTCGTACTGGAACATCGTCGCGTTTTACGCAGGGATCATCGCGCAGCGCTTCGGAGTCTGGCCGAACGCTTTTTTGCTTCTGGTTCTGGCCGCGCTGACTGTCGCACCGATCGGCTTCATCTACCCGAATCTCGCACCAGCAAAATGGAAGACGCTGATTCTCGGCGGCGCGGTTCTATGGCTGGTGATTCTGATCGCGATGCTGTGGGACTACCCGTCGCCGCCGGTGTGGCTCGTGTTTGTTTCTCTGATTTATCCGGCGTTCTACACGATCGTGTCGATCTACGAGTACAGGAGACGGAAAGCCGCCGGCTGAAGCCGGCGCCACGTCGTCCGCGAATGCTGTCACGAGCCATGCATGACGTGGCGCCGGCTTCAGCCTGCGGTCTTTCGTCCTCTCGTTCCCCTGCACCAATCACCCTTTGATGACCGCGATCGGTTTGATTCTCGCCACTTTCCCCGCGATCCCGGCCCTCACGACGACCTCGACGACCGCATCCACATCTTTGTACGCCTCGGGCGCTTCCTCGACGAGCCCCTTCAGCGACTGCGCTTCCGTGACGATCCCCATCTTCTCCAGCCGCCCGCGCAACTCCTGCGGATCGATCTGCCTTTTGGCCTGCGAGCGCGACATCACGCGCCCCGCGCCGTGACATGACGAGCCGAACGTCTCGGTCATCGACTTCGGTTTCCCGACGAGCAGATACGACGCCGTTCCCATGCTGCCGGGGATGAGCACCGGCTGTCCCGGAAACGCGCGTGTAGCGCCCTTGCGGTGCACGATGAGCTTCCGGCCGCCGTACTCCTCTGCCTTCGCGAT
Organism: Thermoanaerobaculia bacterium; assembly: GCA_016650215.1. Classification (GTDB taxonomy): domain Bacteria; phylum Acidobacteriota; class Thermoanaerobaculia; order Gp7-AA8; family Gp7-AA8; genus JAENWF01. The sequence continues at coordinate 30,131 of JAENWF010000175.1, forward strand.
GTTGTGCGCGACGTCATAGAGAATCTCGAGCCTTTCATCCGAGCCGAGTTCGTGCTGCCACGCGCGACGAATTCCGGCGGTGATGATCTGCCGGTTCGCGAATGCGAAGTTCGCGGCCGCGGCCATCGCGCGAAAGTAGTGCTCCCCCTCGGGTGAGTGGAGCGGCGCGCATGCGAGCTCGCGGTCGGGAAGCTTGATCCCGTACTTCGGCATCGCTTTCATCATCGAGCGGATCGAGTCGGTCGCGACCTGGTGGCCGAGCCCGCGTGAGCCGGTGTGAATCTGGACCAGGACCTGATTTTCGTGGATACCGAAGCGCGCTGCTTCCTCGGCGTCAAAAATCGTTTCGACGACGTCGATCTCGACGAAGTGATTGCCGGAGCCGAGGGTGCCGAGCTGATCGCCGCCACGCTCTTTCGCGTCGCCGGAAACGGCGTGAGAATCGGCGCCGTCGATGCGTCCGCGCGACTCGATCTGCGCGAGATCCTTCTCTTCGCCGTACCCGATCTCGACCGCGCGGCCTGCGCCTTCGCGAAGAATCGCATCGAGGTCGGCCCCTTTCAGTCGAATCGCGCCGCCGCGACCCACGCCGGACGGAATCTCGCGCGCAATCGAGTGCGCGAGTTTGCGGAGTGCGGGGCGGATGTCATCGGCCGTGCGCGTAGTGCGGAGAACGCGAACGCCGCAGTTGATGTCATAGCCGATGCCGCCGGGAGAGATCACGCCATCGGTCGCGTCGACGGCTGCGACACCGCCGATCGGGAAGCCGTACCCTTCATGCACGTCAGGCATCGCGATCGCGTACTTGTGAATTCCGGGAAGCGCGGTGACATTCACGAGCTGCTCGAGCGAACGATCCGCGAGGACCGAGTCGAGCATTTGTTCGTCCGTGTAGACGCGCGCCGGCACGCGCATGTCGCCGCGGTAGCTCGTCGGGATCTCCCACGCGCAGTCGTGGATCCTGATCAGGTCTTTCTTGCGCATGTGAGTCTCAAACGTCGAGAACAAGCATCAGTCACGCGAATGTGCGGAGAACGTTCATTGCATCCTCTCCGCGCACGAACGGTACGAAGAGGTGATCGTGATAGACGGCCGAGAAGACGTTGCAACTGATCCCGGAGGCGGTGAGAGATTGGGTGATCGCCGCGAGAAACCCTACCGCATCGAGATCGGAGTGAACCGTCAGCGTGATCCACGCGGCGACGTACGAGAATTCGATCTCGAGCTCCTCCGCGACGCTCCTCGGCATCACGAGCGTCAGCCCCTCCGCCTCGCGGAACGATGCGATCGCCTCGAGCGGGACGTCAGTCATATTTCTGAGCGCGCAGAAGACCACCGGCTCGGTGTGAAGCGCCGGATTCATCGTTCGCAGCAGGATGGCAAGGTTGCGCTCGCTCACGCAGGTCTCCGAAATGCTTTCTGCGCTTTTCTGACGCGGTCGAACATGTCGCATTCGGGCGCGTGCTCGTTGACCATTCCGCAGGCCTGCATGAACGAGTGGATGGTCGTTGGACCGACGAACGTCCAGCCCCGCTTCTTCAAATCGGCGGCCAGCGCCTTCGCGTCGTTCCACTGCCAGAGATAGCGGGCGAGCGAGCCGTGTTCCGTGGCGAGCTCCTTCGCCTGCTTCGCGTTGTTGATCGCCGACTCGATCTTTCCGCGATGGCGCACGATGCCGGCGTCCTTCATGAGGCGCGCGACATCGCGTTTGCCGAAACGCGATACTGCATCGACGTCGAAGCCCGCGAACGCGGCGCGAAAGTTCTCGCGCTTGCGGAGGATCGTCAGCCAGCTCAGCCCCGACTGGAATCCCTCGAGACAGATCTTCTCGAAGAGGCGTCGATCGTCCGATGACGGCATCCCCCATTCCTCATCGTGATAGCGGCGATAAAGGGGATCGCCCACGGCCCAGAAACAGCGCGTGACGCCATCGTCGCCCGTCACGACTCGTTCGCTCACGGACCGTACTGTATCGCCAGTTGTGGCGAGCCGGCTTGTCAGCGCTCCTGCGGGCTGGTGGTATCCTCTTTCGACAATGCAACTTGGCCCCTATCGCCTGATCAGCCGGCTGGGCGCGGGAGGGATGGGCGAAGTCTGGAGGGCGGAGGACACGCGCCTCCAGCGGCCCGCGGCAATCAAGATCCTCTCGGAAAAGATCGCGTCGGATCCTGACTGGAAAGCCCGCTTCCTGCGCGAGGCGCGCACGGCCGCGCAGCTCAATCATCCGAACATTGCGACGATCTACTCGATCGACGAAGAGGGCGATGTCACGTACATCGCGATGGAGCTCGTTGAAGGGCCGACGCTGGCGGGGATGATCGCGTCGCAGTCACTGTCAGTCAATGACGTCACCCGCATCGGACGTCAGACCGCGGACGCCCTCGCGGCCGCACACGACAAGCAGATCGTGCACCGCGACATCAAGCCCGACAACATCGTCGTGCTTCAGCGAAGCATCAAGGTGCTCGACTTCGGCATCGCGAAGGTGATCGGACCGACGGCCGACGACAGCCTCACCCGCGGCCAGCTCATCCTCGGCACTCCTTATTACATGTCGCCGGAGCAGGCGCTCGGCAACAAGATGGATTTTCGGACCGACATCTTTTCTCTCGGTGTCGTGATGTATGAGGCGCTCGCGGGACGGAGACCGTTCCAGGGAACGAGCGTCACCGACACGGTGCTGCAGATTCTGACGAAGGAAGCGCCAGACCTGCAGACGCTCGCGCCGCATCTGCCGTCCGATCTCGTCGCGATCGTGAACCGCTGCATGGCGAAGCAGCCGGAGAATCGCTACGACGCGCACGACCTCGCGGAAGCGCTCGAGATCATTTCGGCGCCTGTGCGAAGGCTCACGCGCGAGCAGCTCGTGCCGACGCTGGCGCTCGAGCGTCAGTCCGCGCCGACGCCTGTGCGCACGCCGCTCGATGCCACTACGTCCGCTGCTCCCGAACCGAGCGCGCCGAAGACCGGAATGGAGTGGCCAGCGATGCCATCTGGCGCTCCCGCTCCTGCGCCGACATGGCCGCCGCGCGTTCCGACGTCCGCTCGACCGCAGCCGGCGCGCGAGCCTGCGACTCCGCCACCACCTGTTCGCCCGCCGCCGCCGCAGTTACCTTCGCGCCCCGCGCTCGATCCGGGAGCGCTCAAAGCGATCAGCCGGGTGCTCATCACCGACGATGACGCGGTGACTCGCGAGATGCTGGCCTCAATCCTTCGACAGAACAACGTGCCCTTCGACGAGGCCGCGAACGGCGCCGAAGCGATCAAGCTGCTCAAACAGCAGCAATACGGTCTGCTCCTGCTCGATCTCCTCATGCCGCGCATCGACGGCTGGGGCGTCCTCGACTTCCTCCGGTCCAAAGTGCGCAACGGCAAGACGAAGGTCTACATCCTCACAGGCTACAAAGAGCAACGCCTCAGCACCGCCGATCAGGAAATCGTCGCCGGCATGATCTACAAGCCGGTCCGCGAAGAAGAAATCGACCGCATCCTGCAGAAGACCGCGAAAGCGCTGGCGTAGGGAAGGGTCATGTCATCCTGAGAGGCTGTGAAAAAATCCAACACTGAGCGCAGCGAAGGGTCAGCGGTGGCACCGCGGCAGGTCACATCACGTGCTCGCGATTTCTTCACAGCCTCTGAGCCCGGGAATGGCGCGATGCGCCATGGGAGGCGTGATGAACTCAGAGGGGAACGAAAAGCCGCCGGCTGAAGCCGGCGCCACGTCACGCATAGCTCGTGAAGCATTCGCATCTGATGTAGCACCGGATTCAGC
>JAENWF010000176.1 GCA_016650215.1 Thermoanaerobaculia bacterium
CGGTTCTGTGTGGCGCCGCCGACCCGCGGCGGCGTCCTCTGAGTCATTGGCGATACTTTGTTCGACGACCGAAGAGCGCCGCCGCGGGTCGACGGCGCCACACAGAACCACACTCAATACGTGACCCGGTGGTAGTACTTGAAAGGCAACTTCGTCCCATTCCTCACGATCGGATAGAACTTCGCCTGCCGCAGCGCGGCGGCATTCTGTTCGGCGAGCGCGGGGGAGTTGGTGGTGTTGGTGATCACCTTCGCGTTGACGACGTCGCCATCGGTGTTCACGTCGGCTTCGATGTAGACGTCGCCTTTCGCCGTGAGATTCGTGACGGGGGCGGGGAGGCGGACAAAGCGAGGGGTGGGATTCTCCTCGAGGTTCTTCGCGGTGGCGCCGTCACCGAGGTCGGAGGATTTGGCCCAGCCGCTGCCGTCGCCGATGCGGATCTCGACCCACTCAGCCTGGCGGACGAGAACCGGAACGGTCTCGCTGTTCTGGTAGGTCGCGACGCGCGGCGATGCGGCGTCGGGTTTCTGGTAGACCTTCAGTTCGGGGGCGGTCACATACGCGGCGCCAATCGGCGCGCGCGTGTCTGTGGGAACGGGAATGGAGGGCTCCCGTGAACAGCCGATCGCGAGAGCCAGGACAATCAGACTTCTGCGCATAGTCGCGCAGTTTATGACGGATCAGTAGGTCACGATATGGTGATAGGTGAAGAACGTCCGCCGGCCGTCCTTTGTGGACATCGGATAGAACCGAGCCTGACTCAGCGCCGTACTGTTCTGGTCCGCGAGCGATGGCATCCCGGTCGTATTCGACAGCGTTTTCACCTCGTAGACTTCGCCCTCGGGATTGACCTTCGCCTCGAAGACGATCTCGCCGAATGCCTTCGCATCGATCTTCGTCGGGGGCTGGTAGAAGCGCGGCGCGGGATTGGTAGCGAACTCCGTCGCCTGCGCGCCGGTCATCAGGTCCGTGGCGCGGACCCATCCCGCACCATTGAATGTGCGGATCTGCTTCCAGTCGCCTTTGATCGCGATGATCGAGATTGACTCGTTGAAGCTGTACGTTCCGGTCAGCGGCGCGGTGTCCACCGGCTCAGCGAAGACGCTGAGCGTTGGGACTGCGACGTATTCGACTGCGATGGCGGGACGGTCAGCCGCGGGAAGCGGCTTCTGCTCCTCGACCACCAGAGCCGGTTTCTGGGTACACGCCAATGCCGCCATGAGCATAAACACGATTCCAAGCTGTTTCATGAGAGCCCTCCACGCTCACGATGAGCGCCCGCCGCTCATTTAGCCGTGATCGCTGATTGCGGGTGGGGCGGTGCTCATCACAAGCAGGTGTGACGACTGCCGAGGACTGAGTCCTACCCGAAAACGTCGCGTCTCGTGAAGATCGTGTAGGCCGCGGTGATGGCGGCGAGGGCCCATATCCCGAGGAGGGCGATGCAGAAGCCCATCGACATTCCATCGTACGGTGGCGCCTGGCCGCTGTAGTACTCGGCGAGCGGGAGCGCGCTGACGAAGAGATACTTCCCGGCGGTCCAGTCGGGGCTGATGCGGGTGAGGATCGTGCCTCCGATGAGCGACGCAAGCATCGTTCCGATGGATGCGGCGCTCGACTTGAAAAGCACCGACAGCAGCAACGCGATCGCCGCCACTGCGAGCAGCGCGTACCACTCGAGACCGTACGCGATCAGCGCATCCTTCCAGAGCGGGAGCTCACGCACGGCGTCGACCTTCAACGTTTCGCCGGTGAACTGGAAGCCGTTGAACATGGGCGCATCCCATCCGCGTGCGGGCAGGACGGGCGCCGACACGACGTACGAGAGAATCGCGCCGGCTAGCAGCGTCAACGTCGCGAACATCCAGAGAGTGATCAGCTTCGAGGTGAGGATCTTCCACCTTCGCACCGGACGTGTGAGCAGCAGCTTGTCGGTCCCTTCCGCGTTCTCGGCCGAAACGATGTCGCTGCCGAGAACTCCGATCAGCAGCGGCAGCAGCAGGAAACCGGCCGCGTTCGCGAACGAGCGGACTACGAGCGGCGCGGTCGGCTGCTCGGGATTGATGTCGCGATCGAGATAGAACTGCATCCGCCGCACTTCGGCCTTCATCGACCTCGACCACGACTCATTCATCCGCCCGCGCCGCAGCCGGTTCTCGTAACGCGCGATTCGTTCCTGCAGCTCCGCGCGCCAGTTCTCATTGCGCGACTCGCGCAACTGCCGGTACTGCGAGTACGACACGAGCGTCATGATGACGAACAGAATCCCGACGACGATCATGAATCGCCGGCGACGAAGGATCTTGATGGTTTCGTTCTGGATGAGAGAAATCATGTTTTAGGGGTTTTTACTCAGCACTCAGCACTCAGTACTGGTTCATCCGACCGTCTCTCCTCCCGTCGCCTCGATGAACATCTCCTCGAGTGTGTGCGCGCGGCGGGCGGCGTGAAAGACTTCGATGTTGTTGCTGGTCATTGCGGCGATGATCGGCGGCGCGTCGCTTTCGTCGAGCGGCAGCAGGAATCCGTGGTCGTCGCGGGTGAATTCGATTCCGCGGTCCGCGAGGATCGCTGCGGCGCGATCGGGGTCCCCGACGCGCAGCTCGAGCGTTCGCTGGCTCGAGATCAGCTCGTTTACCGTTCCTTCTCGCAGAATCCTTCCTTTGTGAATGATCGCGACGCGGTCGCACGTCAGCTCCACCTCGGCGAGCAGATGGCTCGAGATGAAGACCGCGAGGCCCTGCTCCTCCGCGAGTGTCCGCAGCAACTCGCGGATCTCGCGGATGCCTGCCGGATCGAGGCCGTTCGCCGGCTCGTCGAGGATCAGCACGCGCGGCCGGCCGAGCATCGCCTGCGCGATCCCGAGTCGCTGGCGCATGCCGAGGGAGTAAGTGCCGACACGCTGATCGAGCCGGTGCGCCATGTTCACGAGCTCGGCGACGCGCGTGATCTCGCCGTTGGCGGTGCCGGTCATCCTCGCGAAATGTTCGAGATTCTCGCGTCCGGTCATGAAGCGGTAGAGGTCGGGGTTCTCGACGATGCATCCGACGCACGCCATCGCCTTCTCGAACTCGCGTCGGATGTCGAAGCCGCAGATCGCGATCGAGCCTCTGGTCGGGCGTATCAGGCCGACGAGCATCCGGATCGTCGTCGTCTTTCCTGCGCCGTTGGGGCCGAGGAAACCGAAGACCTCGCCCGCACGTAATTCGAAGGAGACGTCGTCGACAATCGTGCGATCGCCGATGACCTTCGTCAGATTTGTCGCTGCGAGTGCGGACGTGGGCATTGGAAGGTTCTATGTGTTGTTTACGGCTGCCACGATGAGACGTTTCCTGCTCTGGTACCTTCCCGCCGGCGCCGCAATCATTGCCGCGATGACGTTCGGCGCCGGATTCTACTCATTCCTGAGTGGCGACACCGGCAAGCCGGTCGATTTCGTCCCGCAGCGGCGATCCGCGGCGACCGAGGTGCCGGGCGCTCGCATCGCGCCGATCATCCTCGGCGACTCCCTCGCGCGCGGCGCGGGCGACGAGAGCGGCCTCGGAATCGGTGGCCGCCTCGATGCGGAGCTCAAGCGCCGCAGCATCAACGCCTCACGCACGATCAACGTCGGCATCAATGGCGCGCGGACCGGCGATCTGCTGCGGCAGATGGAGAGCGAGAACGTCAAACGTCTCATCGGGGAGGCGAACGTCGTCATCGTCTCGATCGGCGGCAACGATCTCTGGGGCGGCAACGACTGGCGCAACGCTGCGCCCGCCGATGCGTCGTCGATCATGGACGGTGTTCTTGGCCGCATCGGCGAGGTGATGAAGAAGGTGCGCGAGGCAAATCCGCGCGCGCGAATCTTCATGATCGGGCTGTACAACCCCTTCCGTGAAGGCCCGGGCGGGCCCGCGCTCTCATCGCTCGTCGCACGATGGAACGGCAAGCTGCTCGAGCGATTCAGCGGCGACACGAACATCACGATCGTGCAGACCTCCGATCTCTTCTCGCACCGCGACCGCCTCGCGCTCGACCGTTTCCATCCAGGTGAAGAGGGGTACGCGATGATCGCCAGAAGAATCGCCGACGGGCTGTAATGAAGAAGAGACGAAAGACCGCCGGCTGAAGCCGGCGCCACGTCGTCCGCGAATGGTGCCACGAGCGACGCATGACGTGGCGCCGGCTTCAGCCGGCGGCTTTTCGTCACCTCGCGACTGCGCGCCGTCTCCGCGGTTCCGTCAGCTCCGCGCGCCAGACGCCGCGGCCGTGTGTGAATGCGTAGAGTGCAGGCCCGTTTGCGCCGCGTGCGATCAGGACCGTTTCAGTCACGACGGGCGTGAACCCGAAATTCTCCGGCGACCACGTGGCGCCGTTGTCGTTCGAGGCGAAGACACCCAGGTCGGTTCCGAGGAAGATGCGGCCGGCCGTTGTCGGATCGGGGGCGATGGAATGGACGGGGATGTCTGGGATCGAATCGCCATCGAGCGGCTGCCAGCTCGCACCGCCATCGATACTTCGCCAGACGTGCGCGCCGCCGAATCCTCCGTAGGTCGCGTAGATCGTTGCGACATTGAACGGATCGAACGCGACGGACGTGACGAACCCCTCGCGCGGAACCGAACTCTCGAACGTCACAGTCGCTGCGTTTCCGTTGTTAGACCGATAGATCGCGCCGCTCGTCGTTCCGGCGAATGCGCGGTTGCCTGCGGCTGCAATCGCGCTGAGTTGTCCGTCGAGGAGAGGCCCGACGGTCACCCACGTGTCTCCTTCGTCGTCTGTCCGCCAAAGCCGCTCTCCGCCGATCCAGAGCCTGCGGCTGTTCGTTGGATCGAGCACGAACGGAGTGATGAAGAGGAAGAGGTCCGTGAGCCCTCTCCGGATCGACACAAACGTGTGGCCGCCGTCGCGCGATCGCGCGATGTTGCCGTTCTGCGACTCGACGAAGACCAGATCAGCGTTGTCCTGTGCAACCGCGACGTAGCCTCCGTCTCCACCGAAGAGATGTCTCCAGCCGTTCGTTCCTTCGATCAATTCGCCGGCGACCGTGCCGTTGTCCTGGGCTCCTGCGATGAATCGCGAGCCGGA
>JAENWF010000177.1 GCA_016650215.1 Thermoanaerobaculia bacterium
CGACCACCGGATTAACAATCCGGCGCTCTACCAACTGAGCTACACCACATCACCGCAGAAAGGACGGACATCCTCGCACGGGGTGTGCGGCGGTGCAAGCGTGTCCATCACACTCGTGCGGCTTAGAGGCGATTGAGCAGGAACGTCTCCATCCCGAGGTCGATCGGGAGACCTCCCGACTTGCGCTTGATCTCGAGGTCGGCGATCGCTGCGAGCGCACGGAAGAGAGCTGGCTCACTTTGCGTGCGTGTCGCTTCCCATTTCTTATGAAGAGGAAAGGGGTGCGGACGCTGGCGCACGAGGCCGAGACTCTTGAGGTGATCGCCGAGCGTGTCGGCGATGGTGTCCTTGAATCGGTTGTACTGCATCGAGCCGCGGAGATCGATCTTCCGCGCACGTGCGAACGAATGGATCGCGATCATCTGGCGCACTTCGTCGGCGAGCGGAAAGAGAAAGCGTCCGTATTGAATGTCGATCGGAGTCCTGGGATCCTCACGTCTCGCCTGCGCGACGAGATCGCGCAGTTTTTTCAGCGCCTCGAGCACTTTCCCCTCGGTGAAGAGCGATGCGAACTCGTAGCGCGCTCCTCCTTCAACCGACTCGACTTCGCGGTCGACCATCTCAGCGGTGACCTTGCCGCCGCTCCCCGCGAGCGTGGCGAGCCGCTCTGCCTCGGCCGCAGCGGCGCGAAGATCAGGAACATCCTTCGAGAACTTGTCGGCGAGCATGCGCTCGATGCCGAGGCGCTGCCGCAGACGATTCAACGCCGTGGCTTCGAATCGGGCGCTCGTCTCCGCGGAAATAGCGCTGATCGTCTCGTTGAGCGCAACGTTGAATGTCTCGCGAGTCAGATCGGCGCTGACGACCGCACCGAGGCGATCGATCAACTCGACCGTCGATGAGCTCTTCGGAATCTCAGCGGTGCGCAGCAGCAGAATGGTGCCTGGAGATCCTCCGCGCGAGATCGCTTCGGTCAAGAGCGCTGCATCGTCCTCGCCCCTGCTCGCCTTCTTCCCACTCGCCCGGCAGAAGGCCAGCATGTCGGTGAGCGTCTCATCGAGCTGTGCTCCGAGCGCAGTTGCGATCGCACGATCAGTCATCTCGAGATCGGCCGCGACGAGCCCGAGTACGTGGAGCAGTTTCGCAGAGGATGTAGCTCTCTTGCGGTCGGTCTTCGCACTCTTCCACTCCGATAGCGACTTGTCGAAGAGGGATGCGATCTCCTTCGCGGAGACGAACGCATTGACCTCCGGCACGACGATCAGGCGCGCCCCGCCGAACAGTGAGCCGGTGCGGTATGAGTCGATGATGGCCGCCAGTTCGGCTCCCGGTTCATGCGACTCGACGGCGACGTTCGGGTTCGCCGCGATGATGGCATCGCGGATGTCGTGGAAGGCTTTCTCGGCGAGGAACTCCGAGGAGCCGCCGATGAGGATGACGGGCGGCGTTTTGTTCGTCGAGATCGCGTCGAGGACGGTTGTCAGCGGCTTAGGCATCGGGTCGAGATGAAGTCAGAACGCAGAATGAAGAAGAACACCTGCCTTCTCTCTCAATTCTTCGTTCTGCGTTCTGCGTTCTTCATTCATAAAAAAGGGAGCGTAACATCCGCTCCCTTTCGAACATCAAGCACGCGCCCCCGCTCCTACGTCAACATCCCTTTTTCCTGCAGCTCCTGGCAATCGATACAGAACGGGGTCCAGGGGACGGCAGTGAGACGTTTCTCGCCGATGGTGGCGCCGCAGTTGGTGCAGACCGCGTACGTGCCGTTCTTCAACCGGTTGAACGCCTCATTGATCATCATGAGCAGGTTGCGCTCGGTATCGGAGAGGGAGAAGTTGAGCTCTTTCGAGTAGGCGCTGGCAGCCTTGTCCGCCAGATCCTGAATACCGTCGTCCGGCTGTGCGTTGCCCTCTGCCCTCTCGCGTTCGTACGACTCGTGCAGTTGGTTCTGCTTCTTCCGGAGTGCGTCCTCGAACTGCTGGTGCGGATTTGGTTTCGTCTTCGTTCTGGCCATCCAGCCGACTCCTTACTTGTGGTACGAGATGTTCCGCATCAACGTACAGGCTCGATAGATCTGTTCCAGCAGCACTACCCGGGCGATCTGATGCGGCAGGGTCATCGCCGAGAGACTGAGCAGGGTATCCGCTCGTTTTCTGACGGTCTCATCCAAGCCGACGTCGCCTCCGACCACGAAGGTGATGCCGTATGGACTGTTGATCGTCAGTCTCTCGACGAGCTTCGCAAACTTCAAAGAATCAAAGGTTTGGCCGCGCTCGTCGAGGACGACGACATGCCCTTTTTCGGGTATGGCAGCGACCAGCCGGGCGGATTGAGCGCGCATGATAGCCACATCGCTCGCGCCTTGTCTACCGCGCTCGGGAGGAATCTCAGTCACCTGAATCGGAAAGAAATGCCTGATCCGGGCAAGGTAGCGCTCCGTCGCCTCCGAAAGCTCGGAGTCGGAGTGCGTTCCGGCAAAGATGAGGCGGATCTTCATTCAGACGGTGACGGGTGACCAGTGACATCCCACTCATCACCCGTCACTTGTCACTCAATTCAATCCCGTACCGCTTTCGCTTCTCGAGCAGCGTCTTGCGATTGATGCCCAGGATTGTGGCGGCTTTTGAGTAGTTGCTGCGGGTCTCTTTCAGCACTTCACGGATGTAAGTTTCTTCGAGCTGATCGAGCGTCCATCTCGCGCGCGCGGCGGAGTGGACGAGCTCGGAGGCCGATAGGCGGAGAGCGTCAGCGGTGATCTCTTCGGTGCCTCCGACGAGGAGCGCGCGCTCGATCGCATTTTTGAGCTCGCGGACGTTTCCCGGCCAGCGGTGCGACTTGAGAAGCGACATTGCCCCCGAAGCAACCTTCTTCGTGCGGCCAGCGAACTGGCGGATGAGCAGCGCGATGTCCTCGGGACGCTGCCGCAGCGGAGGAAGCAGCGCGGTCACGACATTCACGCGGTACAGAAGGTCGCGGCGGAACTCACCGCGCGCGATCAGGGCGTCGAGGTCGCCGGTGGAGGACGAGATCACGCGAGCATCGAGGGGAATCGACTCGTGGCCGCCGAGGCGCGTGAAACTCTTCTCCTGTAACGCGCGGAGCAGCTTCGCCTGCAACTGGCTCGGTAGGGCGGAGATGTTGTCGAAGTAGACGCTGCCGCCCTTCGCAAGCTCGAACCTGCCGAGCTTGCGCGTCTGCGCGTCAGTAAACGTTCCGCGCTCGTATCCGAACAGCTCGCTCTCGAAGAGCTCTGCCGGAATCGCCGCGCAGTCGATATGAACGAACGGGCCATCGCGCCGGTTGCTGCATGCGTGAATGGCAACCGCAAGATGGTCCTTGCCGGCGCCCGACTCGCCGAGAATCAGAATCGGCACATCGTGGTCGAGGACCTTCCCGACCGTTTGCAGAAGATTTCGCATCGCCGCGTTTCGGGTGCGGAAGAAATCGGTCAGACGCGGGTCACGACCTTTTTGCGGCATTCCGCGGCTGGGCGGCCTCCTCGCTGAATTCGGCCGTCACGTTGGGAGCATCGCCCCACAAACGCTCGAGACCGTAGAAGCGGCGGCAGTCTTCGGTGAACACGTGAAAGATGAAATCGCCGAAGTCGACGAGGATCCAGCGGCCAGGCATCGTCCCTTCGACGAGCCGCGGCTTGACGCTGAGCTCCTCTTGCAGCTTGTCGACAACGTTGTCGGCGATCGCCTGAGCCTGCCGTTCGGAGCTCGCGGAGCAGATGATGAAGTAGTCGGCGATCGACGTCAGCTCGGTCACAGCGAGAACGTCCAGAATCATCGCCTTCTTGTCGTTCGCCGCACTGACTGCGGTACGGACACGGGTTTCAATCGGGGAATCAATCACTGTTGGGCCTCTCGATAGAGTCGATTGTGCTGAATGTAACGCGAGACTCGCGGATCGACCAGCTCAGCAATGGATTCACCCGAGCGGATCCTTCTGCGGATCTCCGTGGAGGAGACTGGGACTTCCGTGTTGTGCGCGATGACGATCGCGCCGTGCGCCTTCCGTTCGTCCGCGGCGACGACTCGCCGCCGGTACGTGTCGGGAACGACGGCGAGTTCGCCGAACCGCGAAAGCACGACGAAGTTCGCGAGCTCGAAAATGCGGTCGATGTCTTTCCACTCACCGAGCTGCGCGAGGTTGTCGTCCCCGATGATCCAGTCGAGCGTCGCCTCGCTGTGAGTCTCGCGGAGCATTGCAAGCGTCTCGACGGTGTACGAGACCGCTCCCCGCTCGAGTTCCCAGTTCGACACATGGAGATCGTTGTGTCTCTCGGTCGCGAGGACCGCCATCGCAAAGCGGTGATACCCGGAGGCGGTCGCGCGCTCAGTCTTGAAAGGCTGGCGGAAGGCAGGGATGAAGAAGACGCTGCGCCACTGCATCGCGTCGCGGACCGCGAGAATCGGGTCGAGATGACCGCGATGGAACGGGTCGAATGTGCCTCCGCAGATTCCGATCTTCATCCCTCGGCTGTGACCAAAAGCGCTGCCTCCTGCTCATGATGCCGCCGCACAATCCGTGCGAGCATCCGGATCAGATCCTTCACGCCCTCTCCAACGACCGCGGAGATCTCGTGATACTCATACCCTTCGCGCGAGGCGTACGCGCGCAGCTTCTGTGAATTTCCTTCGATGGCGGAGTCGATCTTGGAGCCGACGATGATGCGCTGTTTCGCGGCCAGCGTCTCCGAGTAGAGCGCAAGCTCGCGCGCGATCGTCTCAGCGTCCTTGTCGGGCGTCTCACCTGTCGAGAGATCGACGAGATGGACGAGCACCGAACAACGCTCGACGTGGCGCAGAAACTGGTCGCCGAGACCGTGACCTTCGTGGGCCCCTTCGATCAGCCCCGGAATGTCGGCAACCACAAACGTCTCGTCGTCGTCGGCCTTCACGACACCGAGATTCGGAACGAGCGTGGTGAACGGATAGTCGGCGATCTTCGGCTTCGCGGCGCTGATCACGGAGATCAGCGTCGACTTGCCCGCGTTCGGCAACCCGAAGATTCCGACATCGGCGATGAGCTTGAGTTCGATGAAGAGCTGGTTCTCAGTCCCTTCTTCGCCCGGCTGCGCGAATCGCGGCGTCTGACGCGTCGCGGTAGCGAAGTGCTGGTTGCCGAGACCTCCCCGGCCGCCCTTCGCCACCTGGACGCGCTGTCCTTCCTCTGTCAGGTCGGCGATGACTTCGCCGGACACTTTGTCGCGAACGACCGAGCCGACCGGCAGTTCGATCGTCACGTCGTGCCCCGCATGGCCCGAGCAGTTCGAACCCATACCGTGCTGTCCGCGTCCGGCTTTCCATTCGCGCTGGAACTGAAGGTGGTAGAGCGTGTTTAGCCGGCGCGAGGCGACGATGAAGATCGAGCCTCCATGTCCGCCGTCGCCCCCGGAAGGACCACCCTTGGGAACGAACTTTTCGCGGCGGAATGCGACGCAACCGCTTCCGCCGTCGCCGGCCTTTACCCGGATGGTCGCCTGGTCTATGAACATCAGTTATTGATGAGTGCTAGCGGTGTTCTAACTTCACTATAACGCCGTGCTGGACAATCGATGGATGATTCAGGTGGTGTCATCAGCATGACTCAGGGGAAACAAAAGCGGCGGCCTCAGGCCGCCGCTATCCGGAACCGTTGCCGGGTCTGGTTACTCTGCGACGATCGGATTCACGCTGATGAAGCGTCCACGATCGCCTCTGTCGCGGAACTCGACGACGCCGGCGATCTTCGCAAAGAGCGTGTGGTCGCGGCCCATTCCGACGTTGATGCCGGGATAGAACTTCGTGCCGCGCTGACGAACGAGAATCGATCCGCCGGTCACGAACTGACCCGCGAAGCGCTTGACGCCGAGCATCTTCGGCTGTGAGTCGCGGCCGTTGCGCGACGAACCTTGTCCTTTTTTATGTGCCATGGCTATCTCTCCGAAGTGCCGGGATTACAGCTTGATGCTGTCGACTCGCAGCTCGACCATGTCCTGACGGTGGCCGTGCTTCCGCTTCGTATGATTCTTGCGTCTCTTCTTCTTGAAGACGATGATCTTTTCGCCGCGCGACTCGCGGAGAACGGTCGCCATGACTGAGGCGCCTTTCACCGTCGGAGCGCCGACCTTCGGCTGATCGCCGCCGACCATCAGCACTTCGCTGAACGTGACCTTGTCTTTATCCGCGAAGCCGAGAACGTCGCGCTCCACGCGGAGAAGTTCCCCTTCAGCGACTCGATACTGCTTTCCACCTGATCGAATGATGGCGTACACGACGACCTCCAGAAATTGGGACCCGCCCTTTTAACACACTGATTACAGAGGGTCAAACCAGCAGGACCCCATTAAACCGCGGAGCGTGCGCGGGTTATTCCGCTGCCTGTCCCGTCTTCCCATATGCCTTGCGCGCCTCGGCCAGCGCCTTGAGCGGCATGAAATCCTTCTGCATCACCGAGTCACCATAACCAGGGTGCGTGATGAACCGGAACTCGACCTGCTGCGCCGGGATGGGGGCCGGGAGCTGAGGGCGGAAGTAGACCCAGCGCTCGAGAGTGCCGGTCAGAGGGGTGCGGGAGCGGTCCGTGGCGATGGTGGTCTCGAATCTCTTGAGCCCCTGGCGATGAACACGCGCAGGTGGTCCGAGAAGGACGAAGACGGTACCGCGATCGCTGAATGCACCGCGCTCTTCGTCTGGAGTCCGAAAGGCACGGTCGGCGAAGACAACCCGCCGGCGCGTCTGTTCGCGTAACTCATTGCGCTCGGTGCCCGGATCGCTGTCGCGTCGCGCCCAGAATGTCTGAATGAACTCCGACTGAGCCATCGGTTCGCGGGCCAGACCCCATCCGCTCTTTTCGGCATCGTCGGCAAGAATCTGAAACTCGGGACATGTTCCCCATAGCAGAAGCGACTTGCTGTCCTCGGGAAAGTTGGCGTACTCGTTAAACCCGGGATAAAGCGCCTCAAACCAATGCGCGTCTTGCATCGCGCCCTGCACTTCTTTGAAGGCTTTGATGAAGGGTGCGGGATACTTTGAAGCGTCGATCGCGCTCTTGCCAGTTTTGACGCGGAAAAACTCGCACAGCTGCTCGCGCGTGTGCTCCGGCATTTCGCAGGCGCTGAACGCGAGTGCGGTGTAGAAGTGAATCGCACCGAGCGCGTCTGCTCTCTCGTCCCGGCTCGCGATCGCGACCGCAGCAGGCAGGACGCCCTGCAGAACCTCAATCGCACGCCGGCAGTCGCCTGCAGCAATCTGAGCGCGTCCGCGGCCGATTGACTCGGCCGGTTCCGCCGCCGCCAGCGGCATCGAAGAAAGCAACAGCACTACGAGTGACAGCCGCATGGCGCCTCCCC
Organism: Thermoanaerobaculia bacterium; assembly: GCA_016650215.1. Taxonomy (GTDB): domain Bacteria; phylum Acidobacteriota; class Thermoanaerobaculia; order Gp7-AA8; family Gp7-AA8; genus JAENWF01. Next base: position 7,340 of record JAENWF010000177.1, read on the forward strand.
GAAAACAGGAAGGGCGGCCGAAGCCGCCCTCCCTTTGAAACAGAGTACTGCTTTCAGATCAATTAGTAGGTGAACTTCACGCCCAGCTGCAGCGTTCGTGGCTGCTGAAGAAGCGCTGGCTGTCCGAAGTAGACGCTTTGTGGGTTGCTCGAAGTGCCAACATTCTCAGCATCGGACATTCCCTGGAACACTTTGTCCTGCTCGACTTCGAGTATCTCGTCCTGGTTCGTCACGTTGAAGACGTCGGCGATGATCGAGATCGAGCGGCCGCTATTGGCAAACAGCGGCAGTGCGTAGTCGCCGTGAAGGTCGAGACTCCAGAAGTTCGGAGTGCGACCCGCTTCACCGCGCGGCTCGAGGAAGATCGTACCGTCGCCGTACCCGTTGATCTCATCAGGTCCGAGCGCCGAGTAAGGAATACCAGACGAGAAGTAGAAGCCCTCAGATACCGTCAACCCGAAGGGGAAACGATACGAGGTGTGGACCTTGAGGTTGACGGGACGGTCGGCGCGCAAGCGGCCTTCCGAGTTCGCCAGGAACTCCGGCAGGTCATAGAGCGCGGTGATGTTCGGATCGAGCTGCTCGTAACCAGACATGAACAGGCCTTCGTAATTTCCCTGCGCCTTGGCGTAGGTGTACGAAGCCACGAGCTGCCAATTGTCCCGGAACGCGCGCTGCAAAGTGAACTCGGCGGCGCGGTAGTAACGCTTCGGAGCGGGATATGCGCCGCCGAGCGCGCCCTCGCCGGGATTCGCAATCGCGTAACCGGTCAGAGCGGCCGGATCAATCGGATCGGTGAATACGCCGAAATCCTCGATGACTCGTCCAAGCTCACGGTCAACCAGTCGCACGCCCGCGCTCCACGCGATGCCGAACTGATACTCGGTACCAAGGATGTATTCATCCTGATACTGAGCCTTCAGATCGCTGGCGATAGGGGTCAGCGTGGCGGCAGTAAGGTTGCGCGCACGCGTCTTGATGAAACCACCCTCTGAGACTGCACCGACCGCACCCGCGCGAACGGACGCCGGAATCGGGTTTCCGCTCGGGTTGAAGAGGCCCGGGTTGGTTGCACTCGGAAGATGCTGGTACTCGTTGATGATGTAATCCTCGCCATTGAGGGCTCGGATATTGAGGTCGAGCGGTACCGCTTCATAAAAGCGCCCGACATAGCCATAGACCTTTGAGCGGCCATTGTTGAGCGGATCCCACACGACGCCAAGGCGAGGAGCCCAGTTGTCGTCGAGCGTGTACTCGCTGCGAATATCGTAGTTGCCCGTATTGATCTGGCTAGGATCGCTGGCCACGGCGACACCGCGTCCAGACTCCATCCGCTGACGCTCCCAACGGATACCCAGGTTGAACTGGAGGTTGGATCTCAGCTTGAACTGATCCTGGAAGAAGATCGCTTCATTCGCCGTGTCACCCGATCCGTCGACGCTGTAGATCCGCTCTTCGATGCGTGCGCAAGGAATCGGGACCGCTACGCCGGCAGAGTTCAGCGGTGCACAATCGCCCAGCTGCCTGGATAGAGATTGGTCTCCGAGGTAGCGGTACCACGTCTCGTGAGTATTGGCGACGTACCCGTTGTTCTCGACGTCGACTCCATACCGGAGTTCGTGGCGAGAGAAGAAGTTCGAGAACTTGAGCGCATAGGCATCGCGAGTCGACGATTCGTCGACCGTTCGCTGGAATCCACCGCGCTGATTGCTGCTGTTGATCTCGTCGATCTGGCGCGGAACATTGCGGCCGACGTCGGTGGCCGGGAACAGCGTGTTGTCGCGCTCGTGACGGCCAACGTTGATTTCGGCCAGCCAGTTCTGCGTGATGATTCCGTTGTAACGGAAGTTGATGTTATTGCTGCCAACATCTGCCTCGCGTGTGGCGGATCCGACTTCGCCCGGAGGAGCCACGAGTCCGCGGAGAAGCCAACCCTCGAGCGTCGTCGGGTCACCGAAGAGGGTGGCAACGATGTTGTGGTTCGGATTGACCGCAAACGTCACCTTTCCGGCATAGAAGGTTGTCTTCTGCTCGAACGATGTTGCTGCGTCGCCGATCAGCGGCGAAGCCTCGCCGACATCTGTCTCGCGGCGGCTGGGGTTGAATGCGCCGAAGAACCAGAGCCGGTCGCGCATGATCGGGCCACCAAGAGAGAGCCCGAGATCACGGCTGTCGGTCACGTCGGAGACGAACGAAGTCTGCCGGATGTTGCGTGCCGGGCGCTTGTCTGTCCAGCTCGAATCGGCAAGATAGCCGAACACATCGCCGTGAAATTCATTGCCACCCGATTTGGTGATGACGTTGAACACGCCGCCGGTCGAACGGCCGAATTCCGCCGAGTAACCGCCGGTCATGACCTGAACTTCTTCGACGAAGTTCATCGTCAGGTTCGTGCCCGACGTGCCATAACGGGCATCGGTGGTCGACAGACCATCGATGATGTAATTGTTCTCAGGTGCCGACGACGCGCCGACACTCGGGCTGTTGCCGAGCTGCGCGCTGCGGCTCTCACCCATTTCCATGTTGACGCCGGGTGCGAGCGTGGTGAGCTGCTGGAACGTGCGCTGAGTCGGAAGCGACTCGAACTGGCGCGCCGTGACGTTCACGCCCGTGGTCGTACGCGAAACGTCGACGAGCGGCGACTCCGCCGTGACGGTGATCGCTTCGGAAACCGCGGCGCGAAGCGTCACATCGACATGCGCATCCTGTCCGAGATAGACGCGCGCGATGTTCTTGGTGATCGGTGCGAAGCCCGACAGCACTGCCGTCAGCTTGTACGCTTCACCCGGTGGCACGTTCGAGAAACGGTAGTTGCCTTGCGAGTCGGTGACCGACGTGCGCGTGCCCTGCATGGACGCACCCGTCAACTCCACTGTGACGCCCGGCAGCGCTGCTTCCGACGAATCGGTCACAGCACCCGTGATGCTTCCCGCCGTCGTCGACTGAGCCAACATCGACGTGGTGACCAGAAGCAGTATCGCCAGGGTCGTTAGGATCCTTTTTCCCATCTTTCCTCCTATTGCTTGATGCCTCGAAACCAGTACCAGCGACTACTGCGCCGTCCGACAGGCCGGACATGCCGAGACAGCGATCGGTGACGGGAGCCGGGGCTTTGGTTTACGTTACGCTGCAAGAACGACACGAGTTCCTGACAGCCGGTGTTTGGCGGGCATGATACTGAAACCAAACGTTTTGTGTCGAGTACGGAAGATGGTTGTCCCCGTCTGGTATCCAAAAGCGTGAACCGCTCGTTCAATTTTGTGGGGAGTCTGTAACAACAATTCCACAAATTCGCGGCCCGCATCAACAGGCATCGTGCGCTTTCGCAGAAGTTATTGCTAGAACATCGCGCGGGTCATAACGGCCGTCACCGCGCGAGTAGCTGGCGCAGGCGAGGCTGATCCGGATCAATCGCGAGCGATTGCCGGTATGACTCCGCTGCTTCCTCATCGCGGCCGAGGCAACTGAGGGCGACGCCGGCGGACGCGTACGTCACTGGATTGCCAGGCATCAGCCCCTGCGCCTCGCGAAAGTCAGCGAGGGCGCCGTCACAATCGCGCAGCTCGAGGCGATAGCGGCCGCGAAACATGCGCAGCTCAGGATCAGCCGGCTTTGTCTTCACCGCGGCATCGATGAGACGCAGACTTCGGCCCGCCGACCCCGATCGCTGATAACCGATCGCTCTCCCGATCACGAACTTGTTGGCCTCGGGAAGTCCGTTGCCTGCGGCGCGAACGAGAAGCTCGTCCGAACGATCAGCGTTCCGTCGGTCCGCGAAAAGCAGATCGCTCAGGTTCCAGAGTGCCGACGGAAGATTCGAATCGATCTCGAGCGCTTTCTCGAACGCCGCAATCGACTCCGAGGTGCGGCCGCGATCTTTCAGGATCAGACCGCGATTGTTGAAAGAACCGGCGGTTTGCGTGGAACGTCCGGCGCCAGCCGGCCTCGTCGCCGATTCCGCCGATCCGATGTAGCCGAGCGCTTTGAGCTTCGCGAGCTCGTCGCTTGCGGCTGCGCGGGTCATCGCGGCGACCTCTTCTCGACGATGGTAGTGAGCACGGTAGTCACCGGCCGCCGGCTCGAGAGCCGGCGCCACGTCAACGAGTGCGGGAGCCGCGATCCCTTTTGCCGGTGGGAGGCCGAGGAGACTGAGCAAAGTTGCGCAGACCTGGGAAATGCGTGGCGCAGAACCGGTGCGGCGCGATGAAGGGCGAATCCCCGCGCCCCACAACAGGTACATGCCGTCCTTGCGATGCCACTTCGCCGCGGTTGCCGCGGCGATGCTCGAGAGTTGCGTCGGTCGTCCCTCGAACCAGTGAAATCCGTGGTCGGACGCGAGCATGAGCCGCGCGCCGCGTTCGCGTGCGAGCGTGACGTAGTCGCCGAGGAGACGGTCGACTTCGCGGAAGTAAAGCTCGGGGACTCTCGAGTAGCGCGCAAAGTCCGCTTCGCTGATCTGCGGCTGGCGTGGCGGTGCGTATGGCGCGAAGACGTGACCAACGCTGTCGGTGCCCTGTAGATAGAGGATTGTGAGGTCAGGCGTCGACGAGGCGAGCGTCTCGCGCGCGAGGCGGTCGTACACCGCGGTCTCGATAAGGATGCGGCGCAAAGCGCTGACCGGGTGCGCGTATGGATCCCGCCCGCGACCCACCGTCTCGAACTCCGCGGCCGTCAGCGGCGTGATGAACTTCGACACGTCTTCGAAAGCGATTGCTTTCTCGCTGCTCGCGAGAATTTTGCGCGCCCACGACTCGCGCTGAACTGGATAGACGAGATGCGGCGGGCGCTCCGACTCCGAGAAGAGAAATCCGAAGAGGCGGTCGGAGACGAGAACTCCGCGCACTGGTTCTGCAGGCCACGTCGCCCACAGGCCGAAGACCGCGACCGACTTGCCGCCCGCGGTCGCCATGTTCCAGATTGCCGGGACCTTTCGCTCGGTGCTCGTGATCGGCTCTGGTGCACCGCTCACTGGGTTGAAGCGCGCGAAGTCGAGGATCTCGTGCTCGAGCGGACTCTCGCCGGTCATCATCGACGTCCAGAGCAGCGGTGAAAGTGGAGGATGCTCGCTCTCGAGCACGCCGCTCGATCCTTCCCGGACAAGCCGCGCGAGATTCGGCATCGCGCCGGCGGTGATGTAGCGGTCGAGCAGTTGCCAGTCGGCACCATCGAGACCGATGAAGATGACAGGCGGTTGTTTCGTCGCGGTGGAAACGATGGCGGGCACCGGGAGCGTCGCGAGTGCGCTCTGCGGAATCGTCGGACGAACCGTGAGGAGATGCGTTTCGAGTCCCCCGGCCGATAGATGAGCGCGAAGATGCTCGGCGGCCCTCTCCCCTGCAGCGCGGGGATCGGATCGGAGCTCGACGATCGGGGCAGTGCTGAGCCAATCGCTCAGTGACGAGCTCACGCGTCGATCGAGCACGCCGCACCACGCGCCCTCCGCCCAGCCTGGCGGGAGGTTAGCGGGCGGCACGTAGTCGAAACGGACGCGGAAGTTGATCGACTCACCGCCGGCGTCGGGAAGATCAAACGACTGATCCGCAACCAAGCGTCCGCCCACCACCTGTTTCGCAAAGCAGGGATCCCCGAACGGGATCGCAATACCGGCGCGCGACTTCACGACGCGGAGCGCTGATCCGCTTCGGATGACTCGCGCTTCCCCGGCCGGCTGCAGGCGCACGAAAAGAGCGGCAAGTGTCGCAAGCGCGGCGATCGCGGCTCCGATGAGTGCTATGCGTCTCACGCGGCCGGATTCTACGCGCGCCGTCAGCATGCGCGTTCTTCGCCTCGCGCTTTTGGGCTTTGTTACAGGGGGATGTTGCCGTGCTTGCGAGGCGGGTTCTTGTCGCGTTTGTTGCGCAGCATCGCGAACGCGGTGATCAGCTTCCGTCTCGTGAAGCGAGGCTCGATGATCTCGTCGACGTATCCGCGCTCGGCCGCGATGTAGGGATTCGCGAACTTTTCCTTGTACTCGGCGATGCGCGCGTCGCGGTCGGTCGTCCCCTTGAAGAGGATGTTGACGGCGCCCTCCGCTCCCATGACCGCGATCTCCGCTGTCGGATACGCATAGTTCATGTCGGCGCGGATGTGCTTGGAGTTCATGACGCAGTAAGCGCCGCCGTACGCCTTGCGGGTGATCACCGTGATCTTGGGCACTGTCGCTTCGGCGAGCGCATAGAGCAGCTTCGCGCCGTGAATGATGATGCCGCCGTACTCCTGATCGGTGCCTGGGAGAAATCCGGGAACATCCTCGAGCACGAGGAGCGGGATATTGAACGCGTCGCAGAAGCGGACGAAACGCGCCCCCTTCCGTGAAGCGTTGATGTCGAGAACGCCCGCGAGGAAGGCTGGCTGGTTCGCAACGACGCCGACCGGGTTGCCGTTGAGACGGATGAAACCGACAACGAGATTCCGCGCGAAATGCTGGTGGACTTCGAGGAAATGCTCCTCATCCGCGACCGTCTTGATCAGCTCGCGGATCTCGTACGGCTGATTCGGATTCTCCGGGATGAACGAGTCGAGCGAGATGTCGACGCGGTTGACGTCGTCCTTCGTATCGAGGTGCGGCGGATCCTCGAGATTGTTCGAAGGCATGAACGAGAGAAGCTCGCGAATCGTCGCAAGACAATCCTCATCAGACTCGGCCGCAAAGTGCGCAACGCCTGAGATCTGGTTGTGGGTGTCGGCTCCGCCCAGCTTCTCCTTCGTCACTTCCTCGTGCGTGACGGTCTTGATGACGTCGGGGCCGGTGACGAACATGTAGCTCGTCTTCTTCACCATGAGGATGAAATCAGTGATGGCTGGCGAGTA
>JAENWF010000178.1 GCA_016650215.1 Thermoanaerobaculia bacterium
CGAGTCGTCATTGTTCGTCGTTGCCGGCGAGCCAGCCGGGAACGTTGCGTTCGGCTGTGCTACCAGATTCCGGCCGACGGCGAACGCGCTGCCCGCCATCAACAGGGTGGCCACCATGGCCAGTATCGTCAGTTTTCTCATTTCATTCTCCTACCTAGATTATGGATTGAGCGTCGCATACGGTCTCGGTTGCGCTGGACGATACAATCACCTCCCGGAATTTTCTTCGACCCGATTTCTGGTCTTAACTGGAATACTTTGGGATAACAGTATGGCGCAACGGCGGAAAAGTCAACTGCATTGAGCCCTTTTATGCCGCCCACGCATACCTGGCTGCCTGAAGGACGCCCGATTATACCCAAGCGCCCCCCTCACGCAAGTGATCGCTGCGACCACTCATCCAGGCGCCGGCGGAATGTCATCGCCCGGCGCAGCTGAAGCAATGAGGATGCCCGCGAGAGGGGCACCCTCATTTCCAGGGCCTCACCTCACCTGGCTTTGGCGCGCGTCGGCGCCGCGGTCTGATTGAGGAAGACTTGAATGGCGCCGTCGCGCGGAGCGAAAGCGGTCTTGCCGCTGGTCTCGTACATCAGCACGACGTCGGGACGATTGTCGCCATTGACATCGGTCAGCTTCACGTCGTAGTTCGCGTTCGAGGCGAGCGGAACTCCTTCGACGGATGCGCGCGCGAACCCACCTTTTCCATCGCCGAGAAGAATCACCAACTCGCGCGGCGAGTGTCGCGTATAGACGATGTCCGCATGGCCGTCGCCGTTCATATCGTCGGCCGCAAGCGCCCAGACGCCCTCTGCTCCTGCCCAGCGAACAATCGGCGTCCGCTTCACTCCCTTTGAAGTGAATGTGATCCGGTCGATCGCCGTGACGCTCATGTTGTCGGGCTTCGGCACGATGCGCTCGTCGAGATCGCTCGGCCAGCTGTGCACATACGAAACGATCGCGTCGTCAGTCTTCGACGATCCGATCTTCGCGGCAGCGTTCGCGAAGTAGTACGAGAGCGAAGGTATGTTGTCTCCGTTCGACTCGACCACCTTCCATCGCCCTTTCCCGTCGCTGAGATGAACAACTTCGGTTCCGCCGAAGTAAACGTTCGAACCGATGAAGTCCGGATACTTGTCTCCATTGAGATTTGCGACAGTCACCCAGTCGCCACCGACCGGGATCGAAGGAGAGAGCACATTCATCGCTTCCCATTTCTTTCCGCGGTTGCGATTGAGGAAGACGCGAAGTTTCGCCGCGGTCGGGTCGCCGCCGGCGCGTGCAACCGGACCTTCGGAGCTCGCGATGAGATCGGGCGCGCCATCGCGATCGACATCAGCGACGCGGATGCGCCGTGTCGGAAATGCCTTGGGGAGTCCTTCCGAAGAATCGGTGAAGTTCCCCTTGCCGTCGCCGAGAAACGCGAATACGCCGAGCAGGTGAACGGCGAATGCAGCATCCATTTTGCCGTCGCGGTTGAAGTCAGCCGCCACTGCGCTGCCGTAGTCGATACCCGCGGGCCATTTGACCGCGTCCCAACGGCGCCAGTTGCCTTTGCCGTCGCCAAGAAAAATCGTCGGCGATCCCGATGTGCCGCCGCGCTGCGGGGGAATGAGCAGGTCGGCGAACCCGTCGCCGTTCATGTCGGCGACATCCATCGAGCTGCGCCATGAACCATCCGCAGGAAGTCCTTTCGAAGCCTCCGAGAACACGAGCTTCCTGCCGCTGTCAGGCGGCGTCACGGTGCTCCACTGCGAGCGAGTCCTGCCGAAGAAGTCGATGTGCTGGTCGTTGTAGCGGCCCATGAAGGGAGGGGCCTCGACGACGGTTCCTGCGCGTTCGGCCTGCAGCTCTTCGTCTGTCGGATTCGGCACCCAGATCCAAACGAATTTTTCGTTCTGCTGGTAGATCTCTGCCGTCACGTTGACGTTCGCCATCGGCCGGACCTGTCCCATGTCGCGGTCGTAGGCAGCCCAGCGGCGCTCGTATCTTTCGATGTGAAACGGCCTGCCGAACCGGAAGAACACCTTCTTCGGATCGGGATTGATCCCCGGATCCTCGGAAGTGCTGAGCCGCTCTCGCCGCTGTTCGGGAGTTTCCGGGCGAACCCAGGCCGGCATACCACCCTCGGGAATCCCTCCCTCGAGCACCGGCGCTGCCGGCTGCGTTGTCTGAGCTGCGAGTTGACCCGGCAACGCGAATGCGGCCAGACACAATACGACTGCGAACCTGCGAACGAACATCAATCTCTCCTCGTGGGCTTATTCAAATCAGGTCAGCCATGCTCGTCCGGATTCCGCGATAGAACGTAAGTCCCGACGCGAAGACGATCACGACCGTAAACAGAAGAAATACGAACGAGCTCGCCGAAGGTAACGGCGCGGCAAGGGTCGCACTGCGGAACAAACCGAGGAGTGGTGTCATCGGATTCCACGCGAAGAGATACTCGAAACGTCCCGCTCCCGAATAGAGGATGGGGCTGAGGTAGAAAACGAGCGAGAGGAGAAAGCCGAGCACCTGCGCTAGATCGCGAACGAAAACATAGATCCCGGCGACGATCAGACCGATCCCCACTTGAAGCACGAACTGAAGCAGAAGGGCGATCGGAAGGACCCAGAGAGACCCCACCCCCGAGCCCCTTATCAATAGAAAGAGGATGAAGATCGCCAAGCCGGCCATCTCGAGGATCAGAGCCGAGGCGTTCGGGACGACGACGAGCAGCTCCGATCGAAGCGGAACGCGCTTGACGATCGAGGCGTTGTCTACGATCGCGGTCGAAGAGCGGATGATCCCTTCATTGATACCGAGCCAGGGAAGAAGACCGGCAATGAGGAACTCGAGGTAGCGGCCGCCGCCCGAGGGAAGGCGGGCCGGGATCATGAAGGTGAAAACAAACCAATATAGGAAGACGAGGCTGATCGGCTGCAGCACCGCCCAGACGACACCGAGCACCGAGCCGGTGAAGCGGGCGCGGAAATCGCGCCGGATGAGCTCGCGAAGCAGAAAGAGTTGGGCGCGCGTGAGAACCGGTCCTGCGGGCGCTTGACAGCCATACGCCGTTACCCGCATATTAAAGGGTGCTGGATTATTTCGAAATAGCATAAAATGTCAACGAGACGCGTATGAATCGCCCTGCACAGGTGGAACTGGTCGGCCGGAAGATCCGGCAACTTCGTCGCCAGCGCAAGCTGACTCAGGTGGAGCTTGCCCAGAAAATCGGGATCCACCAGTCGGATCTCTCGCGCATGGAGCAGGGCGAATATAAGGTCGGTCTCGATACGCTCCTGAAGATCCTGCAGACGTTCGATCTAAGCATCGGAGACTTCTTTGATGAGTCGAGCCGGGCACAATCGCTGGTCGATCGAATGAGGACACTCAGCACCTCGGCGCAGGCCGAGATCGAGAATTTCATCGAGTTCAAGCGCCGTCAGGAACAGGATGGGTGGGTGGACGAGGAGGAGCACGACGGTGAGGACGACTGAACCAATGACGCGAACAGCCGAACAGCTTCGCGAAGAGGGACTGGCGCAGGTCCGCGCCGGAGAGCTCGAGAACGCGCTTTCTCTTTACGACGCCGCTCGCGACGCATCGAGCGAGGACGAGTTCCGCGAACTGATCACGATCAACAAGGCCGACGCGATGATCGCCCTCGGCCGCACGGGACCCGAAGTCAACGAGCTGCCGGTGATCATCATGCGCCGCCGCACGCTCCGTCACGTCTACCTTGCGGCGTACGCCCTGCAGTTCAAGAATCACATCGGGGGATCGTTCGAGCGGGCGGTGTCCTACGGCCAGCTTGCACTTCGCACCGCGGAAGAAGCGGGCGAGATCTCGTGGCAGCGTCCGGTCTACCTCGAGCTTGGCAACACCTACGTCGAGAACTCGAAGTTCGAAGAAGCCGCCCGGTCCTACGAGCGCGTGCTGGAGTTCGTCGACGAATCGCAGAGCAACCAGGACCGGCAGTGGAGTCACGGCGGTGCGCTCGAAGGAATCGGCTACTGCAAGATCATTCAGGGCCAGGTCGAAGAAGGACTGGCGTTCGTGCATCAGTCGCTGCCGTACTTCACGCGCAGCTTCGATCTCGCCGAGAGCTACATCGATCTCTGCTACGGTTACCTGCAGCTTGGCGATACGGCCAGCGCGCAGCAGTGGGGAGAGAAAGCGCTTTCGATCGCCGAAGACGCGCGCCACATTCGCAACGGACACTACATGCTCGGCGAGGCTGCGTTTCACGCCGCCGATTTCGAAACAGCGGACTACCACTTCGGTGAGCTTGCCAAGTTCTATCCAGAGTTCCGCAGTCTCAAGAACCTGCTCTTCGCAGTCGATCTGCGGAGCATCGTGAATCTGAAGATATGACCAAACGACTCGTGCTTCTCCTGGTGGTTCTCTCGCTCGCCGGCCTTGCGTCGGCCGCGGAGCTGCCCGACCGCGACGTCCTCCTCACGGATGACGGGACGCTTTACACGGTCGAGAGCATCCCCTCCGAAGAGCGCCGGATCCTGCGGCTCACCATCACGCGCGGAGACGAGACCAGCTCAGCGATCGTGCCCGCCACCGCGGCGTCGGAGTATCACTCGAGCCCCAGCCTCGCGTACGACTCTGAGTCGCAGACACTGTTCGTTTTCTGGGGAAGAAGCGGCCGCTCGTTCTCCCGCACGCTCATGCTCGCCTCGCTTCATGAGGGGGAGTGGAGCAATCCGTCGGTCATCGATACCCGCGAATACGATTTCAACACGAATCTCCGCATCGGAGTCACGCGGAAGATCGAAGATGTCGACGACCAGGGAACGCCTGTCGTTCTTTCAGAGCTGATTCTCCACGCGGTGTGGTGGAACGAGAACGGGGATGGCGAAAGCGCGCGCTACTCCATGATCACGCTCGAGAAAGGGAAGGTCGCGACGGTCACGGTCCGCGACATGACCGAGTTCGTTGCTCCGTACGACCGCGGACCCCAGGATTACTCGAAGCCCGAGACCAAGAACGCTCTGCTCCGGCAGCCGCTGCTCTTCCCGTCGCCCTCACGTGACACGATCGATGTGGTGTTTGGAGATGTGGCTGCGAACACCCTGCGTCGCGTGACACTCAAGCCGGTCAGCAAGGGCGGACGCATCCGCGTTCCGATCGGCGTACGTGGCGGGCGAATGGACGTTCCGCAGCTTGCGGTCGGGGCCGACGGCAACAGCCGGCTCGCGGGTCTTGCGGGCGCGGAAGGCCGTCTTGCGCTCTATGTCCGCGGCGATCGCGCAGTCAGCTACGCGATGTTCGACGGCAAGGCCTGGTCGCCCGCGCGCACCGTGCTTGTGAACGCGTCGATCTCGGCAGAAGTTGCGATCGACGCGCTGCGCGATCTGCTCTCGCAGTAACGCCGCGAGCGATAGCGGATCAAAGGAAAGAAGAGAGCCTGGCTCGGGCGCCGGGATTCTCGTCGTTGCCGTCGTCACGCAATCAGACGCGCGGCTTTGCGCTCTTCACGGACGTGATCACGCCGATGCCGAGAAGCAGGAGCGCTCCGATGGCAACCCACACGGGATCGGCGCCGAAACGGTAGGCGGCAATGGCGCCCGCGATGATCACGATTACCCAGCCAACCAGAGAGAGATTGAACCAGTTCACGGCGGTACCTCCGCATGCTGGCTCAGCAATGGGAGTGCCACGATACGAAAAGGCCCGGCGGAACCGCCGGGCCTTTCGATTTGACTGCCGTGTCGCTGACTAAAGCTGGTAGATGAAGAACGCGATCAGCAGCGCGTAAATGACGAGCGACTCGATCAGCGCGAGACCGATGATCATCGCGAGACGGATCGCGCCGGCTGCTCCCGGGTTGCGGGCGATACCATCGCAGGCCGCGACGATCGCGCGCGACTGACCGATGGCGCCTGCCGCGGCAGCGATGCCGAGAACGAATGCTGCAGCGATCGCACCCCAGCGCACCCCACCCGGGTGCGTCGCCGCGCCCTGGGCGAACACGGAGCTCGCCGCCATCACGAGGACGAGGGCGATCAGGACAACTTTGAATTTGCTCATTCTGAATCTTCTCCTTTCGAAAAATCTGCGACGTTGTCGCGAATTGAAATTACCGGTTAGTGCTCTTCGACTGTCACCGCTCCGCCGATGTAAACCATCGTCAGCATGATGAAGACAAATGTCTGGAGGAACGCTCCAAAGATGCCGAGCCCCATCATCGGCCAGGGAAGCAGCAGCGGGAACATGCCGACAAAGATGCCGGTCGCCGTATGCTCGCCGAAAATGTTGCCGAAGAGACGCATGCCGAGCGAGAGGATACGCGCGAGATGGCCGATGATCTCGATCGGAATCATCAGCGGAGCCAGCAGCGGCATCGGTCCCGCGAAATGCGCGAGGTAGTGACCGAGTCCCTGCGTCCTGATCCCCTGCCAGTTGTAGTAGAGAAACGCGCAGAGCCCGAGACCGAACGTCGTGTTCGGGTTCGCGGTGGGCGGCTGGAGGAAGTAGATCAGGCCGCAGATGTTCGACAGAAAGATGAATGTCGCGAATCCGCCGATGATGTAGATGTACTTGCGGCCGGCGCCGTGGCCGACGATGTCCTCGAGAAGGTCGCGGAGGCCGCCGACGATCATCTCCAGCACGTGCTGGAATCCGCCCGGATTGTCACGGTTGAAGCGGCGTGACGCGAGCGGAAAGATGATTGAGCTGACGAGCAGTACGAACAGCGCCATGATCACATGATCGGGCACGTCGAACCCGAAAGCGTGGCGCCAGATGTATCGGTTGAACGGCTCGTAGAATATTGAGTATTCGTGTTCCATCGAAACGATCAGTCTTCCAGCGAACGGGATTCAGAAGTCAGGCTGCGGTACACCGTGTACACAGCTTCACCCATGATCCCAACCACCACGATCGAAAACCCCATCAGGACACTCGAAGGATTGAAACGAGCAACGAAGATTGTGACCACGAGCGCGACAGCGAGGAGAGCGAAGCGCAGAAGGGTCCGCAGAGTCAGTCTCCAAGCGTGTAGGTGTGGGGTCGGCTGAAGGACCTTGTCAACGACGTCTTCCAGCCAAAGAAAGTTGATCATAATGACCGCTGCGCTGCAAGTCAATCCGATGAGTCCGTAGATTCCACCGCGGATCGTGACATAAATCGCGAACACAAAATACGCGCCGATACTGAGCAGCCGGATCCTGCGGAGAACCCGCGCAGCCGGCTCATCCTCGGCCGATTCCTGGTCCGTTCCGATCATGCGAAACGCCAGAATTAACCACTGCGCGCGCTGACGCGGAAAAGTTGAATGAATGCCGCCGCGGCGCCAAAGATCGTGAAGATGATGGTCAGCCACGGCCATGTTCCGAAGAGCTTGTCCATCCCCCACCCCCAGAGAAAGCCAAGGCCGAGAGCGATCGGGAACATCCAGGCGAGTGCGGACGCCTCCATGGCCTGACGGAAATCGGTGCGCTTCTTATCGTCCACCATCGGCCTGGAGCGCGCGCACGAGCAGGCGGCGGCTGGAGTAGGTGACCTGATCGATCAGTGGCCGCGGAAGCACGCCGAGGAAGAGCGTCGCCGCGAGACAGACAGCAGCCACGAACCTGAGCGAGCCCGACGCCGATACCTCCGCCGCAGCCCCCTCCTTCAGATACATCGCCACCACGATCCGGAGGTAATAGAACATCGACACCGCGGACATCAGGACCGCGATGATCGCGAGCCATCCGAAGCCCGACTGGACCGCTGCGGCAAAGAGAAAGTACTTGCCGATGAAACCTGCGGTCGGTGGGATTCCGCCGAGCGAGAGCAGGAACACGACCATCGCGAATGCCCAGAACGGCGCGCGACGATAGAGTCCGTCGAAGTCGTCGACCTGTTCGCCCGCGTACTCGTGGCGGCGGAGCATCAGAATCACGGCCCAGATTCCGAGGTTCGCGAGCACGTACACGAGCGTGTAGAGGAGCACGCCGCGGATTCCCATCGCGTTGAGCGAGATGATGCCGAGCAGGGCATAGCCGGCGTGCGCGATCGACGAGTACGCGAGCATCCGCTTGAGATTGTTCTGTGTGATCGCTGCAAGATTTCCGACGATCATCGACAGCGCCGACACCGTCGCGAGGACGCTGCTCCAGTCGAGCTGGAAGTGATGCAGGCCGGAGTAGAAGATCCGCGCAAAAATCGAGAAGGCGGCTGCTTTCGACGCAGTCGACAGGAACGCCGTGATTGGCG
Source organism: Thermoanaerobaculia bacterium (assembly GCA_016650215.1). Lineage (GTDB taxonomy): Bacteria > Acidobacteriota > Thermoanaerobaculia > Gp7-AA8 > Gp7-AA8 > JAENWF01. The sequence continues at coordinate 8,197 of JAENWF010000178.1, forward strand.
TCGGCGCTCCCTCATACACGTCGGGCGTCCACACGTGGAACGGTACCGCCGCAATCTTGAAGCAGAGGCCCGCGCCGAGAAGCATGATGCCGACCATCAGCGCATCGTTGGTGATCATCGTCGACATCGCGCGGTCGATGTCAGCGAGGTTGAGAGATCCGCATACACCGTAGATCAGTGAGATCCCGTAGAGCAGGATCGCAGAGCTGACCGCGCCGAGGATGAAGTACTTCATCGCCGCCTCGGTCGATTTCTGTTCGTTCTTGTAATAGCCCGCCAGGATGTAGCTCGACAGTGACATCAGTTCCAGCCCGACGTAGATCGAGATCAGGTGGACGCCTGAGACCATGAACATCATTCCGCAGAGGGCGAACGCGAGAAGCGAGTAGTACTCCCACGGCGAGTAACGTGATTCGCGGAGGAAGTCCTCCGACATCAGCACGACCATCGCGATCGCGAAGAGGAACAGGAGTTTGAAAAAAATCGCAAACGAGTCGAGCGCGAACATCGCCGCGAAGGTCGCCGTCTGCGTCATTCCAACGACTGCGTTCGAGCTTACGATGACCGACGCCGCGGTGATTCCGAGAATCACCAGCGTCCACCATTTCGCGGAGCGCCCTGCTCCCCTCTCGCCGATGAGCGGCACGAAGAGCAGCGCTGACGCGCCGAGCGTCAGAATGATCTCCGGGAGGAGAAACACTGTGTCACTCCACGTCATTGATGGATCTCGGCGACTTCAGGGTGAGCCGCGGCAGGGGCTCCCGGATGCATCAGCGGCTTGCGGTCGAAGTAATGCGGATCGACTTTGCGGACCAGGTAGTCGACCGGCTGCTCGATCGTGTCGAAGAAGATCTTCGGCGCGATTCCAATCCAGACCATCAGGATCATCAGCGGAACGAGCGTCAATAGCTCTCTTCGATTCACATCAGGCAGCGACTGGTTCGCCGGGTTGTCGAGCGGACCCCAGAATACGCGCTGGTAAAGCCAGAGAAGATATGCCGCACCAAGAACTATGCCGATCGAGGCGAACGCGGCCCAGACCATGCTGCGGTTTGCCACACCGAGAAGAATCGTGAACTCACCGATGAAGCCGTTCAGCGCCGGAAGTCCCATCGAAGAGAGCGCCGCGATGAGGAAGAGCGTCGCGTACATCGGCATCTGTTTTGCGAGACCGCCGTACTCGGAGATCAGGCGCGTGTGCCGCCGCTCGTAAACGATTCCGACGAGAAGGAAGAGCGCGCCGGTCGAAATGCCGTGGTTGATCATCTGCAGGATCGACCCGCGAAGACCCATCGGGTTCAACGCGAACATTCCGAGCATGACGAAGCCGAGGTGTGAGACCGACGAATAAGCGACGAGCTTCTTCATGTCCTTCTGCACGAGGGACACGAGCGCGCCGTAGATGATGCCGACGATCGACAGGAAGACGATCCACGGCACCGCCTGCTGCGTAGCGTCAGGCAGAATCGGCAGCGCGAATCGGACGAAGCCATACGTTCCCATCTTGAGGAGAACCGCCGCGAGGATGACCGAGCCGGCGGTCGGTGCTTCCACGTGCGCGTCAGGCAGCCAGGTGTGGAACGGGAACATCGGCACCTTGATCGCGAAGCCAAAGAAAAATCCGAGGAAGATCCAGAACTGGAGATTCGGCGGGATGAGATGGCCGATCTCGTGGTACCGGAGGACGTCGAAGCTGAGCCCGGCGTTGAGTCCGCCGATGTTGAGGAACGGGATTCCGCCGTCGTTGAAAAAGTAGAGCGCGAGGATCGACAGCAACATCAGCACCGATCCGGAAAGGGTATAGAGGAAGAACTTGATTGCCGCGTAGAGCCTGCGCGGGCCGCCCCAGATGCCGATGACGAAGTACATCGGAACGAGCATCACTTCCCAGAAGACGTAGAAGAGAAAGAAGTCGAGCGCGCAGAACGTCCCGATCATGCCGGTCTGCAGCATGAGGAGCAGCGCGTAGTACTCCTTCTGACGGAAGGTGATCGCGGCGAACGACGAGTAGATCGCGATGACGCCAGTGAGCGTGGTGAGCAGAATCAGCAGCAGTGAGATCCCGTCAATTCCGAACGAATACTTGACCCCGAGGGACGGAATCCAGTCAACGACTTCGCGGAACTGAAAGAGCCGGTCGCCCTTCCCGTTTACGTCGAAGTAGATCCACAGCGGGACCGAGATCACGAAGTCGGCGATCGCGAAGAAAAGCGCGGTCCGTTTGATCGATTGCTCGTTGTCTTTCCGGATGAAGAAGATGATCCAGAGCGCGCCGATCAACGGAACGAACGTGACCAGGGTGAGGATCGGGATGCTCAAGTTCTGATACAGAAAACCCATTCGTTCGTTCTCCCCGCTATGGCTTGAGGAACAGATAGACGACGGCGAGCAGAATCAGTCCGCCGCCCATGATCAGTGCATAGTTCTGGACCACACCGCTCTGCACGCGGCGGAGCATCGCGGAGCCGGCGCCCGCGGTCGACGCCGCGCCGTTGACGAGGCCGTCGATGACGTACTTGTCGAAGAGGTTAGAGCCGAGCCCGAACAGGCCGACCGTCGCATGTCGCATGAGGTTCACGAGTCCGTCGATGATGTTCGCGTCGATCCACGAGAGCGCGCGGCTGAACAGCAACGTTCCGCCGATCACGGTCTTCCCGTAGATCTCATCGACGTAGTACTTGTTCTCGAGCAGCCTGTAAAGCAGCGCAAAGCGCGTCGCGATCCGCTTCGGTGTCGTCCACGCCGCATCCCTGAAGTAGAAGCGGTACGCAAGGAAGATCCCGGCGACTGCGATCGCGACCGAAATGATCATGAGCGCCCACTCGGTCGCATGCGACGCCTCGTGGAAGTGGAACGCGTGGCCCTCGATCGGGAGCAGCACCGGCTCGAGCCACTTCTGAAAGGCAGTCGGATGCGACCCGCCGATAATCGCGGGAACGCCGACAAAGCCGCCGAGGATCGAGAGAACCGCGAGAACCGCGAGGACACCGGTCATGCTCCACGGCGACTCATGCGGCTCGTGCGAATGCGCGTGATGCCCGTTTGCCTTGTCGCTGTGCGCGTCGCCATGATCGAGATGCTTCGCGCCGGCGATCAGATCGTGTCCCGCATGCTCGGGCTCCGACTCCCCCACCCCGACGACATGCGCTCCGCGGTACTGACCGTGGAACGTCATGAAGTAGAGGCGAAACATGTAGAACGCGGTGAGTGCGGCGGTGATCGCCCCGAGAATCCAGATCAGCTTCGAATAGCCGAACGCGTTCGCGAGGATCTCGTCCTTCGAGAAGAAGCCGGCAAGCGGCGGGATGCCCGCGATGGCAATCGTTGCGACGAGCATCGTCCAGTGCGTGCGCGGCATGTACTTGCGCAGCCCGCCCATCTTGCGCATGTCCTGCTCCCCGCCGCAGCCATGAATGACCGAGCCGGCGCCGAGGAAGAGACATGCTTTGAAGAAGGCATGCGTCATCACGTGGAAGATTGCCGCGGTGTATGCGCCGACACCGGCCGCGACGAACATGTATCCGAGCTGGGAGACCGTCGAGTACGCGAGAACTTTCTTGATGTCGTTCTGCGCGATGCCGATCGTCGCCGCAAAGATCGCGGTCACCGCACCGATGGTGGCGACGACCGCCATCGCGGTCGGCGAAAGACGGAAGAGGACATTCGAGCGGACGACCATGTAGACGCCGGCCGTGACCATCGTCGCCGCATGGATCAGTGCAGAGACCGGCGTCGGACCCGCCATCGCGTCGGGCAGCCAGACATAGAGCGGAATCTGCGCGGACTTGCCACACGCGCCGAGAAAGAGAAGCAGACATATCGCTGTGGCAACCCCGCCGAACTGTGCATGTCCACCGCTCGCCGCAAGCGCGAAGACCTTCGTGTAGTCAGCGCTCCCGAACGTGTTGAAGATGAGGAAGACCCCGAGGATGAAGCCGAAATCGCCGATGCGATTTGTGATGAATGCTTTCTTCCCTGCGTCGGCCGCGAAGTTCTTGTCGTAGTAGAAGCCGATGAGCAGGTACGAACAGAGCCCGACGCCTTCCCACCCGACGAACATGACGAGATAGTTCGCGCCGAGCACCAGCAGCAGCATCATGAACATGAAGAGGTTCAGATACGCAAAGAACCTCGTGTAACCCTTCTCGTGCGACATGTAGCCGGTCGCGTAGACGTGAATCAGGAAGCCGATCCACGTGACGACCATCAGCATCGTGCAGGAGAGCGGATCGATCCGGACGGAAAAGTCGACGCCGAAGTTCGAGATCCATCCGCCCGCGACGTGCCCCATGCCGCTCGGAATCCAGTTGTAGTACGAGTGCTCGAACGGCTGCGCGGTTCCGTGACTGACGTAGGGCATCACGACACCGAACGTCGCGATGAGCGCGGAGAGCAGCGTCGCTCCCAGCGTGACGACATTCGTGACGCTCTTGTTCTTCGGCGTGTGCGGGTTCTTGATTGCACGGAAGCCGTTGATCGCCGCGCCTGCGGCGGGGAGGATAATGACGAGGAGGATCGCGGTGCTCATGCCCGCCCTCGCGCGCAAACACCCTGAGCGAAGCGAAGGGTCAGTGGTGGCACCGCGGCGATCGCGCGTTTCTGCCGGTGCAGCCGCTGATGCTTCGCTTCGCTCAGCATTGAGTACCTGGTCCTACCCATTCAGAGTCCTCGCCTCGTCGACGTTGATCGAGCTTTTCGCGCGGTACAACTGGATGATGATCGCGAGCCCCACGGCCGCTTCGCCGGCGGCGATCGCGATGACGAAGATCGCGAAGATCTGCCCTTCGAGGGACGCGAGCCGGTGCGAGAAGGCCACGAGGTTGATGTTGACAGCGTTGAGCATCAGCTCGACGCACATCAGCACCGTGATCATGTTTCTCCGGACCACGACTCCGACGAGCCCGATCGCGAACAGTGTCGCCGACAGCATCAGATAGGCTTCGGTGCTAGGCACTGAACGACTCCTTCACTTCCCGCTCGGTTTCGGTTCTTTCCAGGATGAACGCGGGCGTGGTCTCTTCCTCGTCCGCGCTCAGCTCGCGTTTGCCGATGATGATCGCGCCGATCATTGCGACGAGCAGGAAAAGCGAGATCACTTCGAACGGCACGAGGTAGTCGCGATAAAGCATCATCCCGACGGCCTCGGAGTTTCCTACGACCCGCGGCCGCGCGACACGCTTGCGAATCACAGTTCCGTCAGCCTGCCTGACGTTGCGCATGCGATACGTCCGCACGGTTCGCAGCTCTTTCGTGTTCGGATTCGGGTCGTGATACACGCCAGGCCGAACCAGCGCCGCAAAGAGAATGAATATGCCAAGGCCGACCGCGAAACCGCCTTTCCAGAAGCGCGACATCACGCGCTCCTCCGGCAGATGTCGCACGTTGATCAGCATCACGACGAAGAGGAAGAGCACCATGATGCCGCCTGCATAGACGAGCACCTGGACCGCAGCGACGAATTCCGCCTCCCTGATCACGAAGAGCACCGCGACGCAGAGAAACGTCAGCAGAAGGAAGAGCGCCGAGTGCACCGGATTCCGCATCGCGACGACGAGAATCGACGACGCGACCGCGATCGTCCCGATGATCAGGAAGACGACGAGAGGCATTCCTTGTGTCAGCTCGTCCATGTTTTCAGGGTCGAGGGTCGAGGGTCGAGGGTCGAGGCGCTTCGCCGATCAATTTGCGCTCGTCTGCGATTCGGGTGAGTGATTCGTCTTCCGGGAGGCCGGTGTATTTCGGGCGCTCGTCCCAGTACTCGAGCTCCTGCATGTTGAAGTAGAGATCATTGCGGTCGTAGGTCGCCAGCTCGTAGGTTTTCGTCGTGAGCCAGATCGATTTCGGTTTCGTCGGACAGGCCTCTTCGCAGAGCGAGCAGAACATGCAGCGCTTGACGTCGATGTCGTAGCGGTCGAGGACCTTGATCTTCTTGCTCTTGCCGTCGACTTCGCGCGTCTCATCGTGGACGTCGATGTAGATGATGTCGATCGGGCATGCGATCGCGCAGAGTTTGCACGCGATGCAGCGGTCGTAGGAGAAGCGGAACATGCCGCGGAAGCGGTCCGCCGGCTCGAGCCGCTCTTCCGGATAGCGGATCGTCACCTTCGGCTTGAAGAGCTCGCGGAACGTGGTCTTCAGCCCCTCGAGAAGGTCGAGGAGAAGAAACCTGTCGCTCCACCTATGCTTCGGATACTGGACTTGCATGCATCACCTTGCGCGAAACCTTTTCCGGCTTGCGCATCATAAACACCACTACCGCGACGATGACCGCGACACCAAACACCGACAGCAACCACTCGCCGCCGGCGAGGACCACGATGCCGGTGACGAAGATGTTCGCGAGCGCGAGAGGGATCAGGAACTTCCAACCGAGGTCCATGAGCTGGTCGAAGCGAAAGCGCGGGAACGTCGCGCGCGTCCAGATGTAGACGAGCATGAAGGTCATCACCTTCGTCACGAAGATGAGAGTTCCGAGAAGTCCGCCGAGGAGTCCCCAGCCCTTGAGCACCGCCGTCGTAAGACCGAAGCCGCCCATCGCGAGCGTCCATCCGCCGAAGAAGAGGCTGACGATCAGACAGCAGTTGACGACCATCATCGAGTATTCGGAAAGCATGTAGAACGCGAACTTCATCGCCGAGTACTCGGTGTGATACCCGGCGACGAGCTCCGACTCCGCCTCAGGCAGATCAAATGGGGTCCGGTTGTTTTCCGCGTTCATCGCGACGATGAAGATGAAGCATGCCACGATCTGCGGGATGAACATCCACGCGTTGCGCTCCTGGTAGCGGATGATCTCTTCGAGCTCGAGGCTGCCGGCGAGCATCAGCACGCCGACAATCGAGAGACCGAACGGCACTTCGTAGGAGACCATCTGCGCCGCCGAGCGGAGCCCGCCCATGAGCGAGTACTTGTTGTTCGACGCCCAGCCGCCGAGGATGATTCCGTACACGACGGTGGACGTCATCGCAAGAATCAGCAGCAGTCCGACATTGACGTTGCTGGTGACGGCGAACGTCGGCGGCGGACCGAACGGAATCAGACAGAAGACGATGAACGCGGGCACCAGCGGGAGAATCGGGCCGAGGTAGTACGCGACCTTCTCCGAGCTCGACGGAACGATGTCTTCCTTGAGCAGGAACTTCACCGGGTCGGCGATGATCTGCCCGAGCCCCCACGGAATCCCGATCTCGCTGCCGACGCGATTCGGTCCGAGCCGCGCCTGGAAAAGTCCGAGAAGCCGCCGCTCGATCCAGTTCATCGCCGCGACGATCCCCTGCACGATGATGAACGCAATGCTGAACTTCACGACCGGCCAGATGAGGTAGTGCATCCAGGGGTTGGTGATGGCGGCAAGTGTCGTCATCGGGACCCCTCGGAAGACAAATGCAAAATGCAAAATGCAAAATGCAAAATGGAGCTCATGCCACGATTACTTTTTGCATTTTGCATTTTGCATTCTGCATTCTGAACTTCCCTCATCGGTCGACCTCTCCCAGCACGATGTCGATCGTTCCGA
>JAENWF010000179.1 GCA_016650215.1 Thermoanaerobaculia bacterium
CCGGCTGAAGCCGGCGCCACGTCATGCATGGCTCATGGCAGCATTCGTAAGCGACGTAGCGCCGGCTTCAGCCGGTGGCTTTTCGCTTTCTGTTGTTTTCGAATCGAGAGGCAGGTTCGTTAGAAGCTCTGGGGATGGACGCCAAATGCTGCCACAATGTGCGCCTCTTCCATCTGCTGGCACGGAGGTTTCGAATGCGAAACATATTGATTTTTGCGATCGCGTTTCTGATGCTCGCTGCATGCAACCGCAGCGAAGTCGTTTCGACCGACACCACTGCGACTACGACCGGGATCTCTCCGGCCGACATCGAGGCAGCCGCGGCGAAAACCGGTACGGCCGCGCCGAGCAGCGTGACGATGCCCTCAGGTCCTGCCTCGCCGACTCCGACTGCGACCGCCGCGATCCCCGCCGACAACACAAGTACCACGGGCACCTCGAGACCTTGACGCTTCGGGTAGCATCCCGCGGCATGAGCGACTGGACACAACGCGCGGTCAGCGCGGAGCAGGCAGTTTCCCTGATTCAGAGCGGGATGACCGTCTTTCTGCACGGCTCCGCGGCGACACCGACATCGCTGATCGACGCTCTTGCCGCGCGGGGCGATCTGGAGAACGTCCGCACCGTCCATCTGCACCTCGAGGGACGCATCGCCGTCGCGGATGAGAAGGGCTTTCGAACGAACTCCCTCTTCACCGGCGCATGTCTTCGGAAGCCGATCGAGGAAGGACGCGCCGACTTTACGCCGATCTTCCTCTCCGACATCCCTCGCCTCTTCACGACGGGACGCATCCGGCTCGACGCCGCGATCCTCCAGCTCTCGCCGCCCGATCATCACGGTTACTGCACCCTCGGCACCTCGGTCGATGCAGCGCTTGCCGCCTCGCGGATGGCCGGGATCATCATCGCGGAGATCAACGAGCAGATGCCGCGCACGCACGGCAATACGCTCGTACCGTTCAGCAGCGTCACCGCGTTCATTCACACGAATCGCCCGCTCCCGTCGCATGCCCCCGGTGAGCCGACCGACGCCGAGTCGGCGATCGGAGGGCACATCGCGCCACTGGTTCCGGACGGCGCGACGCTGCAGATGGGTATCGGAGCGATTCCAGACGCCGTGCTGCGCCGTCTCTTCGACAAAAAGGATCTCGGCATCCACACCGAGATGTTCTCAGACCGCGTCGTCGACCTCGTCGAGGCAGGCGTCATCACGAACCGCCGCAAGAAAGTGCACCCGGGACGCATCACGACGAGCTTCTGCGTCGGATCAAAGAAGGTTTACGACTTCGTCGACGACAATCCTTTCACCGAGTTCTATCCGGCGGATCACACGAACGACACGGCGGTGATCCGGAAAAACGACAACGTGGTCGCAGTGAACTCGGCGATCGAAGTCGATCTCAGCGGCCAGGTGGTGGCCGACTCGCTCGGGCATCGGATCTATTCAGGCATCGGGGGTCAGATGGACTTCATGCGCGGCGCCGCGCTGTCGAACGGCGGCGTGCCGATCATCGCGTTCCCGTCGACTGCGGCCGGCGGCAAGATCTCGCGAATCGTCTCCACGCTCCAGCCCGGAGCGGGCGTCGTCACCACGCGCGGCCATGTCCATTGGGTCGTGACTGAATTCGGCGCCGTGGATTTATGGGGGAAGTCCCTGCGGGAGCGCGCCGACGCCCTGATCTCGATCGCGCACCCCGATTTCCGAGCGGAACTCGCGAGGGAGATCGCCGGGATCCGCCACTTCGTGATTTGAACCAGCTGCCCGCAATTCGCAAAGAGCGCTAGAATCGCGCCCACAAAACCCAATCCAATGCAGTTCGTGAAGGCTCCCCGCGCGTAGCTGCACTCGCGGGAGATCAATCAACGATTGCCTGAAGAACACGGAGGGAAGATGCCCAAGTACGTGATCGAGCGGAAGATTCCGGGTGCGGGAAAGTTGTCCGGCGGCCAGCTCCAGGAGATTGCGGCAAAATCGTGCGGCGTGCTCGCCCAGCTCGGCCCGAGCGTTCAGTGGGTCGAAAGCTTTGTGACTGACGACAAGCTTTACTGCGTCTACATCGCACCCGACGAAGCCGCAGTCAGGAAACACGCGCAGATGGGCGGCTTCCCTGCAGACTCGGTAAGCCAGGTGCGCACCATGATCGATCCGACGACCGCGGAACACGCACGCTGAAGCTGCGGAACTTCGCGATCGTCGTTCCGAGCTGACGCAAACGGCGAGAAATTCGGGTGGCGTGAGTCTCCACCACCCGGATTCCTCGCTTACGCTCGGAATGACTTTAGGCGCGCACTTCGGGGGCGACTCTCGCCGACAGCTTCGGCTCGTTGATCGCGTGCGGAACGCGGAGCGCGTTCGTCGCGAGCGTCAGCATCGCGCCGATGTCGGCGAGATTCGCCGGGACGATCATCGACGTGCCGACCTTGGCAAGCTTGCCGAACTGCTCGATGTACTGCTCGGCGATCCGGAGCTGCATCGCCTCATGTCCGCCCGCGACCTTGAGCGCGTCGGCAACCCGGCGGAGGCCTTCCGCCGTTGCGGTCGCGACCGACAGGATCGCTTCCGCCTGACCTTCAGCTTCGTTGATCGCCTGCTGCTTCTTCGCCTCGGAGGCTTTGATCGTCTGCTGCTTGTCGCCTTCGGCGGAGTTGATCGCGGCGTCGCGCTGGCCTTCCGACTGAAGGATGAGGGCGCGCTTCTCACGCTCGGCGCGCATCTGCTTCTCCATCGCCGACAGGACATCGTGCGGCGGCGTGATGTTCTTGATCTCGTAGCGCAACACCTTCACGCCCCACGCCTCGGAAGCCTTGTCGACCTCGAGCACGACCTGCGTGTTGATGTTCGTCCGCTCTTCAAATGTGCGGTCCAGATCGAGGCGACCGATCTCGCTGCGGAGCGTCGTCTGCGCGAGCTGCGAAATCGCGTACATGTAATCGGTAATGCCATACGAAGCGCGCTCGGGATTGAGAACCTTGATGTACAGAACCCCGTCGACCCCGACCTGCACGTTGTCCTTCGTGATGCAGACCTGCTCGGGAATGTCGAGCGAGACCTCCTTGAGCGAGTGCCTGTAGCGGATCTTGTCGAGGAACGGCACGAGGATGTGGAAACCGGCGTGGAGCGTCGTACTGTACTTGCCGAGGCGCTCGACGACCCAGGCCTGTTGCTGTGGGACGACTCGCGCGATCTTCGACACGACAACGATCGCGAAGACGGCGATGACTGCTGCAACGATCAGGTTTTCCATGAGAGATCTCCGTGGCGTTTCACGCCGTTTAACCGCGAATGTGCAGTTGCAGACCGTCGACCTTCTCGACCGCGCAGCGCTGCCCTTTTGTAATTGAGCTCGCTCCAACATTGCGCGCGCTCCATGTACTTCCGCGAAGCTCCGCTTGTCCGATGGCGCCGGAGGCGATCTCGTCCATCGCAATCGCCTGCTGTCCGACGATGGCGTCAACCTCGTGACCGTCGCCGCGCAGCTTCAGTTTCCGCATGACGATCGGCCGAAAGACGACAAGAGCCAACAGCGAAGTAACCGTGAAGGCGATGATCTGCGCCGAGAGCGAGCTATTCCAGCCGAGCGCGACCGCGAGCGCGACGAGAAAGGCTCCCGCCGCGAAAAATCCGATGTGCATGGTGGTCGAGGCAAACTCGATCACCAGCAGCGCGAAACCAACCAGAACCCAGATCCACCAGGCCATTGCAATTCTTTCCGTTTGGGGGTTAGGAGCGAGAGGTTAGCACATCGCTTGTTCACAGCGATGTAGCGCGCACCGCGGTCCGGCTCGCTATGATCCACGCCGGTAAGAAGGAGGATTCATGAGGAAACTGGGATACATCACGCTCTTCGCGATGATCGCGATCAACGCGTTCGGCCAGGGGATCACCACTCCCCCGAACGGCGACAATCAAAAATCGTCAGTCACGCAGTACATCGGGCCGGTGAAGGTCACCGTCGACTACAACAGCCCGGACGTGCACGCGCCGAACGGCGACGACCGCCACGGAAAAATCTACGGCACGGATGTGGCGCACTACGGCCTGAAGGACCTCGGCTTCGGAACCTGCAAAGCGTGTCCGTGGCGCGCGGGCGCCAACGAGAACACGGTCTTCACAACTTCCCATGACGTGCTGATCGAAGGACAGAAGCTTCCCGCCGGATCGTACGGCCTGTTCCTGATGGGCGACCCTGCGGAGTGGACAGTGATCTTCTCGAAGAACTCGACGTCGTGGGGAAGCTTCTTCTACGACCCTTCGGAGGACGCACTGCGCGTCAAGGTCAAGCCGTCAAAGGCGGAGTACAACGAGTGGCTCACCTTCGAGTTCACCGATCGCAAGCCCGACAAGGCGACCGTCGCGATGAAGTGGGAGGATCTGCAGGTCCCCTTCACCATCAGCGTGCCGAACATCCCGGACATCTACATGAGCGAAATTCGCAACGATCTCCGCTCCGCGAAAGGCTTCCAGTGGCAGAACTGGGTCGCGGCGTCACGCTACGCGCTCGACAACAAACGGTTTGACGACGCGCTCGAGTTCGCACAGGCGGGCGTTGCGAGAACGTTCATCGGTCAGGAGAACTATCAGACGCTGACGATGCTCGCCGAAGCGCAGGATGCGAAAGGGATGACGGCGGAAGGAAAGGCGACGCGCGACAAAGCGTTCAGCCACGCGACCGCAACACCGGTCCAGCTGCATCAGTACGCACGTCAGCAGTTGCAGAACGGCAACAAGGCCGAGGCAATCCGTGTGTGGGAACTGAACGCGAAGCGCTTTCCGAATGTGTGGCCCGTGAACGTCGGACTGATGCGCGCGAACTCGGCGGCCGGCAAGTACAAGGACGCGCTGAAATACGCGAAGCTCGCACTCGCGCAGGCGCCGGATGAGCTGAACAAGAAGTCCATCACGGCCTCGATCGCAAAACTCGAGGCGGGTAAAGACGCGAACTAAACATTCCGAGCCATCAGTGGTCATTCGAAAGCGGCGGGCGAGGGCGCCCGCCGCCACACGAACGATGATCACGGTTAACGGCCATCGGTTCTCCCGAGCCGCATCATCGCGATGATGCCGAGGATCGGGCCGGGAGCCAGGGATACGAAGGCCCACTGCCAGCCGATGCCCGCGGCAAGACGCGGTACGAGTGCGATCGAGACGGTCGTGATGAGGAATCCGATGCAGGTCTGCATCGTGAGCGCGGTGCCGAGGTAGCGCGGGTCGCCGAGCTCGGTCACACAGGCTGAAAACTGCGCGGAGTCCGCGACCACGCTTGCGCCCCAGATCGTCGCAACGATGAGCAGCGGCCAGGGCGATCCGCCGAAGAGTGGGCCGATCAGAAGGCAACAGGCGCCGCTGACGGCCATCGCTGCCGATGCGACAACCGCGCGGCCGATGCGGTCGGCGACGATTCCCGCGATCACGCAGCCGATTGCTCCCGCGCCGATCACGGCGAACGCGCCGGCATCGGCAAGCGATGTCGTATGCCCACTCTTCGCCATGCTCGCGCGCAGCATGACCGGAACCCACGTCCACATCGCGTAGAGCTCCCACATGTGACCGAAGTAGCCAAAGTTCGCGAGCCGGACGCCGCGGTTGGCGAAGACTTTGACGATCTGCGTGATGTCGAATCGCTGATTCGGAAGTGCGAACGGACCTTCCCCGACGAACAGGGCCACGATCGCAGCGCCGGCGGCAGCGAGCAGCGATGCGAGCGCGACGTTGAACCGCCAGTTGCTCGACCCGAGGACGTTGACGAGATACGGCGATGCCTTGCCAAGAGTCAGCGCGCCGATCAGCACGCCGAGCGCAAAGCCGCGGCCCGCCCGGAACCAGGTCGCCACGATCTTCATCCCCGGCGGATAGACGCCCGCGAGGCAGACGCCAGTCAGAAACCGGAGCGCAACCGCGGTTGAAAGCGAGTGCGCGAACAGCGCGAACGCGGCATTCGCGCCCGCACCGAGAAGCGCGGAGACGACGAAGAGATGCCGCGCGCGAACGATGTCGGGAAGATTGGAGATCGCGCTCAGCAGCGTGCCGGCGACAAAGCCCGCCTGCACTGCGAGCGTGAGCGGCGCGGCCGATCGCAGCCCCCACTCCGCGACGATCTGAGGCGCGACCGCGGAGACTCCGAACCAGAGTCCCATTGCGAGCAGCTCTGCGAGCGCAAGGAACCCGAGGGCGCGGAAGCGATGAGCATCCACGCCCTCGATCATACGGGACGGTTAGATCGTTAAACGGCTTGACGCGTCAGAGGCTGCGCTTTTTGCCACGGATGTTGCGCCGGCTTCCCTTCGCCTTGCCGCCGCCACCACCGTAGCCGCCGCCGCCGAAGTCACCACCGCCGCCACCTTCGTAGCCGCCGCCACCGCCACCGCCGCCGTAGCCACCGCCACCACCACCACCGGCGTACCCGCCACCACCGCCACCAAAGCCGCCTCCGCCAGGACCACCGCCGGTGCGGCGCGGACGATCCTCAGCGGCATTCACACGCAGCGCCCTTCCGGAAAGCTCGTGTCCGTTGAACTTCTCGATCGCCTTCACCGCATCCTCTTCGGCTGCGTACTCGACAAAGGCGAAGCCGCGCGGACGCCCGGTCTCGCGGTCGGTCGGAAGGAAAACGTCCTTCACCTGACCCACCTGACCCATGAGCGTTTCGAGCTCTTCCTTCGTCGTATTGAAGTTGAGATTACCCACAAATATCTTTGACGCCACGTACACTCCTTTTGACGGACACGAGAATAACCGATCCTGACCCGCCGTTGATCACTACCAGACTAGCCTTTCGCTGTCGCGGTTCTCGCGACGACATCCCTGACAGTGCGGCAGTACTCAATCGAAGGGGATTTTTCACATTGTCATTTCAAACACTCGGACTCGGTCCGAAACTACTCCAGGCTGTGAGCGAGCTCGGGTATTCAACGCCAACGCCAATCCAGCTCGCTGCGATTCCGCAGGTGCTCGAAAAACGCGACCTGATCGGAATCGCCCAGACAGGAACCGGCAAGACGGCTGCCTTTGCGCTGCCACTGCTCGAGCTCATGACACAACATCCATTGCAGGGGGCGCGCCCGCGCCTGCTGATTCTGGCCCCGACACGGGAACTGGCGCTTCAGATCGACGAAAGCGTCCGAACACTCTCCAAACACCTCCGCCTCCGCTGCGTCGCGATTTTCGGCGGCGTCGGCGAGCGCCCGCAGATTGACGGCCTCCGCCGCGGCGCCGACATCATCGTCGCGACCCCCGGCAGGCTCATCGATTTGATGGGCTCCGGACACGTGAATCTCCGCCACATCAGCTACCTCGTGCTCGATGAAGCGGACCGGATGCTCGACATGGGCTTCCTCCCGCAGATCCGACGCATCGTCGGCTCGGTTCCGAAGCAGCGCCAGACGCTGCTCTTCTCAGCCACTTTGTCGAAAGAAATCGAGAAGGTCACGGCCGAGATGCTTGTCAATCCGAAGATCATCGAGATCGGAGGCCGCGCGAATCCCGCCGACACGGTCGCGCAGTTCCTCTATCCCGTCTCGAAAGCGCGCAAGGTCGAGCTGCTGATTCACATGCTGCGCGATCAGAAACTCGACTCGGTGCTCGTCTTTTCGCGCACCAAGCACGGCGCAGACAAGATCGCGCGCAAGCTGGACGCCGCACGGATTCCGACGGCAGCTCTGCACTCGAACCGCTCGCAGAGCCAGCGCATCCGCGCGCTCGATGCGTTCAAGGACGGACAGGTCCGCGTGCTCGTCGCGACCGACATCGCGGCGCGCGGCATCGACGTACAGGGGATCTCGCACGTCATCAACTTCGACTTTCCGATGAATCCGGAAGATTACGTTCACCGCATCGGCCGCACCGGCCGCGCGAATGCGATCGGCGACGCGATCAGCTTCGTCACGATCGAAGACGGCCCGTACGTGCACGACCTCGAGAAAATGATCGGCAAGAAGATCGAGCGCCGCAACGTCGAAGGCTTCAACTACGGCGAAGAAGCACGATCGGCGACGTCGCACGCATCACCCGCGCACACGTCACGCTCGCAGCGCCCAGCCGCAGCACGCCCGGGAGCCGGGCGGGCGCGGGCGGGGGCTGGGCGGGCGGGAGCGGGGCGGAGTGGGGCGCCGCGGCGGCGGGAGCGGACCTGGTAGGTTGGGAGGGGGGCGCAAAATGCAAAATGCAAAATGCGCTCTTCGAGAGTTGGGCGTTCGCGGAACAGGTCAATGTTGAATGTTGAAAGTTGAACCGGCGCGGCGGTCCTTCTCTATCCGCTTGTCATCCTGAGCGAAGCGAAGGATCCCCCGCGGGGATACGGTGCTGATCCGGTCAAGTGGATTGGGGTAAGAGGTTCGAGGTAAGAATTGTGAATTGAGAGTGACTATTCAGTCACAACTTTTCCCTCGAATCTCGAACGAACGCGCAACGACGCGCTCTCTTTTTGCATTTTGCATTCTGCATTTTGCATTTCGCCTCTCCACCCTCACCCCGCTTTCCATCACTAATTTTTAGTCGCTATTTCCCATCACCTTTTCACGCTTGCTTTATCATCTGAATTCACCAATACTGCGTGAGGCTGCGGGGTCTGCGGCTGCCTTCCGTGGAGCTCTTGGGTGAGTGTGTGACGGTGAAGAGAGCCAGGCGCCTTGATGCGCCGGAATCCGCGTGATGCCTAGCCTTCCCGCCATCCAGGCTGTCGGCCTTCATCTCCTTGGCCCTTTCACGCTCACTCTTCTCCTCTACCAGCTCTATCGTCGATTCCACTCGAGCTACCTGCTCCAGTGGGCGCTGAGCTTCGGATGTCTCGCCGCATTCCACGGCGCGACTGCGGCGCTCGTGCTGCAGGGGGATGCGAGCGTCACGCTGAAGATCCTCGCCTCTGTCACCGCGGGCAGCGCCGCCTATCTGCAGATCGGATTCTTCGCCTGGGGTTGCCTCGAACTTGCGAAGCGCAAACCGGTGAAGCTGCGCGACTCGCGCCGCATCGGCGTGTTTCTCGGCGTTGCAGGCGTCCTCTCCGGCCTCATTCCGTACCTCGTCGCCGCCGATGCGTCGATGCATCGCTTCTTCAACCTCGGACTGCACGCGCTCGCGGCCGCCGCCGCGTTCACGGTCGCCGGACTTGCGATTGGACGTCTGCGCGGCGCGGGATTCACCATGCCCGCCATCACGTTCGTCCTCTACGGAATCGTGCAGCTCGATGGCTTCGTCATGATCATGCGAAGCCTCGTCGGCCGCACCGCGCCGGTTCCGCTTCTCTCGATCGCGATCGCCGATCTCGCAGGAAGCGCTGTGATCGCAGTCGGCGCGATCCTGGCGCTCCTCGAGGATCAGCGCGAGGCAACGGCAGCCGCCAGCTCGCAGGTCGAACAACTCGCCTACTACGACACGCTCACCGGCCTTCCCAACCGCTCCCTCTTCGCGGACCGCCTCAGTGTCGCGCTGACCCACGCGCACCGCCATCGCTACAAGCTCGCCGTCCTCTTCCTCGACATCGACCGGTTCAAGCAGATCAACGACTCACTCGGCCACACGGTTGGCGATCGGTTGCTCAAAATCGTGGCCACGCGCATCCGCAATGCCGTCCGTGAGGAAGACACAGTCGCGCGTTTCGGAGGCGACGAGTTCACCGTGCTCATTCACATCGTCGGCAAGATCGAGGATGCGGGAAAGATCTCGCAGAAAATCCTCGACTCGCTGAAGGCCCCGATCACCATCGACGAGCGCGAGTTCGTCGTGACGAGCAGCATCGGCGTGTCGATCTTCCCGGTCGACGGCACCGACGGCGAGATTCTGATCCGCAACGCTGACACCGCGATGTACCGCGCGAAAGATCTCGGCCGCAACTCGTTCCAGTACTACGCCGCGATCATGAATCACAAGGCGCTCGAGGCGCTCGAAGTCGAGAATGGCCTCCGCCGCGCGCTGGCGCAGAACGAATTCATCCTCTACTACCAGCCGCTTGTCGATGTGAAAGCCGGCACGGTCTTCGGACTCGAGGCGCTGATCCGGTGGCAGCATCCCGAGCTCGGCCTGCTGCGTCCCGACAAATTCATCCCCGCGGCCGAGCAGTCCGGGCTCATCATCGCGATGGGTCGCTGGGTGCTGCGCGAAGCCTGCAAACAGGCCGCGGAATGGCACCGGCAGGGACACCGGGTCATCATGGCCGTCAATCTCTCCGGTCGGCAGTTTCAGGATCCGGAGCTGACAACGCAGGTTGCTGATGCGCTGGAGATCTCCGGCCTTCGCGCCGAGTTCCTCGAGCTCGAGATTACCGAAGGCTACGCGATGCAGGACGTGCAGAAAGCGATTCAAACTCTCCGCGAGCTCAAGAAGCTCGGGGTGCGGATCGCCATCGACGACTTCGGGACCGGCTACTCCTGCCTCAGCTACCTCAAGCAGTTTCCGATCGACACGCTGAAGCTCGACAGCTCGTTCGTGCGCGATCTCAACACTCCTGAGGATGCGCAGATCGCCCTCGGCGTGATCGCGCTCGCCCACAGCCTCAAGTTGAAGGTCATCGCCGAAGGAGTCGAGACCATCGGTCAGCTCACGTTCCTCCGCGAGCACGCATGCGATCGTCTGCAGGGCTACCTCTTCAGCCGGCCGATGCCGCCGGCGAACTTTGACGGGTTCATGATGCAGAAGGATGCGTTTCGCTTCGCAACGGCGTCTCACTGACTGAGGGCACACATGGCCCACTCTGAAGCAGTAGTCGCTGCGTGGAAGAGGGCGCGCGCTACGAGTCGTTGGACGAGAAGAGCTCTCGCAACCGCTCGGCCGACTGACGGTCGGCGGCGATGATCTGCAGACCCGTCTGGTAAAGCTCCTGCTTCGTGATCGTGCGGACGACTTCGCAGTCGAGCTTGATCGGCCCGATCTCCGATGGCATCTCCACTCGACAGAATGCACCGGGCGACGGCAGCGGTGCCTTATGCGCCACTCTCATCCCGCCCACGGATGCGTCGAGGATGTAGACGCTCGAGTCTCCTACGGCTCCGCGGACGGGCTGATCGAGGGTAATGCGTCGGAAACGGCGGCGCTCCTGGGCGTTCATGGGCAGGGATGGGTCGCGGGAGTGTACTGCCGCCGGCGATCGAGGGCAAAGGGCGGGGTTACCCGCTCCCCACCCGTCCCTCCAACTCCGACCACCTGGCGTACAGCCGCTCGAATTCCGTCTGAGCGG
The DNA here is from genome assembly GCA_016650215.1 of Thermoanaerobaculia bacterium. Lineage (GTDB taxonomy): Bacteria > Acidobacteriota > Thermoanaerobaculia > Gp7-AA8 > Gp7-AA8 > JAENWF01. Next base: position 11,166 of record JAENWF010000179.1, read on the forward strand.
CGGATAGATCGGCGAAGCGTTGCTGGAGCGCGGCCGCGTCGGCGGCGATCGACGGGTCTTCTACGCGCTTCTGCGCCTCCGCCAGTTTCGTTTCTGCGGCGAGCATGGTCGCCTCCATCGAGTCCCATTCCCTCTGCTCGAGGTACGAGAGCCGCTTGCTGCGGGTCCGTTCCGCTGCCTGCGGTTGTTTCGCTGAGGAATACACGGCGGTCTTTCGCGATGCTTCCCACTGCGCGTAGTCGGCGAACATCTCCGTGCCGCCCTCGCCGTCGAGCGCGAGGATCTGCGTAGACACGCGATCGATCATGTAGCGATCGTGCGTGACGAGAACGAGGGCACCGGGAAAGTCGAGCAGCGACTCCTCGAGCACGTCGAGCGTCGGGATGTCGAGATCGTTCGTCGGCTCGTCCATCACGAGCAGATCGGCCGGCTGCAACACGAGGCGCGCGAGGACGATGCGCGCCTTCTCGCCTCCGGACAGGCGCGACACGGAGGTGTCGAGCTGTTCGGGGCGGAAGAGGAAACGCTTGGCCCACGACACGATGTGCAGCGCGCGATCGCGATAGACGACGGTGTCGCCTTCCGGTGCGAGGGAGCGCCGCAGTGTCAGCGTCTGATCGAGACTCTCGCGGTTTTGCTCGAAGTAGACGACTCGCAGTCCTTCGGCGCGCTCGACCTGGCCCGCATCGGGTGGAATCTCGCCGGTGATCATTCGCAGCAGCGTCGTCTTTCCCGAGCCGTTGGGCCCGAGGACTCCGAGCCGCATGCCGGGCGTGAGTAGGAGATCGAGATTGCCGACGAGCATCCTCTCCCCCATCGCCTTCCGCAGGCCGCGGCCGCTCCAGAGCCGCTTGGTCTTCCGATCCGATGAGGTGAAGTCGATTTTCGCCGACGAAGTCGCTACGCGCGCGCGCCCTTCTTCGCGCTCGCCGATGAGCCGCTCCGCGTTCTGGATGCGCGCTTTTGCCTTTGTCGTGCGCGCCTTCGCGCCGCGGCGCAGCCATTCGACTTCGCGGCGGACGAGGTTCGCGAGCGTCTCCTGATACGCCGCCTCATTGCGCAGCAGGTCGTCGCGCTTTTCGAGGAACTCGAGGTAGCCGCCGTCGCTCTGGAAGAGACCCGCCGGATAGACACGATTCAGCTCGAGCATCCGCTTCGCGACGTTCTGGAGAAAGTAGCGGTCGTGACTGACGGCGATGAACGCTTCGGGCTCGTTTCGGAGCAGCGTCTCGAGCCACAGGATCGCATCGACGTCGAGATGGTTCGTCGGCTCGTCGAGCAGGAGCACATCGGGCTCGAGCGCGATCTCGCGCACGATTGCGAGACGCTTTCGCCATCCACCGGAGAGCGACTCGCTCCGCTGCCCGGGGTCGATGAAGCCCCCTTTGCCGAGAGTGATGCTGCTTCGCGCGCTGATTTCGTGGTCGTCCATGTGCGGCAGCGTCGCGACCGCCTCGCGCACGACATCCTCGACCGTTTTTCCGGGCGAAAAGACCGGATCCTGCGGCACGTACCCGACACGAAGATTCTTGCGCACCGCGCGCGTGCCGGAGTCCGCCTGCTCCGCGCCGGCGAGGATCCGCAGCAGTGTCGACTTGCCCGACCCGTTCGGCCCCACGAGGCCGACGTGATCGCCTTCAGCGAGAGCGAATGAGAGATTCTCGAACAATGGGCGGGAAGTGAACGATTTCGAAAGCGATTCGCAGGAAAGGAGAACGGTCGGTGCCATGTGCGGCGCGATTCTGCCATTGAAGGCCCCTCATCCGCCGAGCGGCGCACCTTGGAGCCTTCCTCCGTTATAGTGCCCGCTTCATGACTGACTCACCGTCCGATTTCCGTTCGCTCGGACTGAGCGAGACCATTCTCACCACTCTCGCCGCGCTCGGCTACGAAGCACCCACCCCGATTCAGGCGCGCACCATCCCGGTGCTCCTGTCGGGGAAAGACGTGATCGGTCAGGCTCAGACTGGCACCGGCAAGACTGCGGCATTTGCCCTTCCGATGCTCCAGCGCCTCGATCCCTCGAAGAGCGAGACCCAGGCTCTCGTGCTCACGCCAACGCGCGAGCTTGCGATGCAGGTTTCTCAGGCGATTCATCAGTACAGTCGCGGCATCGGCGTCATCAACGTTCTGCCGGTCTACGGCGGCGCGCCGATCGTCCTGCAGATGAAGCATCTGCAGCGAGGCGCTCACGTTGTCGTCGGCACTCCCGGCCGGCTGATCGATCACCTCGAACGCAAGACCCTCCGCCTCGGCAATCTGCAGATGATCGTCCTCGATGAAGCCGACGAGATGCTGAACATGGGATTCATCGACGACGTCGAGCGGATCCTCTCCGAAGCGCCGAAGCAGCGGCAGGTAGCACTCTTCTCGGCAACGCTGCCCGAAGAAGTGCAGCGAATCGCGAAGAAGCATCTCACCAATCCGGTGCGGATCGAGATCGAGCAGAAGACGATGACCGCGCCGGCAATCGAGCAGCGGTTCCTCAACGTCTCCGAGGGGCAGAAGCTCGAAGTGCTGACCCAGATCCTGGAGCTCGAGTCGAGCGAAGGGGTGCTGGTGTTCCGGAGAACGAAGAATGGCGCGGCGGAGCTCGCGGAGAAGCTTCAGGGCCGCGGCTTCAGCACCGAGGCGATGCATGGCGACATGACGCAGCCGGCGCGCGAGGCGGTGATCCGGAAGCTGCGCAAGGGTCAGGTCGAGATCGTGGTCGCGACGGATGTCGCGGCGCGCGGACTCGACGTCGAATCGATCACCCACGTCGTGAACTACGACATCCCATACGACGTCGAAGCGTACGTACACCGCATCGGCCGGACTGGCCGCGCGGGCCGCAGCGGCGTGGCGACGCTCTTCATCACGCCGCGCGAGCGCGGAATGATGCGCCAGATCGAGCGCTTCACCGGCTCGGCGATCAAGCCGATGAAGATTCCGTCGGGTGCCGATGTTGCTGCCCGGCGGGTATCAGTATTCAAGGACGCGATCCGCAAGAGCATCAAAGAGGGCGAGCTCGACCTGTACGTCGAGCTCGTCGAGCAGCTCGCCGAGGAAGGTCCGTTCGATCTCGCCGAGGTCGCTGCGGCGGCGGCGAGGATGGCGAACAGCTCGCGATCGCTGGCAGCGGACAAGATCGCGCAGCCTGAACCGCGCGAACCGCGCGAGACGCGAGGACCGCGCGAGACGCGAGGACCGCGCGAAGAGAGATTTGCTTCAGGGCCGCGCCCGCCGCGTGATGCGTCCCACGACTCCGACGAGCCGAAGGTTCGCCTTTCGATGGCAGTCGGCAAACAGGATGGGATCCGACCTGCCGATGTCGTCGGCTCGATCGCGAACGAAGCAAATGTTCCGGGACGCGACATCGGTCCGATCGAGATCCGCGCGGACATCACGTTCGTGACGGTGCCGCTGCGCTATCGCGACCAGATCATCGACGCCGTAAAGAACGCGCGCTTTCGCGGACGACCGGTCGCGCTTCAGGTCGCCGACGATCAGCAGCCCGGCCCGCGACCTGGCGGCAAACCGGACTACAAACCGGACTACAAGCCGCGCTTCAAGCCGGGCGGAAAGCCGGGATTCAAACCGGCGTTCAAGCCGGGATTCAAATCGGGTGAGAAGCCGGGATTCAAGCCAGGATTCAAACCTGGCGCGAAGCCGCGGTCGAGTGAAGGGTTCGCCCCTGCGTACAAACCAGGATTCAAGAAAAAGTTCGGTTCAGGCCCGAAGACGGCGGGCGGCGGGGCACGCCGCGACGCAGGACCCGGCGCCGGGCGCGGGCCGAAGCGGCCTCGATAACGGTTACACTCCGCGCGAATGCTGTCAGACAGAATCCCTCACCATCCCGTCGAAACGACGAGACAGACCTTCGAGCAGCTCGGACTGAGCGCGGCGATACTCTCCGCCATCCGTGAAGTCGGATTCGAGCATCCGACGCCAATTCAGGCAAGCGTGATCCCCCCCGCGCTCGAAGGGCGCGATCTGATCGCGCTCGCGCAGACCGGATCGGGCAAGACCGCCGCGTTCGTGATTCCGCTCGCTGAGAAGCTGACACACGGAAAGGGGCTGCGCGCGCTGATCGTCTCGCCGACGCGGGAGATCGCGCTGCAGACGCAGGCCTTCATCGAGTTGTTCGGCAAAAATCACGAGCTCAATTCGGCGTGCCTGATCGGCGGCGTTCGGATGAAGCCGCAGTTTGAAGCGCTGAAGGAATCGCCCGACATCATCGTGGCAACACCGGGGCGGCTGCTGGACCACATCGAGCGCCGCACGATCGACGTTGGGGCAGTCGACGAGCTGGTACTCGACGAAGCCGATCACATGCTCGACCTCGGCTTTCTCCCGCAGATCCGCAAGATCGTGCAGCGGCTGCCGCGCACGCGGCGGACGATGATGTTCTCCGCCACCATGCCTCCGTCGATCGAGCAGCTCGCGCAGACGATGCTCCGCGATCCGCTCCGCATCGACATCATGCCGAAGGGGAGAACAGCGGTCGGGATCAGCCACCGGTTGTATGTGGTCGCGCCCGAGAACAAGCGCGCGTGCCTGCTCGCGCTGCTGCATCAGGAGCTCGGAAGCACGCTCGTCTTCACGCGGCGCAAAGTCGATGCGGAGTGGCTGTTTCACATCCTCGAGCGGCAGGGACATCCTGTCTCGCGCATTCACTCCGACCGCTCGCAGGGCGGACGGACGCAGGCGCTCGATCAATTCCGTGAGGGCTCGCATCGCATCCTCGTCGCGACCGACATCGCAGGCCGCGGCATCGACGTACCGGGGATCACGCACGTCATCAACTTCGACATTCCCGAAAGCGTCGAGGACTACATCCACCGCGCCGGCCGCACCGCGCGGGTAGACCTCGAAGGAATCGTATCGACGATCGCCACCTGGCAGGATCTGATGATGGTGCGCACCATCGAGTTGGAGATCGGCCAGCAGATCCCCCGCTGCACCGTCCCCGGCGTCGAGCCCTGGGTCGAAGGACCGAAGAAAGAAACGACGAAGCGCAGGCGGCTTTAGCGTCCTTAGCATCAGCCGAGAGCCATTTCATCTACTACAATTCCCCGGAATGTCGGGCATCCGCTCTGTCGTCGTTGGTACTGGAAGCCACATTCCGTCGGTCGTCGTGCCGAACGCTCAGCTTGCGACGCGCGAGTTTCGCGGGCCCGATCAGAAGCCGATCGACAAGCCGAACGACAAAATCGTGGCGCAGTTCGAATCGATCACCGGAATCCGTGAGCGCCGCTACGTCCCCGACAATCTCGTAACGTCCGACATCGCAGCAGACGCCGCGGAACAGGCGCTCGCCTCCTCGGGCATCGACCGGGAGACGCTCGACTACATCATCGTCGCGCACAACTTCGGCGACGTACGCGCCGGGAGCAATCGATCCGATCTCGTGCCGGCCCTCGCGGCGCGCGTAAAGGCAAAGCTCCGAATCGCAACGCCGAGGACCGTGGCTTTCGACCTCGTCTTCGGCTGTCCGGGGTGGTTGCAGGGCGTCATCCAGGCCGACTACATGATCCGCTCGGGCGGAATCCGACGCGCGATGATCATCGGCGCGGAGACACTGTCGCGCGTGTCCGATCCACACGACCGCGACAGTCTCATCTACTCCGACGGGGCCGGCGCGACGATTCTCGAAGGGCGCGAGACTGGCGGCGCCGCGGGAATCCTCTCGCATGCCGTTCGCTCGGACACGCTCGAGCACTCCTCGATGCTGTTCATGGGGCATTCCTACAAACATGAAGCATTTCTCGAAACGCTTTTCCTCAAGATGGAAGGGCGCAAGCTGTACAAATACGCGCTCAGCACAGTGGCCGGAGCGATCAAGGACGCGCTCGACAGCGCCGGCCTCTCGTTGAAGGACGTGAATAAGATCCTCATCCACCAGGCGAATGGAAAGATGGATGAGGCGATTCTCGACGCCCTCTATTCACTCTATGGCGCAGGGAAGCCGTCGCCCGACATCATGCCGATGACCATCTCATGGCTCGGCAACAGCAGCGTCGCTACGATCCCGACCCTGCTCGACCTGATTCTGAAGGGCAAAATGCCCGAGCATTCGATCGCAGCCGGCGACAACATCGTCTTCGCCTCCGTCGGCGCCGGCATGCACATCAACGCCGCGGTTTATCGGGCGTAGTTTGTCTGCGTCCACCCCATCGCAGGGTAAAGTATTTGCAGGAGCCTCCACCATGTGCCGGAACATCAAAACCCTCTTCAATTTCGACCCTCCCGCCACTGACGACGAGGTCCGCGCGGCCTCTTTGCAGTTTGTCCGCAAGCTCTCGGGCTACAACAAACCGTCGAAAGCTAACGAGGAGTCTTTCAACGGCGCGATCGAGGAAGTCGCCGCTGTCGCGAGAAAGCTTCTCGACTCGCTGGAGACGGCCGCCGAGCCGCGCGATCGGGAGGTTGAAGCCGAGCGTGCGCGCGAACGAGCGGCCGAGCGATTCGGCAGCGCCTGATCGCGGATGTTGTTCCACGCCGCGTCCGCTGCGGACGCCCGCAAAAAAAACGCCGGCTCGTGAGAGCCGGCGTCGAAAACTTCCTGGGGATGTCGAATCAGCGTTTGAAACCGCGGAACTCGCGCGCGATGTCGGCTTCACGCCACTTCGCCTCGCCGTACTTCTCCTGAATCTTGCCGACGATGCGCTCGCGCTCGCCCTTCATCTGGTCGATCTCGTCATCGGTCAGGTCATTCCACTTGGCCTTGACCGCGCCCTTGATCTGATGCCAGTTGCCTTTGGTCTGTTCCCACACCGCGTCGGCTTTCTCCGAGGCCTGGGTCATGCCGGGAGTCATCCGGGTCTGCACGCGCTCGAAAGCGTCGCGGGTCGCGGATTTCATGTCGTTCCACTCGTTCTTCGAGGTGCCTCGCGCCTTGTTCCAGTTGGCACCGAGGTCGCGCTCGATCTCGTCGAAGCGCCGGCCGTTGTAGACAGGCTTCGAGGCCGCTTCCCATCCATACCGGTACGCCGGAGCGTAGTGGTCGAATTCGCGATCCTTCTGGTGATACGGACGAGTCTTGTAGTTCGTCCGCCAGTACCCTTCCTCTTCGGTCGGGTTCACTGCCTCTGCTGCGCCCTTGCCGGCGAGACCGCCTGTAACTGCGCCGATCACGCCACCGACTGCCGCACCGATCGGTCCGCCAACTACGCCGCCAATCGCCGCGCCCGCCAGGGCACCGCCGCTACCGCCACCTGCCACGCCGAGCGGATGTGCCCCTGGCTCTCCAGTGATCGGGTCAGGATTTGAATCGTGCTTCTTGATGTCTTTGTCTTTCATCGAAAGTCTCCTTTTAGGGTGATTTCGGTCTTGCGGCTGTGTTCTGCCGCTCATTGCTTTATAGAGCAACAGACAGGCCTGAAACGTCGTGACACACTCGAGACCGTTTAAAGTTTTTTCACGCCAATGGAGGAGGCGCCCGCCCGGTCGAATCCGCTAGAATCCCTTTCCCTCAATGTCACGACAACGCTCCGAGCGCCGCAAGAAACAGCGCATCCAGCTAGCACGCGGGATCATCGCGCGTCTCGGCTCACTCGGCGTGATCGTGCTCGACATCACTGATGGGGGCGCACGGGTGGAGCACTTCACCCGCCTCGACGTCGGTCGCCGCGCGCGCTTCCGCTTCGACTGGGAGGGGAAGGAGATTCAGGCCGACGCGCTCGTAGTCGGTTGCAAAGTGCATCGGTTCGCGCATGGTGATGAAGGGGGCACGGTCTATCAGTCGGGACTCTTTTTTGCCGAGTACATCGGCGACGCGGCGGCGCTCCTTCGCGAGATGGTGGCGAAACTCGTGTCGCGCTCGCTCGCCGAGCAGGTCGCGAACGCGCGCGGCATCGGTCCGGTGCTCGAGCGCAATATGCCGGTGTTCCGCTCCGGCGTAGTCGCGTCGACGGGACTCGATGCGAATCAGCAGAAATCGAAACGTCTCATCCCCGCCACCGAGCTGACGCTCGACCGCGGCTTCGTCCGCTGCACCCTCATCGACAACCGGCGATTCGAGAAGAAGTGGAGCCGCGTGTCCGATCAACCCGAAAATGGGTTCACCGTGCTCGCGACCGAGAGCGTCGAGCACGTCGATCAGCTTTGCGAAACCTACCTTCGTGCGGGTCCGGAAGACCGCAAGCTGATTCAGCGGCTCGCGGAAATGAGCGTCGAGAAAAACGAAGAGACGCCCGAGCCGCTCTGACGGGAGTGACGCTATCATGCGCGCCCGTATGTCTTTTCGACTCCTGGCGGTCGCTACCGCCGCTCTCCTCTCTCTCCCCACCTCCGCAGCGACCGCCCCGAAGAGCGTCATTCTCATCATCGGCGACGGGATGGGTGTTGCGCACTTCACCGCCGCGCGTTTCCTCGCCGGCAGCAACGCGCGCTTCACGAAGATGCCGGTCACCGGTCTCGTGATGACGCATTCCGCCGACTCGATCGTGCCCGACTCCGCATCAGCTGCCACCGCGATGGCGACCGGCGTGAAAACGAACAACAAAATGGTTGGAGTCGATCCGTCCGGCAGGAAGCTTCTGACCGTGCTCGAAGCAGCAGAAAAGAGCGGCCGCGCCACAGGTCTGGTGACGACGACGAATTTCTGGGACGCAACACCGGCGGCATTCGCCGCGCATGCAGCAAGCCGTCGGGACACGGCAGCGCTGATCCCGCAGATTCTTTCGAGCGGCGCGGAGATCGTCGCCGGCGGCGGAGCCGACAAGCTCGGAGTCGCTCCTCTGCCTTCACTCGAGGCGCTCGCACGCGAGTACAAGTACGCGCCGATCCGGACGGCCGCGGAGCTCGAGAGCGTGCGCGCGCAACGGATGCTTGCGGTCTTCCCCACCGAGGCGCGCGAAGTCGACTCGAAGCTTGTGGGTCTCCCGGTTCTCGCGGCCTGGGCAATCGAGCGTCTCGCCCGCGATCCCGACGGCTTCTTCCTTCTCCTCGAGCACGAGGGACCCGACGGCTCATCGCACGGCAGCGCTACGCCCGAACTCGAGGCGAGCCTCCTCTCGCTCAACGAAACCATCAACGTCGCGCTCGATTTCGCCGCGAAGAATCGCGATGTTCTCGTGCTCGTCACGGGTGACCACGAAACCGGAGGACTGCAGATTCATCCGGAGAAGCCAGGCGCGCCGCTCGAGCTTCGCTGGAGCAACGTCGGACACACCGGCGAGTTCGTACCGCTCTTCGCGCAAGGGCCGGGCGCCGAGTCATTCACGGGACTGCTCGACAACACAGACATCGGAAAGAAGCTGCTGCGATTCATGCGGTGAGGAAAATCCCGGAATCCTGAGCGAAGCGAAGGATCAATGGTGGCACCCGGGTTCCTCGCGCCTCGAGCAGACCGTCCGATTCTGTGTGGCGCCGTCGACCCGCGGCGAAGGATCGTAAGTCGCATGTTCCGTCGCGGTGCCACCGTTGATCCTTCGCTTCGCTCAGGATTGTTGTTGGGAACCACCAGCGAGCATCCCACACGCCGCATGTTTCGCGGCGCCGCCGGAGTAGCGGCGAACGACCGGGATGCCGAGCGTCCGCAGCTCATCGCGAAACGACGACAACTCCTCCGCACTCGCCCGCGCGAAACCGCCAACACGCGCATCGTTCACGTCGATGAGATTGAGCCGGAGCGGCACGCCATCAAACAGCTCGCGCAGAGCGTCGACTTCATCGCGCCCGGTGTTGATCCCGCCGAGGACGACCCATGCGACGGTGACACGCCCCCCGACAGCCTTCTGATAAACGCGGACCGCATCAGCCAGTTCATGTACAGGCCATGCGGATGCCGACGGTAGCAAGGTGCGGCGGCGCTGATCGACGGCCGACGTCAGCGAGACGATGAGGCGGTAAGGTCGCCGCTCGCGTGCGTAGCGCAGAATCGCCGGGACCAGGCCGACGGTAGAGATGGTGATCGCCTTCGCCGCGATCCGCCCGCCGCACGGATGCGCCAGAATCGCGGCCGCCTGCATCACCTCAGCGTAGTTGTGCAGCGGCTCGCCCTCGCCCTGAAACACAACGCCGGTAACAACGCCGGGGGCTTCATCGCGCACGGCGATGAACTGCGCGACCATCTCGTACGCATCGAGACTCCGTTCGAGTCCGAGCCGGCCGGTCGCGCAAAAGTCGCAACCCATCGCGCAGCCGGCCTGGCTCGAGATGCAGACGGTGAATCGCCCCGGCACTTCGAGGGGGATCCGCACCGCCTCGACGAGCCGTCCGTCCCGCAAGCGAAAGAGGTACTTCACAAAGCCGTCTGACGAATCGGTCGCACGCTCGACGATTTCGAGGCGCGAACGATCGACGAGCTTGTCGACCGCGGCTTCGACAGCGCGCGGAACCGGACGCGAAACGGGATGGCCCTCCCGCCCGTGCGCGATGGCATGCGCGAGAATCCGCCGTGACTCCGCATCGCGAACGGCGACGCCATCCGCGCGCAGGTGTGCCGCCAGGTCCTCGGGCAGCATTCCGAACAGGTGCGGTAGCATCATCGCCGCGAACAACAGATGAAGAGCCGTCGGATACTCCTTCTCGGCGCCACCGGCCTCGTCGGAAGCGAGTTGCTCTCACTGCTTCTCGCGGAGGACTCGGTCGAGCGAGTCACCGTCGTTGCCCGGCGAGCGAGCGGTCACTCGCACCCGAAGCTCAGCGAGAAGATCTTCGATCTGACGGAAATGGATCGCCACGCCGCTCTCTTTGCCGTCGATCAGATCTTCTGCGCCCTCGGCACGACGATCAAAGCCGCGGGATCGCAAGAACGCTTCCGGACGATCGATCACGATCTCCCGGTCGCGGCAGCACGCATCGGCCGGATGCGCGGCGCGACCCACTTTCTGCTCGTGAGCTCACTCGGCGCCGATCGCAACTCACGCGCCTTCTACACACGCGTGAAGGGCGAGACCGAAGACGACATCATCGCCCTCAACTACCCGGCGCTCACGATCGCACGCCCTTCGCTACTCCTCGGCCCGCGCAAAGAGCGTCGTCTGGGCGAAGAGCTCGCGAAGCCGTTCGGATGGCTCATGCCGAAAAAGTACCGGCCGATCGAAGCGGCAACCGTTGCACGCGCGCTGACGATTGCAGCACGCGAAGATCGCGCGGGAGTCAGAGTTCTCGAATCGAGCGAGATGAACTCAGGCACTAAGAGCTGATACCTGACCTGGTCACCCCACCGCTCTTCGCGTCAACCCTCCACTTTCCGAGCCGCACGCCCTTGCAGGAATCGACGGCTGTCAGCAGGTACGCGCCGTCACGGAATCCCTGGCTCGTCATCGCGATGCATTCGCTCTTCACTTCCTGCGCGAGATGCCGGCGCAGCGTGATGATCGCTTCCGGCTCGCTGAGCAGTGCCCCCTTCGGCTTGAGCGCACCACCGGGACGCTGTTTCACGACGCGCACAGGACCAGGCGGGAGTCGCACGGTCCGCGGCCGCATCCACCACCACGCCGCGGCGGCCCCAATCACGATCACGGTTGCGATCACGATCCACCACGGAAACGGCCGCTCTCTGCGCGGAGGCCGGTCGTCGTAGATATCGGGCAGGTCGCTCATCATCACGTCATAACACACACCCGTTATCATTCCGGCGATGTCGTCCCGAAAGTCCGATGCGACGCCGCGGGGTGCGGGCGAGTCGTTTCGCGTTCGACCCACTCGATGAGCAGGCCTGCCGCAACCTCATAGTTCAGGGACTGGTTCTGTGTGGCGGTGGGCGCCCCAGCCCACCGCTCGGACGGGGCGGAGGGTAGCAGAACGGCGGGCGAGCGCTGCAGAGAGTGCTGCTTACCGCCCTGCTGGGCGTGATCGCGCCTCGCGAAAATTGAGCGCATCACGCAGCAGCGGGTGGTAGATGCTGATCTCGCGAAGATCGCCGGTTCTGGTAATGCGGATGAGGCGCGCGTTCTTGAGCGCGCGAATCGGCTCGTCGATCTCGAAGAGCTCGAGATCCCCCTCCGCCGATTCTTCTCCGATCGGTGACGACGCCTTCAGGGTCAACGCGAACAACCGGCGAGCGGCCGCCGAGAGCTTCGATGCCCGAGCCCCGATCGCGCGCGCGAGTAGCGCTTTCGGATCGCCGCCCGAATGCGTGAAGACATCCGACATCATCTCGATCAGCGCGGGGTTGCCGCCGCTCTGCTGGAAGATAGCGTCAGCCAGCCGCTTCCTGCGGATGCCTGCAGCGTCGCCGACCCTGCCAGTCATCGAGCGCGTGAGAGGCTTCAGCTCGACCTCACTCGTCGTCAGATTTCCATTCAGCAGCGACTGGAGCAGCAGACTCGTTCTCCAGTCTTCGGTGCGATACGACAGGACGAGCATCAGCCGCTGGTCGCCCGCCCGCTGGAAGATCCGCGTCAGCACCTGAGCGCTCTGATAATCGCCCCACTGTGCGTCGTCGAGCAGGATGAGAATTGGCCGGTCGCCCGCGAGCTTGTGAACGATCGCGTTGAGCTCCGAGACCGCACGAGCGATCAGCTTCTCGCCGGTCGGCAGCGCGATCGTCGCTTCTCCAACGTCGCCCGAGGATTCGGTCGCCAGAGCCGGGAAGACTTCCGTCACCGAGATCGCACGACTCAGGATCTCATCGACCGCGGGACTCTTCTGCCGCCGGATCTCGCGCGATACGGCTTCGACGATCGAGTCGATCGCATTCAGCGGCATCGATTCGAACGCATGGCAGCACCCGGCGAGAATCAACGCTTTCCCCGACTCGCGCACCTCGTCCAGAAATCGCCCGGCAAGCGCGCTCTTTCCGACGCCGGGCGAACCGTGCAGCAGCACGATGCGCGGTGTTCCCGGTTCGAGCGAGTCGAGCAATCGATGCAGCCGCCGCTTCTCGCGGCCGCGGCCGATCAGTTCCGTTGCACGGTCGCGCGTCCGCTCCATGCGCTCCGGATCGAAGCTGCGCACGCGCATCCGCTCGAGGATCGCTTCGTCTGATGGCCTCTTCGACGGATCGCGCTGCAGACATTCATGCGCGAGCGCCGAGAGATCTTCGGGAACGCCTTCAACCACGTCCCCTGCACGCGGCGCCTCGTCGTGCATCTGATGCTCGACGATCTCGAGCGCGGTCTGTCCGCCGAACGGCATCTGCGCCGTCAGCGCCTGATAGAGCAATACTCCGAACCCGTACCAGTCATTCGGCGGCGCCGGCGGCGAAGCGATCACCTGCTCGGGACTCATGTAGCCGGGCGTCCCGACGACCGTGCGACGGTCGATCGTGTCCTCGAGCGAAACCTCGGCGACAAGTCCGAAGTCCAGAATCACGATCCGCCCCTCGCCTGTGATCATGATGTTCGAGGGCTTGATGTCGCGATGAACGACTCCGCGCGCGTGAAGCGTCGCAATCGCAATCGCGATCTGGCGAAAGGTTTCCCGCACCTGTTCGACGTAGAGCGGGCTGATTGCCTTCGTCGTCTTTGCAGGGGCGCGAAGCACGATGGTCGCATCGCCGTCAAACTCCGGTTGCGTCGGCGTCCGCGCTTCGAGGAACGACTGCTGCAATTCGACGAACGCCAGATGCTCGAGCAGCTCCGTGCCGCGGATCAGCTCCATCGACAGAACCCAGTACTCGCCGAGCACCGCGAGCTCGTAGAGGCTCACGAGATTCGGGTGGCGCAGCTCCGCAAGAACCCGGAACTCGCGCTTGAAACGCGCGATGCTGTCGGTCGAAACGCGTTCGAGCACTTTCAACGCGACGGTTCGATTTCGTTGATGGTCGAACGCTTCGTACACGGCTCCGAACGAACCGGAGCCGAGGAGCTTTCTGACCTCGAAACGACCCCCGGGAATCTGCGGCAACGACATCAGTGATGGACCTGTCCTCTAAGTGAGCAAGGGGAGTGCCGATTCGGTACGATGCACTTCATGTCATGGCGCATCGATCGTCAATGGAACGGCAGGTTTGCAATCCATTCGAGCCGCATCGACGACTACATCGTAATCGATGCCGACGAGCAGCAGATCGAGCAGATCTACGCTGACAAAGGTGTGAAGGTCTACCTCGCCAGCGCCCGCGCGCAGATGACCACGCGCGTGACGGAGACCGGCGAGTCGGGCGAAGCGAAGATCGAGGACAGCCGGCGCCGCGGCGCGCCGCCGAAAGAGGGCGCGGTTCCGATCGGCGTGACAGGATTCTCGACGGACGACTCTGAATGAGGGGATCGTGGTGACTGGGATCGAAAGGCGTCTATTGTGAAGCCGGCGTAGACGACATCTTTAGAAACAGCATGACCGCGAAGAACAGTAACCCTCCAAGTATCAACGCCACTGCTTTTCCCCAACGGCCGACAATGATTTGCGCGTGCTCCGGGTGTGACTTGTTGTAGAGCACCGGTACCGGACTGCCGACTGCCCATTTTCGATCGCCGAACCCGTTCTCCGACTCGAAAGAAACGCGCTTGCCGTCAACTTGAAAATGCACGGTCGGATAGTAAATGTCCACTGTGCTCTCGCCGTCGCTCATACCGCCGACACTTTCTGTAGCCTTCGACCAATGAACGATCTTGCCGACAGCTCTTTTTCCTCCCAGCGAGAGTAAGAGGTTCTCCACGACGATGGCGACTCCGTAGAGGACGATGAATGCGGCGCCGAGAAACAGGGCCTTGACGATGATGCCCGGCGCTGTCATAGCGGCGATAACGAACGCATGTTCATCATAGCGCTCATGAGAGTGATGACGCGGTTCGCGTCCGCTGAAGCGGAACATGAGCCGCTACTCGCCGGGCATGCCGTACGGCATCGCGCCCCAGTACGTGTAGAAGGCTTCATCGAGTTTCTTCCAGCCTGCCGCGACCTCCGGCTCGTTTGCCTGCAACCACCGTACGAAATGGGGTCGCGTGCCGTCCGCATCGTTGATTCCGTACTCGTCACCGAGATCCCATGACGCGAAGACACGCCCGTTCTTCGTTGCGACGTTCGGATCAGCGGCAAGAGCTGCCACTGAGCGACCGACGAAGAGTGGCGTCTCAGAAGCGATGAAGGGCTTCACGTTCTTCGCCGCGTCGCGCCAGTTTTCCT
Source organism: Thermoanaerobaculia bacterium (assembly GCA_016650215.1). Classification (GTDB taxonomy): domain Bacteria; phylum Acidobacteriota; class Thermoanaerobaculia; order Gp7-AA8; family Gp7-AA8; genus JAENWF01. The sequence goes on from JAENWF010000179.1 coordinate 26,166, forward strand.
CGGTCACGCCGAAATGATCCAGCATCCATTCGGACCGCAGAAATCCGGGAGTCACCGCAACGGCAGTGATGCCGCGCCCCTTCAGTTCCTGCGAGAGCGCGAATGCCATACGGATGACGGTGGTCTTCACGAGGTCATAAAAAAAATGTCCTCGATAAAAGAACGCATCGCCGTCTGTGATCTCGACGACCAGTCCTCCGTTTCGCATCCGCGGAAGGCCGTAGTAGCTGGTGATGATGTGCGTCTTGATCGCGCGATCGATGAGCGTCAGCCCGTCTTCGAGCTTCGTCTCCCACAGCTTCTTTCCCCACTCGACGAGGTCGTCGCCTCCCCAGATGTCATTGATCAGGATGTCGAACGCTCCGACCTGCTCGAACAAGCGCGCGACCTGATCGGGTGCTGTGTGATCGACCTGAACTGCGATCCCATGACCGCCTCTTGCTGTCACGATCTCCGCGGTTTCGTTGATCGTCTCGGGACGATTCTTCATGCCGGGTTTGCCGGGAACGCTGCGGCCGGTGCAGTAGACGGTTGCTCCCGCCTCACCAAGAGCAGTCGCGATGCCTCGCCCTGCACCGCGGGTTGCACCGGCAACGACTGCGATCTTTCCTTCGAGTGGTTTGATCTCGACCTCCTTCGCGACTCCTGATCGCGGGTGATGCGCATTGCAGTCATCCGCGCCGGCGGTGTCAAGCGGGACTGGGACCACGGACGCGCTCCGGAGCGGGCGGCGGCGGGTCAATCTGAAATTGACCCGGCGTCCATTAGAATGCTGGCCGAGTTGCCGGTACAAGCAACTGCACTGATGTCTCGCTGGTCTCACTGCTCTCCCGGACGACGTGTCGCCGCGCGCGTGTTCAGCGCGTCGTGGCGGATCGCGTTGATCGCGTTTCACGGCGTCCTGCTCGCCGGCCGTCTTTCCGATGCTTCGATTCTCGAGCCCGCGGTTCTCGTGCGCTGGGGCGGGGCACTCGCGCTGCTCCTGACGGCTTTTCTGTTCCAGCGCTTCGCGCCGTTCCGGCTCCGCGGACGACGCGCCATCATTGTCTTCTGGCTCCTGGCGGCGTTGCTTCATCTCTTCGGGCCGCTCGAACTCCTCGGGCGCGAGCTCGATGTGGAGTTGACGCTCGGCTTCGCCATTCCGGTGCTCGCCTTCGCGCTGCTGCTCGCCGCCGCGACGCGCGGCGCGTCGCGCGCCGTCGGCGCCTTCGTGCAGCGGTCCCTCATCCTTCATCTCGCGCCCGTCCTCATACCGACCGCACCACGCGGTCCTCCGTTGCGCGGCTTCTAGCGCGCATTTTGAAACGACGGAGCAGAGCTACCGGCTGATCGCCGCCCCTCCGCTCTTCACTCGGAGACTTCCATGAAATCGTTAATCACGAGCGCGTTCGCGCTCACGATCCAGCTTCTCCTTCCTTTCCCGGCAGTCGCACAGACGCCAGCGGACGATCCCAAAACCGAGAAAACTGTCGATGCCGCAGAGGCGAAGGCGCCGGTTCCATCCTTCTTCTCGGAGACGACGGTCACTGCGACTGGCTCGAAACGTGATGTCTTCGAAATCGCGACGCCAGTCACGGTCATCCGCAGGGAACAGATCGAGCGCAAGGCTCCGCAGAACGCGGCAGACCTTTTGCGCGAAGAGCCCGGCGTTGACGTCGCAGGCGTAGGCCCCAATCAGATGCGGCCGGTGATCCGCGCGCAGCGCGGCCTGCGCATCCTTTTCCTCGAGAACGGCTTGCGACTCAACAACCCCCGCCGCCAGACCGACTTCGGCGAGATCTCCGGCCTCGTGGATCTTGGCAGCGTCCAGACGATGGAAGTCGTCCGCGGCCCGGCCTCGGTGCTCTACGGCAGCGACGCCATCGGCGGCGTGCTGAATCTCGTCTCTCGCGAGCCGGCCGCCGGCGCCTTCGCCGGCGCGCTCGATCTCTCCTGGGCGGATGCCGGCGACCGCCAGCGCGGCAGCGCGTGGGTCTCGGGCGCGACGGGCAAATTCTCCTGGCAGATTGGCGCGTCGAAGCGGAGCGCGGACGACTACGAGGCGCCGTCCGGCGACTTCGGCGAGATCCGCCTGCCTCAGTCCACGCGCGTGCTCGACTCCGGCGTCGACGACAACACGCTCTGGGGCTCGCTCGGCTGGTCGATCAACGACCGAAACCTCCTCCGCTTCCGCCTGAACCGCTATGACGCCGGCCAAACCGGCTTCGGATACATCCCTGGCGAGCGGTACGGCATCGAGGAAGAAGTGAAGATCCGCATCCTCTATCCCGAACAGCAGTTCGATCGCTACACGCTCTCCTACTTCGGCAACAGCGATGCGAATCGTTTCGCGAGCTCGATGAATATCCAAGCCTACTATCAGCGCAACAAGCGCCAACTCAACAACGAAATCGGCATCAATATCGGTCCGATCGCGCCCGGCTTCCCAGACTCGGCGGTCGAGGCCAACACCGAGAACCGCACGCTAGGATCGACGACGGGCTTGCGCGCCGACGCGGTGAAAGTCTTCGGCGGCGGCACTCATACGGTCACCTACGGCGTCGAGGCATACCGCGACCGGAGCTTCAACACCGACTACTCCGTAACCACCACGCGTCTCCGTTTCGCCGGCCCGCCGTTCGAAGTCGTTCAGGTATCGACGCGCGGTAAGGCGAATGCGCCGAATGCAACGAACACCAGCTCCGGCCTCTTCGTGCAGGACGAGATCACCTTCAACCCGCGGCTTCGCGTCACCGCAGGTCTGCGCTACCAATCGGTCGAGACCAGGGCCACGGGAACACCCCAATGGGACATCACCGGTCTCGACTTCATAGACAGCAACACCGTCGGATCCCTCACGGCGACCTATGAGCTCGCCCACTACATCAACGCCTTCGTTTCGTACGGCACCGCCTTCCGCGCGCCGAACATCATCGAGCGCCTCTTCAACGGGCCAACTCCGGAGGGGAACGGCTATCAGCTTCTCAACCCGGCGCTCGCGTCCGAGACCAGCGGAAACTGGGACGTCGGCGTGAAGTACCGCCGCGCGAACGCGTTCATGGAGCTCGTCGGATTCCGCAACACGATCTCCGACGGGATCGTCCAGGACTTCCTCTCGCCCGAGGACGTGTTGCAGCTCCCGGCCGAGTTGCAGGCCGCCATCAGGGCGAGCGGTGCGCGCTTCGTCGTGCAGCAGGTCAACGCCGACCGCCTGCGCTACGAAGGAGTCGAGTTCGCCACCGGTTACCGCACGCACGTGGGCATCACGCTCGGTGGCAATTTCACGTATATCAACGCCTCGCGGCTCGGCGCGACGACGATCCTTCCACCGGACGACGTCTATCGCACAAAGACGTTCCTCTACGCGCGCTACGAGCCGGAGGGATCGCGCTTGTGGGCCGAGGTCAACGCGCGTCACAACGGCAACGCGAAGGCCAATGTCGACCCCGACGAGCCGCCACCTCCGGTCGGCACCGAACTGCCGGCGTTCACCGTCGCAAATCTCGGCGCCGGCGCTCGCGTATACGCGCACGGTTCGTTCACACATGACGTCACGCTCTGGGTCGACAACCTCGCAGACACCCTCTATGCCGAATTCACGAACGCGTCATTTTTCCGTCCCGAGCCCGGACGGACGGTAAGAGTGGGGTACCGGCTGGGGTTCTGATGACTCCGGATCGTCAACGGGGACGGAAAACCGCCGGCTCAAGCCGGCGCCACGTCATGCACGGATAGCTTCCGTGAGCCATGCTCGATGTGGCGCCGGCTCTCAAGCCGGCGGCTTTTCGTTCCCTGTTGATCCCTTGTCGCCAAGGCGCCATTTCTGGGAGGTATACAGAGTGATGGAACGACGCCATAATGCGCGGATGCGTTCAGTCAGTGTCGTCCTAGCCGTGCTCTGCCTTTGGCCCGCCCTTGTCTTCGCTGATTCGATCGACAGGGTGACCCCGAACCAACTCTTCGTCGGAAGCGTCGAAGAGTTCATCACCGTTCACGGCACCGGACTCGCCGGCGCTCTCTCCACGATGGTCGAATATTCCGGACCCGTCGGGACGCATGTGATCGAGCCGAATGCGATGACGGAAACAGGAACCGAAGTGACGAGCTGGCTGCCCGTCCAATTCGGAACGACGCTCGGACACTACTCCATCACCATCCTGGCCATCGACTCGCCGACGGTGACGAGGCGGATCGGACCGGCGTTCTTCGATATCGTCGATTTCCCGATCGAGCAACCGCCGCTGATCAACGTACCGGAAATGGTGCTCGCCGAAGCCAATGACCCGACGGGAGCCATCGTCACATTCAGCGTGTTCGGTCTCAGCTTCGTCGATCCAGCTCCGGTGATCGCCTGCAGTCACCCTTCAGGTGCTCGCTTCCCACTCGGCTCCACCACGGTAGTCTGTTCAGCCACCGACAGTTTCTCGTCGACGACTGATGACTTTCAAGTGGTCGTGAGCGATACCGTGCGTCCCATACTTGTCGTTCCTGCGAGCTTCTCCACGACCGAGCCAATCGTCACGTTCACTGCGACAGCCACGGATGCGATCGACGGAACGCTCACCCCGGTATGCTCGCCGTCGTCAGGATCGACGTTCGCGGAGGGCGTGACCAACGTAGTTTGCACGGCGACCGACGCGAACTCCAACACTGCGCTCGGGTCCTTCAATGTCACGCTGATCGTTCTGCCGGTTCTGACTCTTCCTGCGGACTTCAGCGTTGAAGCCACGGACCCGGAGACAGTCGTCACTTACCTTGCGACCGCCGAGGGAGGAACGATCAACTGCTCGCCGCCGTCGGGAGCGCTCTTCCCGATCGGTCTTACGACGGTGCATTGCACCGCCACCGGACCGGGTGGAACTTCGAGCGGTACGTTTGCCGTCACGGTCGAGGACAACACGCCGCCAACGATTCATCAGATCGTCCCGTCGCAAACCACTCTGTGGCCACCCAACCATTCGATGATTCCGATCACCTTCCAGGTTGTTGCTTCCGATCTGGTCACCGTGGCTCTTATCTCGCACATCGAGTCGATCACTTCGAATCAGAGCGACAACGGCGAAGGAGATGGCAATACGACTTCCGACTGGCGCATCACGGGCCCGTTGGCTGCCGAATTGCGGGCAGAGCGGTCCGGCGGTTCTGATCGTATCTACACGATCACGATCGTGACTGTCGACGAGAGTGGGAATCGCACCACCGGAACGGTTCAGGTCCGCGTCGCGCAGTCGCGCCGTCGGGCCGTCTGAAGCTGAGAGAGCGCCGGGCGCGATCGCCCCGGCGCTCTACACCACCTCGGCAGCGAACGCCTGATTCAAGCCGAGCCGCGAAGCGGCTTCGGCTTGGATGAATTGTCAGGCGCGATCTCGATGACAACGGAGTCACCAGTTGACGCACCCGCTTTACGCTCAGTCTCGGTAGACACTAAAAGCCAGAACCTGCGCGAGCGGGACACAATTGCACTCTCGAAAGGCGTGCCGTTGATGGTGCCAGTTACCGCAAAGCCGCGACGACCAGGCCAAAGTTGCTGTGCCGAGATTGACCAGCGCTCGCTTGGATCAAACGGCACTTCCACCGCGTCCTCTTTGTGGCCGCCGCGAATTACCGCATTGAAATGCTCGAGTCTCATTTTGACTTAGGCGTCGCCTCACGACTCAATCGAGTTGTTGCCTTGGATTTCCGGGAATAGCTATCGCGGGCGCAAATGTCAGTTTGGGCGGCCAAACACAAGCTCCTTTTCATCATAGGCCTTTGGCTCGCGGGCAAAGCGGCCAACCACCTTTCGTAACTGCGAGGTGCCCACCGTTAGCACAGCCTGTTTCCTACCCTGATCAACGTCGGCTTCTTCGTGCGACGTCCGCGAGCGGAGCCATTCCGAGTCGAGGAAAGCCAAGTGAAGCTGGCCCTCGGTAACGCGAACTCTAAGAAACATGTGGCCGATGGCATCTACCCAGAGAGCGTCGGCAAAGCGGACGCCGTTGATGTCCACAAGATGGACTTCGTACTTTGCAAAGTCTGAGGGATCCTTCTTGGACTGCCATGTCACGTTATAGAGATCCCCTTCGCGCTGTACCAGCAGGCGAACGCCCTCACTCTCCCACTGGCCTTCCAATCTGGCGTCAAACACTCGGTCCTGGGCCGTGTACAGTGCGTGCAATGAGAGCAGTTCTCCACATCCGGTCACCAGAAGCGTCGCCGCAACGAGCGCCAACCAAATCAGCTTTCGCATCACCCTATCCTCCGGTTCGTAGAATGGCTGTGGCGCCGGCGGTTTTTCGACGCCTAACTCTTTACTGAGCCGATTGGACCTTCCAACCAAAAAGCCGTAGGCGGAACGGGGCCTCGTGCGGCTGTTAAACCGTCAACTCTTGGAGCGAGCGAATGTTAGCAGAGGTGCGGACCACTGCGGCCGATCGGCCAGGCCTTCCGATGGGGTGGCGATGGACCGATTGGGATTCAGCCTGGCCTCGGCGGGACGAGTCTGGTTCCTGAGTCATCCCAGTTCCCCCGGCCTCTTTCTGAAGCTGGGTTCCGAAGGGCATGTTTTCTGCTCGATGGCTCCGCAGGAGACCACCAATGACCACCAGACACAGCTTCAGATTCGCCGTGATCGCAGCGATGCTACTCCTTGCCGGCGCGTGCGCGTCGACGGATGACGACGACGATTCTTACGGGCGCACTGCGGATGACGTTCGCGGCACGATCGAGTCGATCGATACGCGCAACAGTGAGATCGTCCTGAGCAACCGGATGGTCGTGGGATACGACGACGATACGACGGTCGAGTACGAAGGCCGCGAATATCGGGTCGAAGATCTCGAACGCGGCGACGAAGTGTTCGTCCGCGTCAATCCGTCCGGACGTCCCTTCGCGCGCAGCATCACCGTCACGCGCAGCGTGTCCGCCAGCGGATCGCAATCGTACGACACATCACTCCGCGGCACGGTCCGCAACATCGACACACGCCGGCGAACGATCGAGATTGAGCGCGGCAACGCCGGCGACACCACGACCGTCGAATACGACTCCCGCACGTCTGTCTCCTACGACGGCCGGCGGTACACAGTCGAGAACCTCGAGCGCGGCGATGAAGTCGACGTCCGGACGAGCGGACGCGTCGCCGAGGCCATCGTCGTCACGCGAAGTGCGAGCGGCGGCGGCGGATTCGACCGCGACGGCGGATTCGGCGGCAACTCCGGCTCGACTGTTCGCGGGACCGTCCGCTACGTCGATACATCGCGGCGCACGATCGAGATCGAAGAGTCGGGCCGAGTCGTCATGCTGCAGTACAGCAGCTCAGCCCGCGTCGACTATCAGGGACAGATGTACTCGCCCGAGAATCTCGAGCGGGGCGACGAGATCGAAGCCGAAGTGCGCAGAGGAAGCGGTTCGCAGTGGATTGCGGACCGGATTTACCTCGTGCGCAACGTGAGACGGTAAAAAAACCTCCGGCTGAAACCGGCGCCACGTCGAGCATGGCTAGTGGCAGCATGCATGTCTGACGTGGCGCCGGTCCGCTCAGGATGACATGCGATATTCGCCGCCGCAGAATAGTGGGATGACGACGATTCGAGGTCGCGGGCGGCCGCGGCGTGAAGAAGCCGGCGAGACGATTCTCGACGCAGCGCGCACTCTGATTCGAGAGCGCGGTTATCGCGGCTTTACTGTTGACGATGTCACTGCGCGGACCGGAATCGTGAAGACCACGATCTACCGGCGCTGGCCATCGAAGGCGTCGCTCGCGGCAGCCGCATTCGCGGGCGCATGCAGCGACGCGATCGCGCGTCTGACGACAAAGACGCCTGACGCGATCATCGCTAACCTCGAAGAGCTCCTCGCGAGCGATTTCGGCGCGATCGCGGCGGCGGTGATCGCCGAGTCACAGAGCGACCTGTCGCTGCGTGAGACTGTGCGTTCATTCACCGAGCCGCATCGCGACCTGCTCGCGCAAGCGCTGTCCCCAGCCGAAGCCGATCAGCGGATCGGCGAAATCTGGTTCCGGCTGCTCGTGCCGCTCATCGACGCTCGATCGTGAATTCTGCCCGACATCCTTTGTCTACCCAGACGCTGTCGCGGTCGTAGCCCCAGCTGTCATGCCGGACACATCCCGCTTCGCTCAGTTTTGACGTCAGCCGGACGCCGTATCGCGTGTCGGCCGGGCAGTGAACACGTTTCCCTTCTCGCGACTCGCAGACGATCACGGTGCCTGGACCGGGGGCATCGTCGCGGTAGTCGTCGTTGAAACGGCCGCGATCGCGTCCTCTTCCGCGGCGGTCATCGCCGAGTACGAATTCGCCGCGGCATCCGCGCGTGACCCAGACGCCGTCGCGGTCGTAGCCCCATGTGCGTCCTTCGACGCAGTCGTCGCCGCTGAGCTGTCGTCGCAGCCCGACGCCATCGCGCGTATCCGCGCTGCAGTGCGAGCGGCGGCCTTCGCGAGACTCGCAAACGATCGTGTCGAGGCCGCGCGAGGGAGGAATGCGGCCCGGACGCGAGGAGTCATTCCCCACTCCGAACTCCGCGCGGCAGCCGTTGTCGACCCAGATCCCGAAGCGGTCGTATCCCCAGTCGCGCCCGAACGCACACGGCTTACTGCTCAATTGCCGGATCACCTGCACGCCACCCTTCGTGTACGCCGGGCATTGCGCGCGCTTGCCGTCAGCGGACTCGCAGACGACGACCTCTTCGAGTTGCTCGAAGCGGCGAGCCCGCCGTCCACTGCCGACCACGAACTCCGCGCGACATCCGTCGTCGACCCAGACTGCGCCCGCGAGGTAGCCCCACGTTCGTCCTTCGATGCAAGCGGTCCTGCTGAGCTGCTGCTCGATGATCACGCCACCACGCGTGTCAATCGGACAGGTCTTACGCTTCCCCTCCTCCGACTCGCAGACGAGCGTCGTTTCGGCGAGTGCGGCTGTTGACGCAACGATGATGAAGAGCGCGATGATTGCATTACGCATCGGAATCCTCCTGCGGAAGACCGCACGCTTTTCGAATCTCCTCCGCCGCCTGCGGATCGTCGGAAACGATTTTGAGCCCGCTCTGAAAAAGCACCTCGGCCGCGGCGTTCGCGTGGTCGATCACCGTTCGAACAATCGCACAGTCGAGCGCGACCGCGCGGCCATCAACCGGCACGCTGATCCGGCAGATCGCGCCAGGTGGCGGAAGCTGCGAACGATGCGCCACACGCAACCCGCCCCGCGACGCATCGAGAATGAACACAGGCGTCGCCTCGGCAGAAGCCAGCACCGGCTTCCGCAGTGTCGTCCGCCGTTCGCGCCGTCGCTCTCGCATGGGGGTGTAACTCTACACCTCCCGTGCCACTGGGTCCGAGTGCTGCGGACTGAGTGCTGGGTGCTGAGTGCTGGGTGCTGAGTGCTGGGTGCTGAGTGGGTGACGCGTTACGTGTGACGCCACACCAGATGTCACCCTGAGAGGCTGTGAAAAAATCCAACCCTGAGCGTAGCGAAGGGTCAGCGGTGCACCGCGGTAGGCCACCTCACGTGCGGGGTCGACGGCGCCACACAGAGGCCGGATTTCTTCACAGCCTCTGAGCGAAGCGAAGGATCCTTCGCGTCCTGGCGAGGGTCGTATCAGCGCGGGGGATCCCTCGCCGTCTTCGCGGCTTCTAATGAAGCTATCCTGCGATCAGGGGCAACAGGGGACGGAAAGCCGCCGGCTTGAGAGCCGGCGCCACATCGCTCGCGAATGCTGAATACCAGGCATGCCGGATGCGGCAGAACTCGAGCGCAGGGGACG
>JAENWF010000180.1 GCA_016650215.1 Thermoanaerobaculia bacterium
GCCGACGATCGCGATCTTCAACGCGAGATCCTGCGCCGGCGCACCACCACCCGGCACAAAGTAGGAGGGCACATTCTGCCAGGCAACGGCGAGCCGCCCTCCATTCCACGCGAGACGGACGATCGTCTCAGAACCTCCTGATTGGACGGGCAGGTCAATCGGCGCGCCGACCTTGCCTTCCCGGCTGATCGTGACCAGCCGGATCGTCTGGTCATAGGAATGCCAGCCGGCCACGTACTCGGTGCCCGTCCAGATCACATCGCCACTGAAGAAAATCGTATTGAAGGGCAGGAAAATCGACGGGACGTCGAGCGGCTTGCCCGCGAGATCGAATCGCACTGCACCGGCGCCGGGAAACACCGCCAGAAATCCATCTCCGTCCGATGCCACGCGGACGAATTGGTACTTGACGTCGACCGGCTCGAAAACCGGAGCGGAGACGGGCTGCTCGGGAAGAAGGATGCGGGCGCTCAGCGGTGCTGAAGCGAGCACGAGCACAAGGATGGATGGGATGAATGCCTTCATACCGATAACCATACTCACAATACCGGCGGGACCGCGGTGATTCCTCGCACGATCGTGAGTTCGAGGGTCAGGTCTTGAAATTTGCTCTTTTGCCGTCTCCAAAAGCAAAAATCAAGACCTGACCCCAAGTAACCTGACCCCGAGCAGGGCGGCGGTTTCGGCGTCCCATTCGTAGTGCCAGTGCTCGTACTCGTCGACGTTGACACCGGGATGGGTGACGAGCTCGGTCACGCCTTCGACGTGTTCGAGGAGCGGCGCAATGTTGCGCAGATGACCGGCCTCCAGGACGCCGATCGTGGTGTCGTTCGTTCTGCCGGGCCGGCGGGCCGCGCGTCCGAGGCGACTCAACGCCGCGACGGCGAGTCGCCTGGCGATTCCCGCGCGGCCGCCCTTGTCGTTCACGATGCGGACGTATCCGATGTCGTAGTCATCCGCGAGCCGCATCGTCATCTCGAAGATACGCGGGAGCATGTGGAGGTGCTGGTGGCTGTTGAGCTGCGTGACGTGTAATCCGGTCGCGAGCACTTTCTCGATCTGGGCACGGCACTCCGCCTCGATCTCCGCCATTGAGATCATTCTCGCGAGATATCGCGGCACGAACGATCGATAGCTGCGCGGAAACTTCATCGTCGTCAGCGGCTGCTCCTCGACGAGCGTGAGGTGAACACCCACCTCGAGACTCGGGACATCACGCAGCCGCGCCACTGCATCGTCGAATGCGCGTCCGTTCGCGACGATGCTGCACCCCGTCACGATGCCTTCGCGATGCGCGCGGATCGCCCCCTCGGTCATCCCGCGATGCAGTCCGACGTCATCCGCGGTGACGATGAGCCGGTTCACGTTTTCGGCGCCGCCGAGGCTGGAGGTGCGACGGGAACTCGATTGCGCGGCACGCGCTTCCGCATGTCGGGGAAGAGCGTCACGAGCTCGCGGAAGATCTTCAGGATCACAGCCGGCGATGAAAGGTGCGACGTGCCGAGAACGCGAGGAAAATAATCGAGTCCCATCTGTTGAATGACGAATCCGCGATTGCGCGCTTTTACGATCAGCTCCGCGTCGATCAGCGATCCTTCCGAACGCAGCTGCACCGCCTCGAGGACTTCACGCCGCATCAGCTTGAACGAGAAATTCACGTCGCGCACACTGATGCGGAACAGCACGCGGATCAGCCAGTTGTAAAAGATGGAGTAGATCGTTCGCTTCAAGCCTTCGGTGGTCCGATCGAAGCGGTAACCTGAGAGGACGTCGGCGCGTGTGAGATTCATCGCGCGAACCGCGCGCCCGAGGACGTCGGGATCGAACGGCAGATCGGCATCCATGTAAAGGATCATCTCGTTCTTCGCCGCGGCGAATCCGGTGCGGAGCGATGCGCCGAGCTTCTGGTTGAAGTCGTGGGAGATCAGCTTGATGCGCGGGTTGCCGGCGATTGCGCGACAGACAAGCTCGGGCGACTCGTCGGTCGAGGCGTCGTCCACGATCACGATCTCGTACTCGCTCGCGTGCTGGCTGAGAGCCTCGACGGCGAACTCGATCGCGTGCTCGATGTTCGCCTGCTCGTTGAACATCGGGATCACCAGCGAGATGGAGGGCTTGCGCATCGAGCGCATGATACTCAGCGGTGCTCGATGGAGAGAAGCTGGATCGCGAGATCGCGGCCTGCGGCGGCCCATGAGTTCGTCGATCGGATGGAAATCCGCGCGGCAGGCTGGATGTCGATGGTTCTCGTTTCGCCGCGCATGATCGTGGTCGCGGTCTCGTTGATGACGATCGTGTTCGAAGAGATCGGCGCCCGCACGGGAAGTCGGATCCGTACCCGGTCGAGCGACGACGGCAAATCGATGACCGCCTCGCGCGCAAGCCAATGCCACGGACCGTCAGCGACCGTGCTTTCCATCGCGTAGACGCCGATTCGCGGGATGTAGGGATGCTGAAGTTTTCGCAGACTGATGACGCGGTAGCCGGCCGAGGTGATCTTTCCGTACGCATCCGAATCGGGCCACGAGAAGGTTCGCGACATCGGACCCGCGCCCTGCACCAGCAGGTAGGTACTGCGTTCGACGTGGGAGCCGAGGTCCTTGATCGGAGCCACAGCGCGCTGCTCGGCGATGAGACTCGCGTGGGATTCGAGCTTCGGATCCGCCAGCAACACCGCGTCAGGCTCCAGGTTCGCGGCCGCGTATGCGATCGCGGCCATCGGTGGCGATGCCCCTCGCCTCGCTTCGAGGATCGGTCGAACGTAGAGGATTGATGCTGCACCGTAGATGACCACCGCTGTGATCGCAATCGCCGGCCACCGCGCGAATGCAGCGGCCACGAAGAGCGCGATGACCGGAAGCGCCGGAAGCACCGACTGCACGCCGGTCGTCATGGATCCGGTCGCGACGCAGTACGCGGTGAATACGAACGCGAATGCGATCATTGCGATCCGGCGCCGCAGCACAACCGCTCCGGTGACCGCGGCGATCAGCAACGGAACCGCGAGGAACCTGCTCCCCCACGGATGCGCGATGAATCGTCCGAGTAACGCCCATACGTTGTCTGACGTCAGCGGAGCAATCGGACCAAACCACTCGATCGCCATCGCGGCGCACGCAATCGCGAGCAGCACGCGATTCGTCCGCGCAAGTGCGAACAGCGCGAGCGCGACGAGCGCGACGTCGAACGCCTCGGCATTCGGCAGCGGCGTGAATACGAGCATCGCGGGAGAGAGGTAGAGGATGAGCGCAGCAGCAGCTCCGTTCCACTCATTGCCAAGGAGGTCAGATCCTGCGCGCGCCAGGAGTATCGCACCCCCGATCGTCGCGGCCAGGCTCAGCGCAAGCAGCGAACGGAACGGATCTCGGATGAAGAAGTTGATGAAGCGGGCGGCGGCAACAAAAAGCGGCGCCGAGCCGTCGTATGTCAGCAAAGCCTGCGCGAAGCGGATTTCTTCGCCCTGCCAGTAGCCGGCAGGGAGCGTCGCGAGTCCGCGCGCCGCCACGACAATTGCCACAATGATGGCGGGGAGACCGGACCGATTCACTCGCGCGAAGTATAGACTCCGCCGAATGAGCCGGTCCGGCGAGCATCGTGCTCAGAACGACAAGCGACTTCACGTCACCTGGCTGCGCGGCCTGCTCGTTCTCACCGCGATCGCGGCGCTCGGCCTCGCGCTTTTCCTATCGCCGCTCCGCCGCTATCTCGATCCGGTGAGCGCGCTCGCGCAGCTCCGCGCGCTCAGCGGCAGCCCATGGGCAATTCCGCTCTACGTGCTGGCCTACGCGATCCTCGACGTGCTCTTCATTCCGACGCAATTCCTCTCGATCGCGGCTGTGCTGATGTGGGGATGGGCGGCGGGTGGCACGATCGAGCTCTTCTCCGCGACTTTCGGCGCGATTTTGCCCTGGCTCATCGCGCGGACGGCCATGCGGGAGTGGGTCGTCGAGCGGCTTCGCACCCACGATCGGATCGCTGAACTGCTCGACCGCGAAGGCTTTACGCTGCTGCTCGTTCTCCGCGTGATTCCGATCATTCCGTACACGGCCCTGAATTACGTCGCCGGCTTCTCGTCGATCCGCCCGTTGCACTACGTCGCCGCAACATTCCTCGGGATGATCCCGTCGACCTTCATCTTCGCGTACTTTGTCGACGCGGTTGCGCAGGGTGTCATGCGGCCGCGCGAGGTCGTCGTGCGGGCGGCCGTTGCTGGGGTGCTGTTTGTGGCGCTGGTCGTCGGAACCCGGCTGGCGGCGCCACGGCTGCGGCGGCGCGTGTCGTCTCCAGCGAATACAACTTCACCGACAGACGGCGCGGATCGAAGCTGAGACTTCCCGCAACTTCAGCTGGGACGAATGATTTCGCCGCTTCGATCCGGATGATCGGCGCACCCGCAGGAACATCGATCGCGAGGCTCGCCGGTCTCGCACGAACAAGGTGAACGAAGTGGCGCCGGCTCTCCAGCCGGCGTGGTTCCGTCGCCGGAACATCGAGCACCGTGACCTGCACGTCATTCGCTTCGAAAGGATAGATCGACGGAAGTCCGATGCGCAGAGTGACGCGGCGCGCGGGTCCGGCCGGCAACTGAAGCTCCCCGGGACTCGCGATCCAGCGCCACTCCTCCCCTTCGATCTCACGTTCTGGAGCGTGAATGCCCGACAGCACCCTGAACCGCCGCTCCGGCGGCAGAGGAATGATCGAGACCACGCGATAGTGATTACGCGTGAGCTTCGAGTAGGCATCGCTCGGCTTCCAGCGGAACACGCGGGCCCCCGGCTGCGTCGACAGTCCGTCGGCGTAGATGAAGAGCGGAACCTCCGGTTTGTCGTAGTAAACGGCGAGGCCGAGATCGACTCGCTGCGGATTGCGATCGGCGAAAAAATACGTAGCGTGCGGCCAGAGTGGCAGCTCGTACAACGCAACTGCATTTTTCGGAATCGTCGCGTTCACATACTCGACAGCCTGAACCGGCGGCGACGGTGACGAGCTTCGTTGCGAGAGGAGTGAGCTGGTGTAGACGATTCCGCCGATCGCTGCGATCGCTATGGCGACGTACGGGCGCGGAATCCATCGGACCGCTCCCACACCAGCGAGAAATGCTGTCGACATGACGAACGGGATCGCATAACGCACACCGTCGGCCGGGTCCATGACCCAGAGCGCGAACGCGATGTATGCGAGTGCGGCGACCGCGAGCGGAACCGCCGCCTTCTGCCGCCGCCGCGCGAGCTCGACGAAGCCGGCGGCTGCAACGAGCAGCAGCGGAAATGACATCACTTTCGTCCCCCACGGATGCGCGATGAATCGCAGCGCGAGTCGTGGCAGAGTCCAGCCGGTGCGCGACTGATCGGCGTCATGCGCCACAAGGTAGTCGGCCTGTTTGCGCTGAAACCGGACGAGATCGTCGACACTGCCTCCGACAGCCATCGTCAGCGGCACGAGCCACAGCAGGCAGACGATCGTGAATGCGCCGAGCGCAATCGCGCGGTCGCGCCAGCGCTTCATCATCAGAACCGCGACAAGGAACAGCGGCACGACAAAGATCGCGAACTGGATTCGCC
Source organism: Thermoanaerobaculia bacterium (assembly GCA_016650215.1). Lineage (GTDB taxonomy): Bacteria > Acidobacteriota > Thermoanaerobaculia > Gp7-AA8 > Gp7-AA8 > JAENWF01. The sequence continues at coordinate 5,562 of JAENWF010000180.1, forward strand.
ACCCGATGCTCAGCGCCGCAAAGACCGCGAACGCTGCCGGCGAATCACGGCGTGATCCAAAATAGAGCGCGGTCGCGAGCAGCGCGAGCGCGCCGTTCTCGGCGATCGGCAGGGTCGAATGCACGAGCATCGCCGGCGAAAAGTAAAAAAGAATCGCGCCCGCAAGGCCCGCCGTCGCGTTGCCGGTCAGATTGCGGAACGCGAGCGCGAACATCACGAATGCGATCATCGTCCCTGCTACGCTGATCACCAGCATCGCCGCCATGTCGCTCGGTACGATCAGACGCACCAGGTGCCCGACGAGCATGAACACGGGATAGCCGGGCGGCGGCGGATGATGCGCGACCGGGTCGAAGCTGTGAATTCCGCGAAAGAAGAGCATCTCGTCGAACTCCCACGGCGTCGCCGGCATCGCGAAAAGCTGCACGAGCAGGAGCAGCGCGGCAGAAATCAGCAGAGGTCGCATCGATTGCGCGCACTATAATCCGCCCCCCATGCCGCTCGGTTACTTCGGTGCGCTGAGACTGCTCCACAACACCTTCCGCAACCATCCCCCGGGGCAGCGCGTTCACATCCTCGGGCGATTCTTTACCGCCCCTTTCATGCGGACCCTCGACGTGATCCCGGTCGGATCGCGCGTGCTGGACATCGGATCGGGTCACGGCACCTACCCCCGGCTCATCGCCGAAGAGCGCGCGCGCGAAGTGATCGCCGTCGATCCCGACATCCGCAAGATGCTCACCGCGTTCAAGCACCCGAAAGTCCGCTTCGTCTGCGGCTTCGACGACTGCATCCGCGGCGAATTCGATGTGATCGTGATCTATGACGTGATTTATCGCCTGCCACCCGAAGAGCGCGACAAACTGTTCAAGCGGATCTACGATCGCGTGAGACCGGGCGGCCTGTTCATCCTCAAAGATCTCGACCCGTCAAACCGCCTGAAGTGGACGTGGAGTCGGATTCAAGAGTCGATCTCCGACCGATTCCTCGGCCTCACAATCGGCGAAGGCTTCTTCATGGATACGCGCGAGCAGATCGCCGAACGCTTCCGTAAAGCGGGCTTCGTCAAGTTCGAGTGGAAACGAGTCGACTTCGGCTATCCGCACCCGCATGTGATTTATACGGGACGGAAGGAGTAGGGCCGAGGGCGAATCTCTTTTCAACATTCAACATTCAACATTCAACATTTCGCTTCGAAACGCGAGGGAGACGGGAATGTTCAATGTTGAATGTTGAATGCTGAACTTGCTCCCTCGGCCCTCGGACCTCGTTCACGCTAGAATCCCGCCGACAACAAGGAGTCATCCATGCCATCGTTCCCAGGCGTTGACTACATGAACATCGATTCGCTCTTCACTGAGGAAGAATTGATGGTGCGGCAGACCGTGCGCGATTTCGTCGATGAGGAGATCATCCCGATCATCGAGCACGCGAACCGCGAAGAGAAGTTTCCCGAGCATCTCGTGCCGAAAATGGCGGAGATGGGTCTCTTCGGCGCGACGATCAGCGACTACGGCCTTCCCGGACTCAACAGCGTCGCGTACGGCCTCATCATGCAGGAGCTCGAGCGCGGCGATTCAGGAATCCGCTCGTTCGCATCCGTGCAGTCGGGACTCGTCATGTTCCCGATTTATGCATTCGGCTCGAAGGAGCAGAAGGATCACTGGATCCCGAAACTCGCAGCGGGCTCCGCGATCGGCTGCTTCGGCCTCACCGAGCCCGACTTCGGATCGAATCCGGGCGGCATGCGGACGACGGCGCGCAAGGATGGCGACTCGTGGGTCCTCAACGGAGCGAAAGCGTGGATCACGAACGGTTCGGTTGCCGACGTCGCAGTCGTCTGGGCGAAAGTCGACGGCACGATCCGCGGTTTCCTCGTCGAGAAGGGCACGCCCGGCTACACGACCGCGTATCACATGGGCAAGTTCTCGTTGCGCGCGTCGGTGACTTCGCAGCTCTTCTTCGAGGACTGCCGCATCCCCGCCGAAAACGTGCTGCCCGAAACGAACGGCATCAAGTACCCGCTCTCCTGCCTGACGCAGGCGCGCTACGGCATCGCGTGGGGCGCTCTGGGCGCAGCCATGGGAGTCTTTCACACGGCAACCGAATACTCGAAGTCGCGGATTCAATTCGGCGGACAGCCGATCGCAGCGCACCAGCTCGTGCAGAACAAGCTCGCGTGGATGATCACCGAGATCACGAAGGGCCAGCTCCTCGCGCTGCAGATGGGACGCCTCAAGGACAAGGGCGAGCTCAAGCCGCACCATGTCTCCATGGGAAAGATGAACAACGTCAACATCGCGCTCGAGTGCGCCCGCTCCGCGCGCGACATCCTCGGCGCAAACGGCGTCTCGGACGAGTACCCGGTCATCCGTCACATGCTCAACCTCGAGTCGGTCAAGACATACGAGGGAACGCATGACATCCACAACCTGATCATCGGCGAGGCAGTGACCGGAATCGCTGCATACAATCCGCCGATGTCCGCGCAGGCCGAAAAAGAAGCGACCGCGCGCCGCGAAAAGGAAGCCGCGAAGAAGTGATCTGCTGCTAGAGTGCGCACGTCAGAATTCCGGCAGTAGTTCTGGAGAGCCATGGAATCGAGTCTCGAGATCGGGTTTCTTCGCGTCAGCGAAAAGGCGGCAATCGCCGCTGCGCGCACGATGGGCTACGGCAAGCGGAAGTACTCGGACCAGGTCGCCGTCGAGTCGATGCGCGAGGAGCTCAACCGGCTCAAGATGCGCGGCTCGATCGTCATCGGCGAGGGTGAGCGCGACAAGGCGCCGATGCTGTACGTCGGTGAGCCGCTCGGCCGCGGATGGACCGAAGGCGAGATCTATCCGGAGATCGACATCGCAGTCGATCCACTCGAAGGAACGAATCTCTGCGCGACCGGATCGGCGAACGCGATCGCAGTCCTCGCGGCATCCGAGAAGGGCGGCCTGCTCAATGCCCCCGACATCTACATGGAGAAGCTCGTTGTCGGGCCGACCGCCGGGGACCACGTCGGGCTCGATAAATCAGTTGCAGAAAACCTCGGGCAGATGGCCGAGGCCTTCAAGCGCGATGTGAACGAGATGACCATCATCGTGCTCGATCGCGAACGGCATCACGATCTCATCGCTCAGATCCGCGAAGCGGGAGCACGCATCAAACTGATCTCCGACGGCGATCTCTCCGCCGGCATCTCCGCCGCAATCCGCGGCACGGGCGTCCATGGCCTGATGGGAATCGGCGGCGCGCCGGAAGGTGTGCTGACCGCCGCCGCCATGCGCTGCCTCAGCGGCCGCATGCAGGGCCGCCTCAAGCCGCTGGAGAAGTGGCAGGAAGACCGTCTCAAGCAGATGGGCTTCAAAGACGCGAACAAAGTCTACGAGACGGCCGAGCTCGCATCGGGCGACGACATCATCTTCAGCGCGACCGGCGTCACCGACGGCGATCTTCTGCGCGGAGTCCGCTTCTTCGGCGGCGGCATCCGCACCTCGTCGCTCTTCATGTCTCTGAAGACGAACGCAATCCGCTTCGTCGACACGATCTACCGCGAAGAAGGCTCGAAGCTCGCGGTCAGCTTCTCGTAAATCAATTCGCCCAGTCGATGAGTTTGTGGAGGAACGGCATAGCCATGCTCGCGTGCTTCCGCGCCTCGCTCGCGTTGCCATCCATCGCTGCCTGACGAAACTCGCGCACGTGCGTCCGCAGATCACGCGCTGTCATCGGGCGGTCTTGGAGTGTGTGATCAATCTTCCGACGGTCAAGTCTTCCTCCGACTTCCAGCGTCAGGGCGGCGGCGGATTGCACACCGCGGGATCGAGGCCTTTGCACTCGGCGTACTGAAGACAGGCTTGGTGATACGCGGCCCACCTGTTGTAGATGTTGGTGTCGGACTGCTCGATGCGGGTCATGAGAGGGAGGGCGGCGGACAGCTCGCGCGCCGCCGCCTCCGCGTGGTCGAGGTACTCGCGGGCGCCGTCAAAGGTGACGCCGGCCACCAACGGCGTGTCGGTGCAGTCCTCGAGGCGCTCGCGCTGCGCCTGCACTTCGCCCGCCTGGAGAAACTCGAGCGCGCCATTCGTAATCGAGCCCACCGTGTCGATGACGCCGCTGGTGGTGAAACCCTCGATGCCGAGCAGCGTGACCGCAAGCGCGCTCTCACCGGCGACCTCGAGCTCCTCGGCCGCGCCCAGGAAGGCGGTGAGCGGAATGGTCGGATCCTGGTCGATCACCGCCTGGATGATGCTCAATAACTTGGAGAATGCCTGCGCGCCCTCCGTGGGTCCGAGGCCCTCGGCCGCGCCCACCCCGCCGAACAGCGCCTCGGTGAGCGTTACCGCGACGTCCCAGCCGGCGCACGAATTGGAGACGTAGTCGAAGTCGTTCCTATACTGCCCCGCCTGGTGCTTCTCGAGTTGGAAACGGTCGAGATGCGGGCGCAGCTCCCGGCGCAGCGCGGACGAGGTGTCGACCGCGACCTGCAGGAGGCCGCGCTGCACGCCGAGGTCGCCGCATGGATCTTGCGAGAACTCCGGCGGCGGCCCCGATGGCGGCTCGCCGCAGCCGCAGCAGACCTTCCAGCGGTAGCTCAAGGTAACCACGGTGCCAGCACTGTCGTCGCACACCTTGGTCTGGCTACCGACGAAAGGGATGACCGCATAACGGCCGGGGTGGAGGGCGCAGTCGCGCTTCTGCTCGAGCTCGGTCGGGTGCGCGCAGAGAGTCGGTTGCACGCAGGCGACAAAGCACTGGAAGCTGGAGTCGCAGGGCGCCGTGATCTCCCCGATCACCGCGAACTCCCAGCCGCCGCTGCTGCCGCCGCCGCTGGGCAACACACAGGTGATGGGTGTCCGGGTGCGGTGCCTGATCTCGTTTGGAAGCGTCAAAAAGGAGAGTTCCGGAGTGAACGGATCGAAGCTCACCGGGCCCCAATCGACGCCCGCGATTTGCTCCACACCGGTCGGGCCCACCGTACCGATCACGAGGCGGCCTCGGATCTCGTCTTGCGGCGGGGCGGTGCAGACCTCGCCGTGCTGATCGGGCAGGTCGGTGCAACCATCGTTTTTCAGCCAGTAGGTAATGGCGTCGGAGTGCCAGGTGGTACCAAACCGATAGGCCGAGACCGGGACGTTCGGGTGAAGGCGAAACCAAAGCCTGGCGGAGCCCGAGCAGCGCTGAAAGTGGCGGTCCGCAATGTCGTGCGCGTAGTTGATCTCCCCGCCGAGGGGGCGATCGGCCGGGCAGGGCTTCACGAGCTCCCGGTTAGGCGCGCGCGGCGTTGGCGAGGGCGGTCGTGGAGGTGGCGGTTGCTGTTGCGGTGACGGCGATGTTGGTGGCTGGACGGGTGGCGGTGGTGAAGGCGGTGGTGGCGCGCCAAATGACCCCGGTTGATCGGGCGGGGCGGGCGCGGACGCGGTCAGATGAACCCACGCCGTTTCCTCACGGAGCACGGGACCGCGCGTGGTCGACACCGTGCTCTCGTTGATCCCGCTCAGCCGTCCCGCAACGATGGTGCCGTCGATCTTGTGCACTTCATCCGCAGTCGACGATGGCGGGACGACATCCTCGCGTGCGAGGCCTACCCATTCGATGTTTGCCAGCGGAGTGACTGCGCCATCGAGCGTGCACGATGCCGCATTACACGCGGTAAGCGTGCCGCTCTTTGCCGAACCATTGCGCAGAATGAGCAGGTCCGAAATGGGCTTGTCCGACGCAACCGAGAAGAGGATGGCTGCTACGAGCGATCGATCGATCTCCTCATCGTCGGTGTCGACGGTGCCGCGATTGATGAATGTCACGCGCCCCGTCCGAACCGAACCGTCTCGCATCACGATCGCACTCGATCGTACAGGCAGCTCTTTCCGCGGGCCGTCGAAAAAGATCGCGCGGATCTCCAGCATCGGAATGGGCGTGCCGTTGAGGCGGCACTGATCATCGGCGCACATCGTGAGCGTCCCGGAGCGCTCGCTGCCGTCGCGCATGACGACCACGTCGGCCGCCAGAGCCGGCAGGGAGATGAAGATGGATCCGAGAGCGATGAGTACCTTCACGCCGCGCATGGCCAAGCTCCGCTCATTACCGGGGATGCAGCGAATCGTACTGCGGATTGCTGATCGCAGGTCGCTGACGTCACTTCGTGATCACAATCTCCACGCGGCGATTCTTCTGCCGCCCTTCCGGATCGTCGGTGTCCGCTCCGAAACCTTCCGACGAGAAGCGCATGCCGGCGAGGCCATGAGTCTCGAGCCACTTCTTCACTGAGTCGGCTCGGCGAAGCGAGAGTTTTTTGTTGTAACTCGCCGATCCCTTGGCATCGGTGTGACCCTCGATGCGTACGACACCTCCGATTCAGCATGAGTGGCCTCCTGGTCGGATCGAAAGCCAGATACGAGCCACATCGCAAGGACGGAAACCCGCCGGCTGAAGCCGGCGCCACGTCAAGTGTCGCTCATGGCAGCATTCGTGGGCGACGTGGCGCCGGCTTCAGCCGGCGGCTTTTCGTTCCCTTTACACCAGACTCGTGAACGACGTTGGCACTGCCGCGGTGAACTTGACCCGCTTGCCTGTTCCGGGATGCACGAAGCCGAGGAGTTTCGCGTGCAGGCCGAGGCGGCCGAGGGGGTTGACCTGGCTGCCGTAGAAACGGTCGCCGACGATGGGGTGCCCCTTCTCTGCCATGTGTGCGCGGATCTGGTTCTTGCGGCCGGTTTCGAGCGTCACGTCGATCATCGAGTAGAGCTTTGAGCTCTTAACGGTCTTGTAGTGCGTGACGGAGAGCTTTGCGTCGGGATGGCGCTTGACGCTCTCCATCTTGAGATTCGGTTTCTCGAGCAGGTTGGACTGGATCGTGCCCGATGGCGGATCAATCCGTCCTTCGACGATCGCGACGTAGAGGCGCTCGATGTCGTGCTCGGCAAAGAGCTCCTTCAGTTTCTCGCGGGTCTTGAAGTTCTTCGCAAAAACGAGAACACCCGACGTCTCGCGGTCGAGACGATGGACGACGTGAACGCGGCCGTTGCCGGCAAGGTAGTCATCGAGATACGCCTGCGCGGTTGTCTCCTGCTCTCGGCCGGTCGCAACGGTCAGCAGTCCGTTCGCTTTGATGACGACGATCAGGTCGTCATCCTCATGCAGCAGCGTCAGCGTCGGCGGCAGCGTCCGCGCCTCGGCACGCGACACGACTTCGATCGCGTCCGACGGCTTGACGGTGAGCTTTGCGTCGATCACCACCTCGCTGTTCACGCGGACGCGGTCGGCTTGGAGCATCTGCCTCAGCGTCGTGCGTGACGCGTCGGGGAAGAGCTCCGCCAGCGCATCGAGGAGTGGCTTCGGATCTGTGACGCTATGGTGCATGCGGGGCGCATCATAACTGGCGGAACCCTGAGCGAAGCGAAGGGTGGCGGTTCTGTGTGGCGCCGTCGACCCGCGGCGGCGCCCTTTGA
>JAENWF010000181.1 GCA_016650215.1 Thermoanaerobaculia bacterium
CATGCACTCCTCGTCGAGACGACCGTCATCTTTGCGCAGCGATTGATGCTTGTGTGGCGGCGGGCGCCCTCGCCCGCCGCGTCCCTTTCGCCGCACATTAGAATCGGCCCGAATGACAACCGCTTCATCCGAGTCGCGGAGCGGCGTCGTCGCCGGCGTCAGCGCGTATCTGCTGTGGGGGATCCTCGCGGTCTATTTCAAGATCGTCCGCGAGGTGGGGCCGCTCGAGATTCTCGCGCACCGCATCGTCTGGGCCTTCGCTGTTCTCTTGATCACCATCGCGATTCTGCGGCGCGGGCACCTCGTGATCGCGATCCTGCGGCAACGCCGCGTGATGACGCTGCTCGCCGCATCGACCGCGCTCATCGCCGTGAACTGGTTCATCTACATCTGGTCGGTCACGCACGATCGGATGATCGAGTCAAGTCTCGGATACTTCATCAATCCCCTCGTCAGCGTCCTCCTCGGCTTTCTCGTTCTCGGCGAGCGGTTGCGCGGGCGCGAGATTCTGAGCGTCGCGCTCGCGGCGGTGGCGGTCGTATGGCTCACCGCAAGCGCGGGCGCATTTCCCTGGATCTCGACCGCGCTCGCGCTGACCTTCGCGATGTACGGGCTGATGCGAAAGCTCGCCAGCGTGACGGCGATCGAAGGGCTCGCGATCGAGACCGCGCTCCTGCTACCTCTCGCGGCCGGATACATGATCTACCGCGCCCAGGCGGGAACGCTGGCGTTCGGACATGTGTCACCGGCGCTCGATGCGTGGCTGCTCGCAGCAGGACCGCTGACCGCGACGCCGCTGCTGCTCTTCGCAGCGGCGGTGCGGCGGCTGCGGTTAGCAACGGTCGGACTGCTGCAGTACATCTCACCGTCGATGCAGTTCGCGCTGGCGATCGCCGTCTATCACGAGCCCTTCGATCAGAAGAGGCTCGTCGCGTTTGTGTTGATCTGGATCGCGATCGCGATCTACAGCACGGCAGGGATTGGGCGAAGTCGAGAGGACGAAAAGCCGCCGGCTTGAGAGCCGGCGCCACATCGAGCAGCGCACGAACCTCACTCACGTTGGTGGACGCCTCTGCGCGCGCGGCGGGCGCCATCGCCCGCCGCGTGCGACACGAGAACGATCACTTCATGTCTGTGCCCTGGGATGCGAGGACCTGCCAGCGGCCGTCGCGCTTGACCCACACGTCGGTGAATGCCACGCGGCGGTCGTATGCTTTCCCCTCGCCGTCGCGGCCCTGGACGTGATTGATTCCAGTCACGATCGTTGTGTCGCCTTCGGTGCGGACGTCCAGATCGTGCAGTACCGCTGACGACATCGCGCCCTTACGCGCCTTGAAGTCGGCAAGCTCTTCGCTCTTGTACGTGAGCTTGCCGGTACGGCTGCTGATGTTCGTGACGTCGCTTGCGAAGTTCTTTTCGAACCATGCGACATCGCCCTTCATGTCGGCATCGTTCCACTCGTGCTCGAGGTACATCACCTCGCCGGCGGCGCCGAGGGGATGGCTCGCGTTGCTGACGACCTGCCACTTGCCGCTGCGCTTCTCGAGGAAGTGCACGCTACGCGAATAGCTCGTGTGACTCTTGCCATCTTCGGTTGAGGTGATGGTGTTGCGATGCGTGATCGAGGCGCTGTTCGGGGTGCACTGAATGATGTAGTAGTCGTGCGTGACCGGTGGCTGCGGCGGGCTCAGACGCGCCTTCTCGGCGTCGCTGACGGTCCCGTCGATCGTGCCGGCCCGGTTCTGCGTGTCGCCCGGCGTGAGGTTCATGTAGTCGCTCGCGTAGATCTGCTCGAGCATGGCGCGCTCGCCCTTCCTCGAAGCATCTCCCCATGCGCGGTCGAAGTCTTCGAGCGCCTTCTTGTCCGCCACCGAACAGTCTGCAGCGAGCGGAGAAACCATGAGCAGCATCAGGCAGGAAATGATGGTGATGAACTTCATAGGAACAACCTTTCCGGGCGGCATTCGCCGCCGGTTCACGCCGCGAGGGATTTCGCGGGGTGCGGGACTTCCTAGCAAACTCGAGGGAGGGGAGCACCATACTTCAACTCGCGATCTGGCCGCCACGATTCTGTGAGACGATCGCCCTTTATGCCTTTTTCATCATTTGAGCTACACCCTGACTTACTCCGCGGCGTCAAAGAGCTTGGGTTCACCCGGCCGACGCCGATTCAGAATGACGCCATTCCGCCAGCGATGGCGGGGAGGGACGTGCTCGCCGCCGCCGTCACCGGCAGCGGCAAGAGCGCTGCCTTCCTCCTGCCCATCCTCCACCGGCTGATCGGGAAGAAGCGCGGGACGACGCGCGCGCTGATCCTCACGCCGACACGCGAGCTCGCCGCGCAGATCGACGAACACCTGCGCGACCTCGCCATCCACACTCCACTCTCTGGTGCCGCGGTCTACGGCGGTGTCGGCATGGGACCGCAGGAGCATGCGTTCCGCAGCGGCGTCGATGTGCTCGTCGCCACACCCGGCCGCCTGCTCGATCATTTTCAGTATTCGTACGCGAAGATCGAAGGATTGGAAATCCTTGTGATCGATGAAGCGGACCGCATGCTCGACATGGGATTCCTCCCCGACATCCGCCGCGTTCTGCGCCATCTCCCTGCGAAACGGCAGACGCTCTTTTTTTCCGCAACGCTCCCACCCGCCATCGTGAAGCTCTCGCAGGAGATGCTGAAGAATCCCGCCATGATCGCCATCGAGCGGAAGGCGGCGCCCGCGTCCGGAATCACGCAGTCTGTGTTCCCTGTGTCGCAGGAGCTGAAGTCCGCTCTGCTCGAAACGCTGCTCGCGCGCGGTGAGATCCAGAACGCGATCGTATTCACCCGCACGAAGCATCGCGCGAATCGTCTGTTCGAGCAGCTCGAACGGCGGAAGATCAAAGTCGCGAGGATCCACGGCAACCGCAGCCAGGTGCAGCGCACCGAGGCGCTGGCCGGATTCAAATTGGGCAAATACCGGATCCTCGTCGCGACCGACATCGCCGCGCGCGGCATCGACGTCGAGGCACTCTCGCACGTGGTGAACTTCGACGTCCCCAACGTGCCGGAGGATTACATTCATCGCGTCGGACGCACCGCGCGCGCTGAGATGACCGGCGACGCGATCACGTTCGTGGCCCCGGACGAGGAGACCGATCTCCGCGCGATCGAGCGCGCCATCAGCAAGCGTCTCCCCCGCGTCACCGTCCCCGATTTCGATTACAAACAGAAGCCAACCGAGAGACTCGAGATCCCGATTCAGGAGCGCATCGCTGCGATTCGCGCGCGCAAATCCGAGGATCGCGCAAGGAGCGCAGCGAAAGCGGCGCGAAAGGCGGGGGGACCACCGGCAAGAGGGCAGGGCGCGGCGGCAGCACCAATATCGCGCCGACCCTCGAGCCCGCCGCACAGGCCGGCAGGTCCGTCGCACCGGCCAGCAGGCGGTCCGCGCGGTCCGGTTCGGAGTGATCGTCCCTCAGGCAGTGGAACTGCGCGGCCCGGTGCGGCACGAAGACGGCGGCCGTAGGGGCGGAGACGAAAAGCCGCCGGCTGAAGCCGGCGCCACGTCGTGCATCGCTCGTGGCAAATATCCGGAGACGACGTGGCGCCGGCTTCAGCCGGCGGTCTTTCGTTCTCTTTCTACTTCTCGTCACTACGCCGCAACTGCGAGAAGCTGCCGGTGAAGAACATGCTGTCCGAAACGACAGCCGTGTAGTGCAGGCTGAGGAATGACGACGGGATCGAGGTGTCGAACACCGCGCCGGTCGCCGGGCGCTCTCCTCGTGCAGCGGCGAACGAGGCGATGAGACTCTGCCTCTCGCCGAGCTGTGCGGACATCTTCGTATCGAGCGCCGACGTGGGAGTCGCCCCATATCGCGATGCAATCGACGGCTGGTTCTCCGCCGCGGCGAAGAACCAGAGCCGGTCGGCGATGAGCGTGCCGCCGAGGGTCGCTCCATAACCTGTGCCGCGACTCGCGCCGAAGGGTAATTCCGATGACTGCGACGTGCTTAGGGAGAGCGATCCGGAGAACGGTCTGCTGTGCTTCGTCGTCAGTTCGAGAGTCCCGCCGGAAACGCGCCCGTACTCCCCCGCCGGTTCAGCGCTCTGCGCAAACAGCCCAGCGGCGACGATCAGCATGAGAACGAAGGCGGAGGCTCGTCCAAGCGTCATGATCGAATCATTCTAGTACCAGTACAATCACCGCACATTCCATGACATTGGCCGCCGGTACACGTCTCGGTCGCTATGAGGTTCGCACCCTCCTCGGAGCGGGAGGGATGGGAGAGGTTTACTCCGCGTACGAGCAGAGTCTCGACCGCGAGGTTGCCATCAAGATCCTGCGATACGGCGCGTCCGATTCCGAGCTCGTGCATCGTTTCGTCCAGGAAGCGAAGGCGGCCTCGGCGCTCAACCATCCAAACGTCGCTCATGTTTACGAGACCGGAGAGCAGGACGGCCTGCGCTTCATCGCGATGGAGATGGTGGCCGGCGAGACGCTGCGCGAGCGCATCAGCCGCGGGCCGCTCTCGATCGACGACACGCTCGACCTCGCACTGCAGATCACAGCCGCGCTCGCGGCAGCCCACACGGCCGGCATCATCCACCGCGACATCAAGCCGGAGAACGTGATGATCCGTCCCGACGGATACGCGAAGGTGCTCGACTTCGGGCTCGCGAAACTGCGGCAGGCGGAATCGAACGATCCGGCAACAGCCGTGAAGACCGCCACAGGAATCGCAATGGGCACGCGCGGGTACATGGCGCCGGAGCAACTCGCCGGCGAGCATGTCACCGCAGCGGCGGATGTCTACTCCCTCGGAGTGGTGCTGCACGAAATGATTCATGGGACACGGCCGGAAGGCGGCAAAGTCCGCGGCCCGAGCGGATCGGCATCAACGCCCGGCTCTCCGAAGCTCGACCTCGTGATTGCGAAGGCGCTCGCGCCGAATCCGAAGGACCGGTTTCCGTCCGCGGTCACGCTGCACGACGAGCTGCGGGACATCTCGCGCGGACAACGGGTCACGGCGGGAAAACCGAACACTCTCCCGCTGAAAATTTTGGTCGCAGCGATCGTTGTGATCGCGATCGCGGCCGGCGGATGGTTCTTCGTTCGTGCAAAACAGCAGAAAGAAGCGCTCGCGCTCATCCCGCGCGCCGAAGCGCTTTTCGCGCAGCGCGACCTGCCGGGAGCGTACGCACTCGCGATGCGCGCCGCAGAGGTCGTGCCCGCCGACGATCGACTCGTCGACCTGATGACGAAAATCACGCAGAAGGTATCAATCCAGAGTGAGCCTTCCGGCGCGAACATTTACCTGCAGCGGTTCAAGGGGCCGGCGGAGCGCGAGCTGATCGGAAAAACGCCGCTCGAGCTTCCTCGGCTGATGCGCGGCGACTACGTCGTCACGGTCGAGAAGGAGGGCTACGCTCCGGCGACTCGCCCGCTCTCGATCGGACCGATCTATCTGGGTGATCTCGAGTTGCGACGCATGCCGGGGACGCTTCAGATCACGATGCTTCCGGCCGGGCGCGTTCCACGTGACATGGTGTACGTCGGCGGCGGTCCGTATCGCCTTCAGGGATGGTCGCGCGCCAGCGACCGCGAGGTGAACCTCGCCGAATTCTTCATCGACCGCCGCGAAGTCTCGAATCGCGACTTCGAGGAGTTCGTCCGTACGGGCGGCTATCGGCGGCCCGAGTTGTGGGGCGCGAAAGCGGATGTGTCGCGCTTCATCGACACGACCGGACTCCCCGGCCCGAGAAGCTGGGCCGGAGGCGCGCCTCAAGCTGGCCGTGAGAACTATCCGGTGACCGACGTGACATGGGCCGAGGCAGCCGCGTTCGCGGAGTGGAGCGGAAAGAAACTGCCGACGACCTATCAATGGGAGCGCGCGGGGCGTTATCCAGGAACGAGAGGAGCGACCACAAGTTTTCCGTGGGGCTTCGTACCCGGGGGTGTCGACGTCACGGAGCGCGCAAACTTCCTCGGCAAAGGGACACTGCCGGTCGACAGCATGCTGTTCGGAATGAGCACGTGGGGCGCACAACATATGGCCGGAAACGTCAGCGAGTGGGTGCGCAACGAAAAGCCGCCGGGACATGTCGCGCGAGGCGGGAGCTGGAACGATGCGACGTACGCGTTTGGGCAGAGCGCAGTCTTTCCTCCTCTCTATTCGAGTTCGACTCTCGGATTCCGTTGCGTGAAAGGAATCGGCGAGGGTGAAACGGGAGACTTTCCTCTCAGTACCAGCGAGGTCGTGCCGGTGTATCAACCCGTCGACGACCGGACATACAAGACGATCCTTCAGCAGTACGAATACACACGGACTCCGCTGAACGCGCGAGTCGTGGAGACGAAGGAAGCGCCCGACTGGCGGCGCGAGAAGATCACATACGAGGTCGCCGGCAAGACGGTCATCGCGTACCTCTTCGTGCCGCGAAACTTCAAGCCTCCGTTCCAGGTGATTCACTTCGCGCCGGCGGGAGACGTGGAGTCTGGATTGCGGTCGCTCGCGGCGAGCATCGAGAGCAAACTCGCGCCGCACATCCGGAGTGGCCGCGCTGTGTTCGGCGTCGCGATGGAGGGCTACATCGACCGGCCGCGGCACGCAGCGTTCGAAACGCCCGACTCGCGATCGGGCGAGTATGCCGACTACGTCGTCTCCTGCGTGACGGAGCTGCGGCGAGGACTCGACTATCTCGAGACGCGACCCGATGTCGATTCTTCGCGTATCGCGTTCGAGGCCGACAGCGCAGGAGTGTGGGCCGGCGTCATTCTCGTCGCGGTCGAGCCTCGCTATCGTTCGTCAATGTTCGTCGGAAGCGGAATCGAGTCGCGAGAGGCGACGGACGCTAACGCTGGAAATCGCATCAACTTTCTTCCTCGCATCAAAGCGCCGAAACTGACGCTCCAGGGACGCTACGACGAGTCGAGCCCGTACGCGGGCGAGTTTCAACCTCTATACCGCCTCCTGCGCGAGCCGAAACGCGCCGTGATCTACGAAGGTCCTCACGTACCGCCCCAACCGGTCTACCTGCGCGAATCACAGAAGTGGTTCGACGAGACGCTGGGCAAGGTAAGGAATTGATGATGGGGTCAGGTCTTCGTTTCGCTGGTTCTCTACGCGGAGTGGACGTGATTGGCGCGTCGGTGTGGAACGTGCCCTGAATGCCCCAGCCATGTAAGCGCGAGAGACTCCACCGCACGTGGAGAACCAGCGAAACGAAGACCTGACCCCCAAAAGGAGACCATGACTCGTTGGCCTGAGCTCCCATTCGATGCGTGGAACGATACGCGCGAGACGCTGCACCGCTGGACGCAGGTCGTCGGCAAGATCCGGATGGAGCTGACGCCGCTCGTGAACCACTGGTGGAACGTGCCGTTTTACGTCACGGCTCGCGGACTCACGACCTCACGCATTCCCTACCTGGATCGCTGGTTCGACATGGAGTTCGACTTTCTCTCGCATGTGCTGCGCATCCGCGTCAGCGACGGCTCGCAGCGCGACATCCCGCTCAAGCCGCGCAGCGTGGCAGACCTTCACGATGAAGTGTTCGCAGTTCTGAAGTCGATGAACATCGAGTGCACGATCTGGACGACGCCTGTCGAGATTCCGGAAAATGCAATCCCACTCGACGCCGACGTGCGTCATCACGCGTACGACCGCGAGGCGGTCGAGCGCTTCTGGCGCATCCTCGCGCTAACCGACGCAGTCTTCACCCGATTCCGCGCGCGCTTCATCGGAAAATGCAGTCCGGTGCACTTTTTCTGGGGAAGCTTCGATCTCTCGGTGACGCGATTCTCGGGGCGCCCCGCGCCGCCGCGTCCCGGGGCCGACTCGATCACGCGCGAGGCGTACTCGCACGAAGTCAGCAGCATCGGATTCTGGCCGGGCGACGAGCGGCTCACCACGCCGACGTTCTTCAGCTACGCCGCACCCGAACCGGAAGGGTTCCGCAAGGCGAACATCACCCCGGCCGCCGCCTACTATCACGAGAAACTCGGCGGCTTCTATCTCCACTACGACGAGGTGCGCCGCGCCGCAAGCCCTGAAGAGCTGCTCCTCGATTTCTGCCAATCCACTTATGACGCTGCCGCCGATCTCGCAAAATGGGATCGCGACGCCCTCGAACGAAGGAGCTGAACCATGCCCGACATCTGCCAGCATCTCAAGTCCGCCGGCAACCCTGCCGCGAAAACGAAAGGCTGCGAAGAATGCCTCAAGAGCGGCGACACCTGGGTCCACCTCCGCCGCTGCCTCGACTGCGGCCACGTCGGCTGCTGCGACTCGTCGAAAAACAAACACGCGACCAAGCACTTCAAAACCACGAAGCACCCGGTCGTCCAGTCGCTCGAGCCGGGAGAGAGTTGGAAGTGGTGCTATGCGGATGAGGTAGGGATTGAGTAAGTGCTGAGTGCTGGGTGCTGGGTGCTGGGTGGGTCACGCGGGATGACATGCACCACCCTCGACCCTCAGCCCTCCCACCCAGTGGTATCTTCCGCCCGCGTGACTCCTGCTCGGATTGCATGGACTGCGGCGGGGGTGGTTCTCCTCGGGATCGGAATCGCGGGGGTGATTCTTCCGCTGCTTCCCGGAACCATCTTCCTCATCGGCGCGTCGGCTTGTTTCGTGCGCGGCTCGGAGCGGATGCATCGCTGGCTGATCACGCATCCGATCTTCGGGACGCACGTTCGGGCGTTTGCCGAGGGGCGCAAGATGCCGGTGCGGGCGCGCGTCATCGCGCTGACGCTGATGTGGACCGCGATCGGCGTGTCGGTCTACCGGGTAGACATGCTCGCTGCCGATCTCTCGCTGATCCTTCTCGGCGCGATCGGTACTCTCTTCATTCTTCGCTCCTGACGTATTCTTGCGCGCATGAACGCCTTCGCGCTTGACCGGTATCTTCTCCGACGCAAGTTCTTCTCGATGATCCACACCGACTTCTTCATCGAAGACAACTCGGGGAACACTGTTCTGTGGGGCCGCAAGAAGGGATTCAAGCTGAAGGAAGACATCCGGCTGTTCGCTGACGCCGCGATGCAAAACGAGGTCATCGCGATCGCGGCACGAAGCGTGCTCGATTTTTCGGGGACGTACGACGTGACCGACTCGCAGCTACGCACGCGCATCGGATCGGTGCGCAGGAAGGGACTGCGCTCACTCCTTCGGGATGAGTGGCACATCCTTGGGTCCGCCGAGGAGCAGATCGCAATCATCCAGGAAGACTCGCAGGTGCTGGCGCTCGTGCGACGGTTTCTCACCGAGCTGGTGCCGCAGTCGTTTCACGTGCTGATCGGAGGCACTCCCGTCGCCGAGTTCAAGCAGCACTTCAATCCGTTCAGGTTCCGTCTCGGCATCGACTTCAGCCTCGATGCGAGACAACAACTCGACCGCCGCCTCGGTCTCGCAGCCGCGACGCTGGTCGGCACGATCGAGGGCCGGCAGAACGACTGATGCAGCAAGAAGCCTAGGGCTTCTGCAAAGGAATCGGGTCGGAATCCGGATCGTGCTTGCCCTTCATCATCGGGCAGCCCGCCATCGGACCATGCATGTGTCCCATCATCATCGTCATCATCCCTTCGCGCATTGCCGTGCGCTGAGTGACGAGTTCGTTGATGACCGCGGCCATGCGATCGACTTTCGCCGAGCCTCCGGCGTTGTTCATCTCGTCGATCAGCAGCTTGAGACGATCGTCCATCACTTTCGCCGACGCATGCATCTCCTGCATCATCGACTCGCAATCCATGGGCGGCATCTTTGCGGTCGACATCTTCTTCGAGGGTGTCCCAGCCGGGTGCTGGTGCTGCGCAAGAGCGGACGGAGCAATCAAAAGCACTCCGGCCAGCACGAACAACATCATCCTTCGCATCATCATCAATTCTCCTTCTTTACGACTCAGTCCTCAGCACTCAGCACTCAGCACTCGCTTTTCACTCCTCGACCCGAATCCTTACCTCCTCGCCGTTCGCGCGAATCTCGGGCACGTACATCGCGTGGCCGAGGAGCGGGAGGGCGTGGAACTCGCCAGGGACTTCGGCGCGGAGGGTGTAGCGGATCTCCCACGTACCCTGCGCCAGGTGATCGATGAACATGGCGACTTTGCGGTCGCGCAGTTCCTGGTAGACCCAGGCCGTACGGCTTTGCTGGGTGCTGTTTGATGTTGCCCAGAGCGGCTCGCCGCTCTTCAGCTCGACCGCTTCGAGTCCCGCGGGCTTGAGATCTTCGAACAGCAGGTAGTCGTAGTCGTTCTTCGTCTCGACGCTGACGACGACCTCGACGCGCTCGCCGCTCTTGACGCTTTCGCCATCGCGCAGCGGGACTCGGTCGTACGTCACGCCTTTGAGCAGCGTCGGCTTCGCTGCCAGACGGTAGTAGTCGCGGCGGACGAACATCTCGTTGCCGGCCGCTTTGACTGGTTCCTCGAGCGAGACGAATCGGCCTTCGACGGCGAAGTAGATCGGTGCGGTACCTGACGTGCGGCGGATGCGTATCTCGTTCGCGTCGCGCACGAGTGCCGCATCGATGTTGAACCGCGCGGGCGCACCGAGCATGTTCGCAGCGGTGAGCTTCCGCGTCTCGATCACGCGTCCGTTGACCGACAGCTCGTACGCGAGATCGGATTTGAGCTCGTCGCTCGCGCGGAGATAGTCGTTGAGCGCGAAAATTGCGATCGCGGTGTCGCGCGTGTTGCTCCACTGTGCGCCGCGGCGATTCTTCACGAGCCAGTTCATCGCCGGCTCGATCAGCTTGTTCTGCGGATCGATCTTCACGAGAGCCTGCAGCACGAACGATGTCGACTCGACGGGGCCTTCGTACCAGCGCCACCAGACACCGTCGCGGCCCCAGTGTGCGGTTCCCATCGTTTCGGCGGCGTCGGCGCCGGAGCCCTGCACGAGCACCGAACGGTCGGGAGTGCGATCGACCTTCACACCGTCCTCGAGATTGCGCGCGAGCACCTTTGCGCGCTCCGTGTTGCCGGAGTAATGAGTCGCAAGCGCGAAGAGTGCGCGCGAGTACGCGGTCAGGCGATCGCGATGTGTCCAGACGTTATCGAATGCTTTGCGCTGATTGGCGGTGATCGCGCCCCCCTGCTGCCACGATGCCATCGCGTGCAGCATCCACGCTTGCATGTGCCATCCGTTCTCGTGCTGGACGAGCCGCTGGTCGAGATACGCGATAGCGCGGCGCACCGCATCGGTATCGACAGAGATCCCGCTGCGGGTCGCGATCGAGAATCCCCAGACGACATACGCCGTCATGAAGTCGTCGCTCTCCCCTTGCTTCCACCAGCCCCAACCACCATCACCGTGCTGAAAGTCGTAGAGCCGGCGCATCGACGCGGCGGTGATCTGCGGGAGCTGACGGAGGTCTTTCGCGCCCTTCGGTTGTGTTTTGTCGACGAACGCGCGCTCGATGCCACCGAAGATTCTCCCTTCAATGTCACCTGCGTCGAGTCCCTGCTCGGCGAGCGTGCGGGCGACGATCGCGGCCGGGAGGAACCGGCTCATCGTCTGCTCGGTGCAGCCGTACGGGTAGTCGATGAGGTACGGTAGCGCGTCGAGCATCGTGACCGCGAGACTCGGCTGAATCTGCACGCTGAGCAAGGTCGCGCGACGTTCGCGCGGAAGCTCGAGACGAATCAGCGTGTCGTCGCCGCGGGTCTTACCCGAGCGCGCGATGAGCTTGTCGATCCCGTGCTCGTAGATCGTGAACGTCTTCTCCATTGCGTCGCCGGCGGTGGCGGCGCGTCCGGTGACGCGCAGTCGCGCGGTTCCTGGAGCCGTCGCTGTGACGATCCAGTCGGCGCGCGCTTCGCCCCGCGCCGGAACTTCAATCGCGGCTGCCGTTGCGTTGCCCGTCAACGTGACACCTTCGGCCTCGATCGACGGCGTGACGCGGACGGCGGAATCCGTGTTGTTGTTGATCACCGCGGAAATGGTCGCCTTGTCGCCGGCGACGAAGAATCGCGGCGCCTGGAGACGGACGACGAGCGGCATGCTCGTGCGTGCGGTCGAAGTTCCGAGCCCGACCTGCGTCGAGGCAGAAACCGCGCGCGCGGTTGCGCGCCACGTCGTGAGCGCCTCGGGGAACTTCATCGCGACGCGCGCCGTGCCGTCGGGGCCGGTCACGATGTCGGGCTGCCAGAATGCGGTGGAGCTGAAGTCGGAGCGCACTTCGATCGTCATCGGTGCGGATTGCGAGACTTCGTTCGCCATCGCCTTCATAGAAGGCGCATCCGCGCTCACCGTAATTGACTCAGCAACGGCTGACTGCCGCACCGGAGATGGCGTCGCTGGCGGCCGCATCCCGCCGACACGCCCGAACGCGCGGTCGGCGCGGCCGCCGATCGCGTCGTACTCCTCGCGCGCTTCGTCCTTGAAGTCGCCGCCCTTCCGCTTCCGTTCATCGAGGATCCGGTCGTCGACGAGCTTGCCATCCATTTCGACAAGCATCGCGTAACGCTGCGTCTGCACGCTCGCGCTGACCACCACAGGATTGCCGCGCAGCTCGCCGAAGAAGAACTTCCGAGGATCGCCCGCCGTGTCGGCCTGAATCGCTGTCACCGCTTCATCAGATACTGAGAGCGCGACCTCTGCCGGAACAGGCTTTCCATCCGTGTCGCGCGTCGTGACGATGATCGTGCCGCCGCTTCGCGGCAGATACTCCGCATGATCGAGCGTCACGCCGACGTCGAGGAAATGCTCGACCGGCGGAACGATGAGCTGCCGCGTCGTGCTGCTGAGGTGCCTGTTGAGGACCGACGACGCGATGAGGTGGAACGACGGGGCGTGACGCTCGTCGAGCGCGATCTGGACCAGCTTCACGGTGCCGTCGAGCTTCAGAATCTGCGTGTCGAGAATTCCAGTCGCTGCGGACGTCAGCATCACAGTCCGCCCACTCGACGGCGCGACGATCATCGCGAACGCGGTCTGTCCCGCGCGGAACGAGTCGCGGTCGACGATGATCTCGAGATCGTTCGCACGATAGCCGACCTCGGTCGTGGTGCTGTCGGTGACCCAGACGGCGGCCTCCGCGACGACGAGATCGCGCACGCTCTTTCGCCCTGCGCCGATGTCTTCGCTCGACCACTTCACGGAGTAGTAGCCCTCGCGCGGCGCGACGAAGGTGAGAGTTCCTTCCCCTTTCGCATCGGTCGAGACGCGCGTCTTCAGGATCTCTTCTTCGCGATACATCGCGATTTTCTGGCGCCACGGAGGAGCAATGCTCGGTGGGAACGTTCCCGCGGTGCGCAGCTTGTCGAGCTCACGGCCGCTTACCTCGCGGCCGCTCGGATCGATCCAGATCTCCTCCCAGCGGCGCCGTACCACCGTGACGGTTCCCACGGTCTCGACCGGCTTGTCGTTCGCGTCCATCGCCTTGAAGTCGACAGTGACTTTGTCGTTTGGCTTCCAGACGTAGCGCTGCGGATGGATGTCGACCGAGTAGCGCTGCTTGAGCACGCGGACCGATCCCGACCCGCTGACTTCGCGGCGCGAGGCATCGACGACTCGTGCTTCGATGCGCAACTGAAGCGGCTGTTCGTCGCGTGAAGTCTCGATACGAATGATGGCGCGGCCATTCGCATCAGTGCGCAGTGTCTCGCGCTTGCGCTGCTGTCCCTGGCCGTAGTCAGGCATCTGCCAGTACCACGAGTACTCGCGAAAACCCGGCCAGTAGCGGATGAAGGGGCTGGTGTAGACGACCGCTTCGACGGTCGCATTCGCGACGGGACCGCCGAAGTAGTAGCTCGCCTCGATCGTCGCTTCGATGGTCTCGCCAAGCCGGTACTGCTTCTTGTCGGGCATCGTCACTTCGACGCGGAACTCGGGGAGCTTGTACTCCTCGAGGCGGAAGAGTTGCGCTTGCGCGATGTACTCCTGCTGATTGCGCCCATCTGTCTTGCGCACTCGAATCGTGTACTCGCCGAGCTGCATCGCTGGAGTCAGCGGCAGCTCGGACCAGAACGTGCCGAACGAGTTGAGCTTCGCTGTGCCCGAGGTGACCTTCTCGCCGCGCGGACTCATGATCTCGTACTCGAGCGACTGCCCCGCCGGCGTGACCCATCGCTCGTTCTCGCGCACGCGTGCGATGAACTTCCACCGAACGGTCTCTTCGGGACGATAGGCCGGGCGGTCGGTGAACGCGTAGAGCCGCCACTGCGCTGATTCAGAGTACGACTGGCCGCCGTACGACGAAAGAAATGCCTGCGCGTTGTCCGCGGACGATGCGACGGCGAAGATCGCACCACCATCCACATTGCCGAGCTGGAACGTTGCGAGGCCATTGCTTCCCGCGCGAACGTCGCGCGAGAAATATCGGCCGGTTCCGCGCTCACGCAGCCAGAGGCGCACCGCGGCGCCCGGAACCGGCTCACCGGTCACGGCGTTCGATACGAACAAGTCCGATCGTGAACCCGCCGCGTGAATCGTGATGTTCGTGTCGGTGACGAGGAGCAGCGCGCGCGAGGTCTTGCCGTTCGCAGAAGCCTGGACGACATATGAGCCGCGCTCGAGTTTTGGCTCGATCCGCACGCGGTCACTGCCCTGTCTGTACTCGCCGCGGTCATTGGTCTCGTGCGTGATTCTCCGCACCGGATTCCCGGTCGCGCGGATCGCTTCGTACCAGTTTCCCGCATGCTCTTCGCTCATCATCAGGTCGGACATCAGATCGACCGCGCTGATCGTGATCGCGACCGACTTCACGTTCCGCCACGACAGGAGAATCTCCTGCTCGGAACGCGGGAGGAACGTCCCTTCGATCATTGCCGCGACCGTGGGCGAGACGATGTTTGTGATTGACGACTCAGCCTGCGGCACGAAGCGCGACTCGCCGCGCGTGAACTCGGCGACGAGCTCGCGGTAGTACATGAGCGCCTTCGCGAAGTCCTGCCGATACGTGACGGCGCCTTCCTCGGTGACGTCGGGCACGCCCTGCTCGTAACGCTGCGCAACGGCGAACAGCGCATCGTCGTAGTACGGATGCGTCTTCCCCTGGGCGATGATCTCTTCCAGGAGCTCCACGGAGCGCTCGATACTCTCCGGTCTTCCTTCTGACAGCAGTTTCGATGCGAGGAGGAAGCGCGCGTGCGCGCGCTCGAGCGGACTCTCGGCGATGGAGACCGCGTTGACGAGAATCTCGGTCGGAATCGCGTAGACCTGACCGTAAGGGTTGTAGTTGTTGTCTTCGGCCTCGGTCATCCGGAAGACCATCGCCAGATAGCGGCGGCGCGCGAGCGGAAGATCATCGTTGCCCGCCCACCAGTCGAGTGCAGCGGTGTAGTAAGGAACCGCTCCGTAAATGTTCCGCCCTCCCTGACCGGTCCAGTGCCAGTCAGCGAGGGACTCGTTGGCTTCAGCGAAGATGCGATCCCGCGGCTGGCCCTCGCGAATGATCTCTACGAGCGCGAGCCGCCCGGCTTCGCGATCGATGTTCGCGCGCCACGACGTGTCGGCGAGACGGAATGCGACCCATCGCTTCTTCTCGTCAGACGGCGCGAGCGCGCCCGCCTGCTTGTAGAGATCGTGCGCGCGCTGAAACGATTTCTCGACGTAGCTGGCTTCCGCCTGCCGCTCGAGCTCGATGTAGGTCGCAGAAGTGTCCGGCGGCTGAGCAACCGTCGGATAGAGAGTGAGCAGGGCAAGAAACAGCGTTATGGATCGCAAGGCGATCCTCCTTCCGCACCATTAGACAGCGATGGGCGGTCGGAGGAAACCGTCGCCCACACCTCAGCTCTTCTTGAGGTGACAGCCGGTACACGCGACCGGGCCCTTCTTCTGCGTCTTGTGGCAGGCGATGCACGCCTGGTGAAACGGATTCTTCGTGAGACTCATCTCGCGCATGCCCGGCACGTTCGGCTTCGGGTCGAGATGGCAACTCGAGCACTTCTCGACTTTCGCCTTCGTCTCGGCTGTGAGGCCTTTGTTCATGTGATGGCACGTGTCGCAGCTCTTTGCGCGTTTCACGTGCTTCATGTGATTGAAAGGAACCTCGGCCTGTTTCTTTGCGGCGGCATTGATGATGACTTTGTCAGGGTGATGTGCGAATGCAGATGGAACGGAGAGAATCACGATGATGGAAGTTGCGAGCAGAGTCTTGCGCATCACTGGTCCTTTCGAGGTACATCGAATCATCCATTCAACTTGCGTGCTCAGAATCGGAATTGAGACTAAATGTAGCTCAAATCGTGGCCGGCCGCGTGCCTCCCCAGTCTACGCGCGCGGTCATCTGCATCACGAGAAAGAGCGACAGGATCGCGCCGATCGTGACCGCAAGGCCCGTGTATCCCTTGAAGAAGAATGCGTACGAGAAGCCGACGAGATAGACGAGCTGCGCGAGCGCGGCCTCGACGAACGCGAAGCGCGGCCCGACCACGATCCGCAGATAGCTGACGACGAGGAAGATCGAGACCGCGGAGCAGATCGCGAATGCCGCGTGAATCGAGATGTGGTCGACGAGATATCCGAGGAGAAGGTGAAAAGCGAAGAATGACGTCGCGAGGAAGAAGTAGTGCATCGGATGCAGCTCGATTTTCCGCAGCCGGGTTATGACGAAAATCAGGAAGAAGAAGAACAGCAGTGACACCGGCGCGAAGAAGCTGATGCGGCCCGCGAGCGGTCCCGGCTGCAGCTTCTCCGGCATCACCATCCCGATGCGATAGCCGGTCACGAGGTTCGTGTACTTCCATGTGAGATCCCAACCGTGTGCGGTTTTCTTCTTCAGCGTCGGTGACATCGTCCCCTGTGGAAAGTCGATCGCGTCGAAGTCCGTCGTCATCTGCATGACGAAGTCACGCACCTGCGTGACCCCTTCGCCGAATGTGTACTGCCATGTGCCGAGTCCCTGCGATCGGTAGCCGGTCTCGAGCCGGATCAGCGATCCCGGCGCGCGTTTGAGCGAGGCAGACACGGCGCCGTTCGCGGTCGTCACCGGCACCACCTGGCCGTCGACCTTGAAAACGAGGTCGTCGTAAATGGCCTCGGGTGCGGGGAACGCAAGCCGGATCGTTACGTTGTCGGAGTCGCTGTCATTGCGAAAGAGGTACTGCGCCGACCATGCGACGCGGTATGTCGCAAACCAGAGCAGCCCTTTCTGCCGCTGTTCGAGATCGAGCGCAGTCCGCATGCGCGTTCTCTCGAGCGGCAGGGTCCGGGTGATCGTCTCCTGCACGCTCCGCGTCGTGATCCGCCCGTTCACGTTCTCCTCGACGAACTTCGGGACGACCCGGGTCGTGACAACCGACGGCGGCGACTGCTGCTGCGGCCCGCCCCATGCCGACGCGACGCGGCTGCTGAGCCCTGAGTCTGCCGAAAACGAGCGCGCCATGATGGTCGCGCCGAGGATCGTCCATGCGAGGGTCGTGCAGAGAAGGATCGCAATGATGGCTAAGACAGTTCGAGTCATGGTTCGTTCTCCATTCATGACCAGAAGATACGAAGCGACTTCGCCAGATCGCGCGGCAGAAATGTGGAGAAGTGATGGCAGGAAGGGTGACGTCGCGTCCTGGACAAGGTCCACGCGCGCACTGCGCGGTAAGTTTGTGTGGCGGCGGGCGCCCTCGCCCGCCGCTCTCTTGCCCCCACC
>JAENWF010000182.1 GCA_016650215.1 Thermoanaerobaculia bacterium
CGCCATCCTCTCCGAAATAGTGGCAGCGCGACGAGCATGTTTCCTCGACGGTGATGCGATAGAGTCCCGGCAGCGAGGGAGCCAGCTGCTGCCAGATCCAGATGGCGAGAATCTCGGAGGTCGGGTTCTCGAGGCCGTCGATGTCGTTGAGGAGATAGTGGTCGAGTCGTGCAATCACCGGGTCGACGGTGCGTTTGAGATCGGCGAAATCCATGAGCCATCCGGTGCGCGGATCGACGTCGCCGCGGACCGCGACTTCTCCTCGAAACGAGTGGCCGTGCATCCGCCGGCACTTGTGTCCTTCGGGGACATTGGGCAGGTAATGCGCGGCTTCGAAACGGAAGTCTTTGACGAGCTCGATCGGATTCACGGTGAGAGTCTAATCTCGGGCCCCGCTTCGGTGCTGGTAAAGGAATTGCTGAGGGACGAATCGTCATGACGAACCACACCGAAACGGATCGCTCACTCGGAACGATCATCAAAGAGCTGACAGCCGACCTCTCGACTCTCTTCCGGAGCGAGATCGCGCTTCTCAAGCTCGAGATCAAAGACACGGTCGCGAAGCTTGGCGGCGGCACCGCGATGTTCGCCGGCGCGGTCGTATTCGCTCTCCTCGGCGTCGCCTTCCTCTTTGTGACCATCGTCCTCGGCCTCGTCGCCCTCGGCATCCCGGCCTGGGTATCGGCGCTCATCGTCACCGTCGTTCTCTTCGCCGGGGCCGGTGTTCTGGCGATGATGGGAAAGAAGAAATTCGCGTCGGTCGAGTTCGTGCCGAGCAAGTCGGTCGAGCACATCAAATCGGACATCGAAACCATCAAGGCGGACATCGCCCGCGTGAGGAACCGGTAATGGTGAAAGAACAGCAGAATGAGATCGAGCGTGAGATCGCGCGTGCGCGCGACGGAATCGGAGAGCGTATCGACGAGCTCGATCGCAGTCTCCGCACGAAGTTCGATGTGAAGTCGGTCGCGAAAGAGCATGCGCCGCAGATCATCGCGGGGGGCGCGGTCGTCGGCTTTCTCGTCGGCTTCGGCATGCCCGGCATCGTGAAGAAAGGTCTCAAGATCGGACTTCCGCTCGCGTTGATCTCGATGGCCGTCGCAAAATTGCGGAGCTGAGGCTCGATCGCGTTCATCTCAGACGCACATACCGCGCTCCAGGCAGCGCCCGCACCCACCCTCCCAATTCGAGTTGCAGCAGCGGCTCCGCAAGGGCGGCCGGAGTGCTTTTGACCTTCGCCGCGATCGTATCGAGATGTGAGCCCTCCTCGTGGGTCAATGCGTCGAGGACTCCGCGAAGCTCCTCCGGAGGAGCCGCCAGCTCCGATTTCGCCGCGCGCGTCAGCACGCGCGGCAGCTCGTCGATGACGTCGTCGGCGTCGTGAACCAGCTTCGCGCCGTATTGAATCAGACGATGCGTCCCTTCCGAGTTCTGAGAGAAGATCGAGCCGGGAACGGCGAAGACTTCGCGTCCCTGTTCCGCCGCCATCCTCGCGGTGATGAGCGATCCGCTTCGGGATGTCGCCTCGACGATCACTGTCCCGGAGGACAGTCCCGAGATGACGCGGTTGCGGACCGGAAAGTTCTCCGGCATTGGCGGGGTGCCGGGTGGAAACTCGGAGAGAACCAGTCCGCGTTCGCAGAGAGTCCGGTAGAGGCGCGCGTGTTCTTTCGGATAGACGATGTCGATCCCGGTGCCAAGGACTGCGATCGTGGGCGCGTTGCATTCGAGCGCGGCCTCATGGGCCGCGGCATCGATGCCGCGCGCCATTCCGGAGACGATCACGGCGCCCGCGGCTGCGAGATCGCGCGTGAGCGCGCGCGCCGCGTTCGCTCCGTAGACGGTCGCGCGCCGCGATCCGACCACGGCGATGCATGCCCCCGCGGCGAGCGAGAGATCTCCGCGGAAATGAAGCGCCAGCGGTGGATCGATGATCTCCCGCAGCAGCGGCGGATACGGAGCGTCTGCCAGCGTGACGACGCGATCGCGCAGAGAATCCATCCAACCAACCTGCAACAGGGTTAACGGATTCTTTACTTGTGCAGCCTGCTCAGGGGTTAGGCTCAGGAGCCCCATGAGGAACTTCGGCGATGCCTGCGCAACGGCATCGAGCGGGTCGAAGCACTCGAGGAGCAAGCGTGTTCGATTGGGCGTCAAAAATGGGAGTAGTGAATAGGCGATCAGCAGATCGCGATTCTGAATGTGCATGGACGGGCTGCGTGCCGGAGAGTGAGAGCTTCGGCGGCCCGATCAGGTGGGAGGCGTCGAGTATAATCGCGCAGCTTTGCCCCGCCAAATCGCTCCTTCCCATCGCAAAGAGGTTCCGACCGCGCCATAGGAGAGCCATCGTCATGAAACGCGCCCTTCGGATGTCGTTTTCGCTGATCCTCATCCTTGTCGTTGCAGCCTGTTCGAGCGGCGACAGCGGCGGAGCCGAAACGCAGGAGAAGTTCGGCGTGCGGATGGCGAAGATGAGTCTCTGGCGCGAGGCGATGTTCCGCTTCAAGAGGGCCGTCGATCTCAATCCCGCCGACGCCCTCGCGCACAACAACCTCGCGGTCGCCTACGAGGCGAACGGCGACTTTGAGTCGGCCGCTCGCGAGTACCGCGAGGCGATCCGCCTCGACAAGTCCAACCAGTTCATCCAGAAGAACTACAGCCGCTTCGTCGAATTCAACTCGCGCAACAAAAAGCGCCAGCCGAAAGCGGCCGCGGCGGCCGCTGCGGGAGTGCCGGCCAGCACCGGCGGCGCCGCGCCCTCGGCCGGTGGCCCCGCCGCTCCCGCGCGCGCAGGCGAGACGCCCCCCGGTCCGCCGAGCGAAGGGCCTGCGACCAGCGCGCAGCCGACTGGAACGGCACCAGCCGCGATTCCGCCTCTCAATCCGCCAGTCCCCGACCCGCCACCGACGAAGCCTCCGGGAGGTCTGTCATGAAGCGAATCCTCGCTGCAGCTCTAGCCGTTGCACTTCCGCTCAGCGCCGTCGCCGGCGTCATCGAAGTGAAAATGAAGCTGCCGGTGAAGCCAAAGTTGCAGATCGCAGGTGACGAGAAGATCGCGATCGCGCCATTCATCATCGCGAGCAATGGCGAGCGGCGGAATGACCGCGCGGCGAAAGTCGACCTCCAGTCGGAGTTCAACCGCTACATGCGCAAGCAGCTCAGCAAGACGACGAAGCTGCGCATCGTCGAGGCACCGACCAACCGCCTCCCGGGCACCGACATGAAGGCGCTCGAGGCAGACCGCGATTTCTGGAAGCAGCTCGCGGCGCGCGCCGGCGCCGACTACGTCGTCACAGGCATTCTCGACTTCGACGTCAACGACAAGTCTGGATACAAGACCGAGGAGTATGTGTCGCCCGCCGACGGACGGACGTTCTACCGGCAGGTTCTGGTCGAGTCGACCGGCTTCGTCTTCGACATCGACATCGCGGTCTTCAACGGAGACACGGGCGAGAAGGTGCTCGAGGAGAACTTCCGCGACTTCAAGGAATTCGACCAGCGCAACTACGACGAGATTCTCGGACTCTTCGAGAACCTTCGCGCGCTGGAAACTCAACTCGTCGGGATCTTCGTCTCTCGCGAAACCTCGGCGACCCGCTACGTGTTCACAGATTGAACCCCCTGGGTTGTGGAGGCTCCGTGAAGCGAGTCATCGCGCTGCTGATGCTGTTGTCTGCCTTCGCCCTTCCGGCGTACCCGTTCGGGCAGAACAAGATCGTGTACGACAAATTCAAGTGGAACATCTACCACTCCACACACTTCGACATCTACTTTTACGACGAAGAGCGCGACGCGCTGCAGCGCGTGGTCGACAACGCCGAGAGTGGCTACCTCGAGCTCTCGCAGAAATTCAATTACCAGATCTCCAAAAAGATCCCGCTGATCTATTACGCCACACACTCGGCGTTCGAGCAGACGAACGTGATGCTCAACTTCATCCCCGAAGGTGTCGGCGCCTTCGCCGAGCCGGCGCGCAACCGGATGGTGCTGCCGATCGACATGAGCGACGACAAGCTTCACCAGCTCATCACGCACGAGCTGACGCACATCTTCGAGTACGAGATCTTCTTTCAGGGAAAGCTCGGCAAGACGGTCTCCGCGAACCCGCCGACATGGCTGATGGAAGGCCTCGCGTCGTACATGGCGCAGGATGAGGACTCGAAGGACCGGATGGTGCTGCGCGACGCGGTCGTCAACGACCGGGTGCCGGCAATCACGCGCAACCCGCAGGGCTACTTCGCGTACCGCTTCGGCCACGCCGTCTTCAAGTACATCCAGCAGACGTACGGATCGGAAGGGCTGCGCGATTTCATCTACGAGTATCGCAACACGCTCGGTAACACCGTCGACAAGGCGCTCAAGCGCGCATTTGACGTCACCCCCGACGAGTTCGACACCCGTTTCCGCACCTGGCTGCGGCGCCAGTACCTGCCGGCGCTCGTCGCGAAAGGGGAGCCGCAGGAGTACGGCGAGCCGTTCAAGATCGGGACGGACATTCAGAGCGCGGACATCTCGCCGGTTCCCTCCCCCTCGGGTGACCTGCTCGCGGCATTTGCAACATACAAGGAAGACGTCGATGTCGTTCTCTTCAACATTCCGGAGCGGAAGCTCCTGAAAAACATCACGAGCGGCTACACAAGCCGCTACGAGTACCCGATCGCGCAGTTCTTCACGACCGCGGCGGTGATGGGACGCGACATCGCGTTCGCGCCGAGCGGCGACGCGGTCGCGCTCTTCGTCCGCCGCGAGCGCGGGCGCGACCTTCTGATGATCAACCCCATCACCGGTGAGATCATCCGCTCGGTTCCGATGGACATTGAGCAGCAGCTCGCGCCGTCGTTCTCACCCGATGGTAAGTCGATCGTATTCTCCGGGTTCGTCGGCAGACAGGCGGATCTCTTCGTCTACGACCTGGAGTCCGGCGCCGTACGCAACCTCACGCAGGACCGGTTCTTCGACGGCGCGCCGGTATTCTCGCCCGACGGAAAGTGGATCTATTACTCATCGATCGCCGACCGCTACGCGAAGATCTTCCGTCTCAATCTGGACAGCCCCACCGAGCGGTACCAGGTCACGACGGGTGACTGGAACGACATCGACACCTATTTCAGCCCCGACGGGAAGCGGATCTTCTTCACGTCGGATAAGTACGCCGGCCGCAATCCCGAGACTGAGAAGCCGAAGGAGACGATCGATCCGACCGATGTCGTCCGTCCCGGAGACGCGCCCGCGGGGCCCGATCCGACGAACTTCGCCGCATTCAACATCTACTCGCTCGATCTCACCAGCGGCGATCTGCTTCAGTACACCGATGTCGTGGGCGGCGTCTTCACGCCTGTCGTTTTCACCGGCGCGAGCAATCGTGAGCGAATGGTCTTCTCGTCGTACTACAAGGGGCAGTGGCGCCTCTTCTCGACGACAACCGACAAGCCGCTGCGCGAGGCTGAGAAAATGGTCATTCCGTCCGCGCCCCTGGAGGCTGATGCACGGACGATCTTCCGTCCGGGCTCGGAGTTCGTGATCGACGACGAGAAGATCGAGAGCTCGCGCGGCTTCAAGCTCTTCATCGATGACATTCAGGTCAATGCCGGCGTGACGTCGGATCAGATTCCTGTGTCGCGCTCGGTCATCTACATGAGCGACATGCTCGGTAACCGCCGCTTCATTGCCTCGCTCGACTCGGTCTCTTCGTTCTCGAACTTCGACTTCCTCTACTTCGACATGCAGCGGCGGACGAACTGGGGCGTGCGGCTGTTCGACAACCGCTCGTTCTTCCTCGCGCCGGATTTCGAGCTGGGGAGGATCGACCGCGTCCGCCAGACCTACCGCGAGACGGGCCTGATCGGGATCGTCAGCCATCCGTTCACCCGCTACCACCGCGTCGATGCCGGCGCGGGATACATCAGCCGTGAGATTGCGTACCCATTCCAGACAGAAGCGGGCGTCGCGTTCGTCGAGCGAAGCGACAGTTTCCCGGTCGTCAGCACGAGCTTCAGCGGCGACAACACGCAATTCAAGTTCTTCGGCCCGATCTCAGGCCGGCGGTACAACCTCAGCGCTTCGTACTCGCCTGATCTCAAGGGCGGAGGGACCCTCAGCAACGACTACAACGTCGACTGGCGCGAGTACTACCAGCTCAGCTCCAGAACACTGCTTGCGGCGCGCATTTTTGTCGGCTACTCCGCCGGCAACTTCTCGAATTTCTACTACTTTGGCGGGTTGAACACGCTGCGCGGGTACGAGTTCCGCTCGATCGTCGGGAATCGCGCCACGTTTGCAAACTTCGAGTTCCGCTTTCCGCTCATCGACATCCTGGCCACTCCCGTGATTGCGATTCAGCAGATGCGCGGCGTCCTCTTCTTCGACATCGGCGGCGCGAATTTCGACGGCAGGAACACCTTCACCGGCGAGGAGTACAAGTTCATCGAAGACGGCCGCCTCAAAGACGGCGCCGCCTCGGTCGGTTACGGCATCTCCTTCGATTTCTGGGGTCTGTCGCTCAACTGGGACTTTGCGAGACGCTTCGACCTCAAGGACACCGAGGGAGAGTTCCGTACCAGCTTCTGGATCGGCGAGACTTTCTGAGTGCTGAGTGCTGA
>JAENWF010000183.1 GCA_016650215.1 Thermoanaerobaculia bacterium
TGCGGGCGTCATAGTGCGTCGGATCGAGGCGAATCGCTTCGTGGTAACGCTGTAGCGCCAGTTCGTTCATGCCGAGACGCGCGAGCGTCGCCGCAAGATTGTTGCGTGCGGTACTCGACTGCGGCTCGACCTGAATCGCTCGCTCGAACTCCCGTCGTGCCGCTTGCAGATCGTTGCGCGTCAGCGCAAGCGTGCCGAGCGTCAGTGGCTTAGGCTCGATCGCAACGGCGCGCAGAAGCAGAGCCTCTGCCTCCTGGGCGCGTCCCGAGGCGAGCTCGAGTCGGGCCAGTTCGACGAGCGCCGGAGCGTTCCGCTGATTCAATTCGATCGCCCGGCGCAACTCACTGATGGCCCGATCGGTTCGGCCTGCCGCGGAGAGCG
The DNA here is from genome assembly GCA_016650215.1 of Thermoanaerobaculia bacterium. GTDB lineage: Bacteria > Acidobacteriota > Thermoanaerobaculia > Gp7-AA8 > Gp7-AA8 > JAENWF01. The sequence goes on from JAENWF010000183.1 coordinate 382, forward strand.
CGTTCGCAAGCCGCAACCGGATCTCGTCGTCCTGCGGGCGGGCATCGGCGATCCGCTGAAAGACGTTCGCAGCCTCGTCAAATTCTCCCGCATTGAAATGTGCAGCCCCCAGATTCGTGACGGCGAAACGGTTGCCGGGATCGACAGCGAGCGTATGGGAGAAGAGTGTGCGGCTGGTTCTCCAGTGGGCCGTCTGCGCGTGCGCGGTGAGTGCCAATGCGACGATCCAGACGGCGGCAACGCAAGCGGCGATCGCGCGGACCGTCTGAGATCGCGCAAGCTCTGCGATCATCCAGACCAACGCCATCGAAAGTCCGATCATCGGGACGTACATGTATCGGTCGGCCATCCACTGCGGTCCGATCTGAACGAGGCCGATCATCGGGACGAGCGTGCCGACGAACCAGAACCAGCCGGTGAAGAGAAATCTGCGGTCGCGTGCAAAGATGACGGCGGCCGTGATCGCCAGCAAGACGATGAGGGCGACGATCGCGCTCACCGACGAGATGCTTCGCGGATACTCATAGGGGACGATGAGGTCCGCCGGCCAGAGAGCTTTTCGAACATACGCGGTGTACGCGATGACGGCGTTTGCGGCGCGGACAGGAAATGAAACGCGCGAGGCGCTGGTCACCGCGCCTCCTCCGCGCTGGGCGATGAAGGTGATGACCGAGGCGGCGAACGAAATTGCGAAGAGGGGCCATTTCTCGACAACCCGGGCTCGGAACGACTCTGCTCGCTGCAGCGGCCAGTAATCGATCACCAGCAGCAGGAACGGGATGGTCACCAGCGTCCCCTTCGCCATCAGACCGAGAGCGAAGGTGACGAGCATGCCTGCGTACGCGGGCCGTGAGCGCGAGCGGACAGAGGCCGCATAGAGCAAGATCGTAAGAAGAAAGAAGAGCGTGCTGAGAACGTCCTTCCGTTCCGACAGCCACGCAACGCTTTCGACGTGTAGCGGATGGGTCGCGAAGATTGCAGCGACGATTGCGCTCCGCCACGGCTTCGCGGTCAGCCTGAGTAAAAGGAAGAAGAGGAGCACCGCATTCACCGCGTGCAGAGTGGCGTTGACGAGAAGGTGCGCCCCTGGGTTGAGGCCGAAGAGCTGCACGTCGAGCATGTGTGTCAGCCAGGTGAGCGGGTGCCAGTTGACGTCGACTGACTTGAACGCCCATGCGATTCCGGAGGCCGTAAAGCCCGTGTTCACATGCACGTTGTCGGTGACGTAGATCGGATCGTCAAAGTTCAGGAACTCGTGTGTCCGGACCTGCGCGTAGATGATCGCGACGAGAATGATGAGGACGATGGAGACCGCGGCACGGAAGAGCGACGTGACCGGGGTGGATGTGCGCTCAACGACCGACGGAGCGTCGTGCGCCGCCGGCTTCTCGCGCCTGATTCGTGCTTTGCGTCCCAAACGGAGCGGTATTCTAGCTGCTGTCCGCCAGCCTACACAGAAGGCGCTGGTGCTTCGACGATCACAAAGCGAACCGCACGTTGATCGTCGACACTACATCTGCCGGTTTTCCAGCGACCACGACCGGCTGGAACTTCCACTGCTTGACTGCATCGATCGCCTGACCGCTCAGACCGCAGGGCAATCCATGCACGACGCAGACACCGCCGACGCTTCCGTCGCGGCGCACGCCCACTTCGAGGATCACCAACCCGCTGACGAGCGAGTTTCTGGCGGCGTCCGTGTACTCCGGTTCCACGCGATGAATCACGATCGGCGTCGAAGGGGCTCGCGGAAGCACGCGCCCGCCGAACATCTCCATGCAGCGCGGAACGACCGGCTCGTCGCAAGCGATGGGCAGCGCGATTCGTCGCGGTGAAGGCTCGATCAGATTCTCGAACCGCTCCTGATACGCGAAGAGCACGGCTGCGACCGCGAGCGCGAGGATTGCGGCCAGCAGGAATCCGAGACGCGCGAAATGGAGCGGCGAGAGCATGCGACGGGCCACCCTTCCGGATGGCCCATCCATCTTACGGCTGCATCACGCACTTGATGCAGTCATCTTCTTTGTCGCGGAACGTTTGATACAGGTCAGGGGCGTCTTCGAGAGTCGCGCGATGCGTGATCACGACCGACGGATCGATCTCGCCACGTTCGATCCGCTCGAGCAGAGGCCGGACGTACTTGTGAACGTGCGTCTGCCCCATCTTGAGCGTGAGACCTTTCGCGAATGCGACGCCCATCGGAATCTTGTCGATGAAGCCGGCGTACACGCCGGGGATCGACACGGTCCCGCCCTTGCGGCAGGCATGCAGCGCCTGTCGCAACGAATGCGCGCGATCGAACTGAAGCTTCATCAGTTGCTTCACCTTGTCGAGTCTCGCATCGATCGTGTGACCGTGTCCCTCCATGCCGACTGCGTCGATGCAGCGATCCGGACCGCGGCCACCAGTCATCTCTTTCAGCGTCTCGAACGCGTCGTCTACATCCTCGTAGTTGATCGTCTCCGCCTTGCACTGCTCCTGCACGAGGCGAAGCCGTTCCGGGATCCTGTCGATCACGATGACTCGCTCGGCGCCGAGGAGTCGCGCGCTCGCGGCGGAGAAAAATCCGACCGGTCCCGCGCCCCATACCGCGACCGTATCACCCGGCTCGATGCCGCAGTTCTCCGCGGCCATGTAGCCGGTGGGGAAGATATCGGTGAGGAAGAGGACCTTCTCGTCAGGCAGTCCGTTCGGGATCTTGAATGGATTCACATCGGCGTACGGTACGCGCACGTACTCTGACTGCCCACCCGAGTACCCGCCGTACATGTGCGAGTAACCGAACGCTGCCGATGATGCGTAGCCGTTGAGCGCGTCGAGCATCCATGCATTCGGATTCGAGTTGTCGCAGAGCGACGTCATCCCCTTCCTGCAGAAAAAGCAGGCGCCGCATGCGATGGCGAAGGGGACGACGACACGATCGCCGACCTTCAATTTCTTCACGTCGCTTCCGACCTCGACCACCTCGCCCATGAACTCGTGGCCGAGGATGTCGCCGCGCATCATCGTCGGCACGAAGCCGTTGTAGAGGTGAAGGTCGGAACCGCAGATTGCGGTCAGCGTGACGCGAACGATTGCGTCACGCGGATTGAGAATCCCGGGATCGGGAGTATCCACGACACGAACCTCTCCCTTGCCCCACCAGCAGACTGCTCGCATTGTCGTCTCCTTTAATTGCGTCCCGTGGACTGCCCGTCGATCGTCGCGAGCTCGCCGGTCTCGATGATCCGCTTGAATCTGCGGAGGTCTTCCTGCACCTGATACTCGGGGTCTTCGCCGAGAAGTCTCGAGATCGCCGCACCGGCGACGCCGCCCGGAGGGTCGTAGCGAAGAACGACTTTCACGACGGTGCCGCGGCCACCGGTCGCAGGCGTGAAGTGCACTGAGCCGGCGTTGTTGATGTCCGAGCCCTCCAGCGAGCGCCATCCGATGAGCTCGTTCGGAATCTCGTTGATGATCTCGGCATCCCATTCCGCGTTGGAGCCGAGAGGACCTTTCGCGATCCAGTGCGAGCGATTCCCCCCCGTCACCTTCACCGACTCGAGGTTCTTCATGAACCGCGGAAGGTTCTCGAAGTCTCGCCAGAAGGTGTAGAGATCGGCGGCGCTGGCATCGATGGTCATCGACTTCTCGACCCGGATTCCTTTCCCGTACGGCACGCTGATCCGGCTGTCGTCCTGCTCGTCAGCCGTGGTGATGCCGAGTGATTCGTACACCATGCAGCGTCCGGTTGCGCCACGATGAACGAGCGCGCCGCCGATTCCGGCGACGACGAATCCGGCGATCGAGCGCCGTCTGATCCCGTAAGCGGCGAGTGCGCTGCCTGCAACGACCGAAAGCCATCGTTCTACGCTGCCGACATTTGTTTGGCCGTGTGTTTGAGTGCTCGTTTCCATGCGATGGGCATCAGCATGAGATGTGCCCGATAATGTGCGCCGATGCCCACGCTTTCGCCCGTAAGACAGGTCTCACTCGAAGAAATCTACGCAGCGCGCGAGAGGATCCGCGGTGTTGTTCTCCGGACGCCGCTCGTCCGTCTGCTTCATGGGGCGAAAGGTCCGGAGATCTGGCTCAAGCTCGAGAACCTGCAGCCGATCAACGCATTCAAGTTGCGAGGGGCGGCGAACGCGGTCGCGATGCTCGCGCCTGAGGAGCGTGCGAGAGGTGTCTGGACGATCAGCGCCGGAAACGCGGGACAGGGAGTCGCCTACGCCGCTCGTTCGGCGGGTATCCCGTGCACCGTCGTGGTGATCGAAACCGCCCCCGAGACAAAAATCGAGAGGATGCGCGACCTTGGCGCACATCTCGTGAAAGCGCCATTCGATGCCTGCTGGCAGGCGATGGACGATCGCAGCTTCCCTGGTGTCGAAGGGACGTTCATCCATCCATTCGATGATCACGACTTCATCGCCGGCAATGCGACGGTCGGCCTCGAGATCCTCGAAGATCTGCCTGGCGCGAAGGCGGTCGTCGCTGCGATCGGCGGCGGAGGTCTCATCTCCGGCATCGGCAGCGCGCTGCGGGCGCTCGCCCCCGAGATCAGAATCCTCGGCGCCGAACCGGAGACCGCCGCCCCCGGAGCTGCATCATTCGCTGCCGATTCGCCTCAGGTGTTCGAGCGCTGGCAAGCGTCGTTCGTCGACGGCGCCGGCGGTAAGAGCATCTTCCCGCGCATGTGGGAACGGATGCACGGAATCGTCGACGGATCGATCGTCGTCTCGCTCGACGAGGTACGCAGCGCGATGAGAATCGTCGCCGAGAAAACGCGCGTCATCGCCGAAGGAGCCGGCGCGCTCGCCGTCGCCGCGGCGCTATCGGGAAAAGCGGGTGACGGTCCGATTGTCGCGGTGGTTTCCGGCGGGAACATCGATTTGAAGAAGTTCGCGGAACTGGTTGTGCCGATTCAACATTCAACATTCAACATTTAACATTCCCGTTCCCTTGGGGTTTCGAAGCGAAATGTTGAATGTTGAATGTTGAAAGTAGACGCTACTTGAACGTCGCCAACGGACGAATCCCGCCGGGGTTCGGGTAGTCGCGGCGCGCGACGAAGGCGCTCAGTGGGGCGTCGAACACCGGAACCTTGTGGCCATTGACGAGAGCCACAGCGCCCGTGGGTTTCGCGGCGTCGATGCGCGCGGGGACGCGGACGCGGATCTCGGCGGGCTTGAGCAGCGTCGAGCCGCCGCGCTTGAGAACGACGTGTGGGATCAGCACGTCGGCGTTTCCCGGAATGTTCTCGAGCACGATGCGCGCGGTTTCTGCGCCGGGAGCATTGAACGAGATCGTCGAGTTTCCTGGAGGAACGTCGAGCAGGATGAAGGCGCCGTTTTCCGCGACGCCGCCTGAGACGTACTGTGCGTTTTCGACCCAGATCGAAGTCGACTGGAACTGTTGAGTCAGCCTCACCATCTCGGTCTCGAACGTCTTCTCGGCCGGCGCCGCTCCTTCAACATCGACAATCCAGCCGCGGACGCTGATCGGGTTCTTGCTGAACTTCTGGACGGCCGGCCTGGTTTCCGATCCGCACGCAACGGTGAGAAGAAGCGCGACGATGATGATTCGCCTCATGTGCGGCAGCCTACCATGCAGGCCGCGTGCGATAATCCGGCCAGACAACGGGCGGGGTGGACATGAAACGGTTCTCGATAATCGCAATGATCGCCGCGGCAGCACTCGCGTCGATCGTGATGGCGCAGTCGGAGCATCAGGCGACGCTTCGAACGGCAGCCGGCGACAAACCGCTCACGTTCGTACAGCAGAGCGGGCAGACGTACGTCTCGGCATTCGAAGTCATCGCGGGACTCGGCGGCTCCATCGCTCCCGACGCGACCGGCTACAAGGTGACGATCGGCGACGCGATTGCTGCGTTCGGCCCCGACAGCCGCTATGGAGTCGTGCGCGAGGACCTGATCGAGATGCCGGTGCCTCCGATCACGATCGAGGGAAAGCCGTTCGTGCCGTGGCAGTTTTTCAGCGGACTCCTGACACGCACGGGCGATCTCGATGCAACCTGGGACGTCACCACGCACGTGCTGATCATTCATCCGAGACAGATGATCGCGGTCCCGGCGCAGGTCACGGTCACCGACATCCAGGGAATCTCGAAGATCGTGGTCACGCTCGCGATGCCGCTCGAGTACACGATCTCGCGCGAGCCGGCGGCGTACACGATCCGCTTTCGCGGAACACTGCAGGCGCCGTTCGCCGACGAATCGTATGAAGACCCGCGAGTCGCGAAGGCTTCGTTCAACGCAAACGTTTTGCGAATCGATCTGAAGGGGCCCGACATCGCTGGTGACGCGTACCGGCTCGAGAATCCGTTCCGGATCGTGCTCGATCTGCGGCAAGGGGCGGCACATGCTCCCGGAACCACGCCGCTGACTCCTGGACCGCGGCTTCGCGACGCGCCGGGCATCCGGACGATCGTGATCGATCCGGGACACGGCGGGAAGGACGTCGGCGCCGCGGGTCCGAACGGCCTGCTCGAGAAGGACGTGACGCTCGCGGTGGCGCGGAAGCTTTCCAGCGCGCTCGAGCGCATCGGCGCCCGTGTCATCCTCACGCGCGAAGACGACAGCATCGTCTCGCTCGATCAGCGTACCGCGATCGCGAATCAGTACGACGCCGATCTCTTTCTCTCGGTCCACATGAATGCAGCCGTCGTGAAGGGGGCGAAGGGGAGCGAGACGTACTTCCTTTCGCTCGAGGCCTCCGATGAAGTCGCGCGCCGAGCCGCCGAGACCGAGAACGCATCGGCCGCGCACGCGCTCGCGGGCGCGTCCGATCTGAAGTTGATTCTGTGGGATCTCGCGCAGCAGGAGTATCTCCAGGAGTCGAGCCGCTTCGCGCAGGCGATCCAGGAAGAGCTCAACAAAGCGACCGGCGTTCAGAACCGCGGCGTGAAACAGGCGCCGTTCAAGGTGCTCGTTGGCGCGACGATGCCCGCCGCGCTCGTCGAAGTCGGCTTCATCTCGAATCCCGACGAAGAAGCGAAACTGCAGACCGACGGCTTTCAGAACTCGATGGTCGAAGCACTCGTGCGCGCGGTCGAACGCTACAAGGGCGAGTACGAGACGCGTGCAGGATTGCTTTCCCCGCCGGCGGGGGTGCCTCCTCTGACCGGCGGAATGGGTCGCCAGCCGAAGAGCAGGACGGGAACGTAGTGTCGAAGAAGATCGCCGTTCTTCTCCTGCTCGCCGCCTCGACCGGCTGCAGGAAAGAGAAGACGCTCGCTGCAGCGAATCTGAACGTTCAGAACAAAGTGGCCGTGCGCGCGGTCGCGCTCTTCTACGAGTCGCAGGAAATGCTGCTCGTCGCCGAGCGCCGCGAGGTCGCGCTGCCCGAGAATCCTGCGGCCGCGGTTCCCGCCGTCATGCGCGAACTGATGAAAGGGTCGGTGAATCCATCAGTGCCGCGCTTGTTTCCCACCGATACGGTCGTGCGCGCCGCTTATCTACTTCCCGACGGGACCGCATTCGTCGACCTCGGCGGACCAACGCTCTCCGGCGGATGGTCAACCGGAACCCATCAGGAAATGATGGCGATCCACTCTGCCGTGCAGACAGCAGTCACCAACTTTCCCGAGGTGAAACGGGTCCAGATTCTGATCAACGGAACGCCGCCCGAGACCGTGGGCGGACACCTGTCGGCCGCGCGCCCTTTCACCCCGATGCCTGCCCTCGTGGGGAAGTGACTGCAGCCAGCTCTTCGCGGGCATAATCTTGACCGAACGGTCGTTCTGTAATCCAATGACGCTCGACCAGCGAACAACCGGTATCTCGAAGATGGACAAAGGGTTGTGACACGGTTGTAACATTGAGAAATTTTTCACAAAGTGCGCTATAATTCGACCCACGACGTAAATAGAGTTTACTGGATGGTCTGGCGGGGGCCGCTTTCTGTTGTACTGCCTGCCAACAACAACTGCCTTTTGAACCTTCTTTGAACCTTACCGAAGTCCAAGCTCACCACCGAGCTGTTCACGCCGTCCATCCAGTAACAGTTGTTTAAACGACCCCGCCTCGGCGGGGTCGTTGTTTTATGTAAAGGGTTTCACTCCACCAGCGACGCCAGCGCCTGCTCCACGAGAAGTCGCGCGTCGGCGTTGACAACGAGCCAGCGAAGGGCCGCCATCGTGCCATCGGCCGCTGCGAGAAGCCGCTCGGCTGAAACGTTCTCGAGCCCATCTGCCGCGGCTGCGCAAAGCGTCTCTGCAAGGAGGGCGATCGCTGCGCTCGTATCCTCGCGCTGCGCGACCTCAGCCGCGATCGCGAGTAGCGCGGAGCCGTCGTTCTGCTTCGCGAAACGCCCGAGGCTCTCGCGGATGAAGGACTCGAGCTCCTCGTCCCTTGGAGCGTCGCCGCCGACGTGGATCGATTGCGAGCGGGAGCGGATCGTCGGCAGCAGCAGATCGGGCGAGCGGGTCAGCAGAATGAACGTCGTATCGCGCGATGGCTCTTCGAGCGTCTTGAGCGTGGCGTTGTAGGCGCCGACGCTCACGGCGTCCGCCGGATCAATGATGAAGACTTGTGTCCGGCCTTCATATGGACGCAGCGTCGCCTCGGCGACCATGCCGCGGATCTGATCGACGCTGATCAGCTTCTTATCGTCGGCGAGTTCAATGAAGTGCACGTCGGGATGAATGCGTCGCTCGATCCGCTGGCACGACGTGCAGTCGTCTCCGGTGGTCCCCTCGAGGCAGTTGAGCGCCTTGGCGATCGAGAGCGCGACGGCGCGCAGATTCTCTCGCGCCGCACCATGAAGAATGATCGCGTGATGCAGTTCGCCGCGCCGCGCGGTTTCGGACAGAAGCTCAGCCGCGGAGCTCACGACAGCAGCTCCGGCACGCGCTGCTTCAAAACGCTCAATGTGTTCTCGAAGACTTCTTCAACAGTTCCGCTGCCGTCGATGACGGCGAACCGCTTCGGCTCCGCCTGGGCGAGCGCGAGATAGCCCTCACGCACTCGCCGGTGAAACCGGAGATCTTCCGCCTCGAAGCGCCCTTCATTGTTCGCAGTTGCTTCGTTGCGCGCGTGCGCGCGCCTGAGACCCACCTCCTCGTCGATGTCGAAGATGAGGGTCAACGCAGGACGAAGAGCGTCAGTCGCCCAGTCGTTGAGCGTTCGCAGGCGATCGAGATCGAGCAGGCGGCCGAAGCCCTGATACGCGAGCGTGGCATCTGTGAACCGATCGCAGAGAACCGTCGCACCACGATCGAGTGCGGGGCGGATCACCTCGACGACGTGCTGCCTGCGCGATGCGGCGTAGAGGAGCAGCTCGGTGAGACGGTCCATCTCCGTCTCTTTCGGATCGAGGAGGATCGCGCGGATCCGGTCGGCGAGCGGCGTGCCGCCGGGCTCTTTCGTCGCCACGCAGTCGCGGCCGCGCTCGCGAAGCAGCGCGGCGACGCGCTTCAACTGCGTCGACTTGCCGCTCCCTTCAGGTCCTTCGAATGTGATGAACATCGGCGGTGGATTCTATCTTCGGAGTGCCGCACTCCGAGGTCAGTTCTGCAGGCCTTCCTTCAGGCCGCGCAGGTAATGCTCGCGCATCAGCGTTTCGAAGACCTGGGGCCTTGCGAGAAGGCGGAATCGCTCGCCCATGCGCGCTTTGAAGTGCAGCTTCCTGAGCGCGTTCTCATCGGCGAGTCTACGAGTCTCGAGCTCGTGTACGCCAAGAAAATGACCGAGCTCCGGATGCTTCCGATAGAAGATCGCGCCCGATTTGCCAACCGTGAATTGCCGGCGCGCGAACGAGTCGACGGTCATCTGGTGGTAATGCCTCGTCACAGCGGCGGCGTTGTAGCGGATCTTCAGTCCCTTCGCCTCGAGCCTGTATGCGAGCTCGATGTCCTCCCACGCCGCGGCGGGAAACGTCGTGTCGAACGGCTGCGACGCGATCAGCGCGCGATCGATCGAGATGTTCGAGGTGTAGAAGAAGTTGTAAGGGACGACCTCACCATCCTTGATCAGCTTGTAGCCGAACTGGAGGCCGAAGTCGTTGATGTAATCCATGAACGCGGTGACGCGCTCGCGGCGCGGCCAGCCGGTGTATCCGAGGCATGCCACCA
>JAENWF010000184.1 GCA_016650215.1 Thermoanaerobaculia bacterium
CCTCGCAGGCTCCCCGAGGTTGGCAAAAGAGCGCCGCCGCGGGGCGACGGCGCCACACAACATCTCGTGGGCTGGTAACCCCGCCTCCGAGCCTCCGCCACAATTCGGCGCTATCTTGATGACGTGCGCTGGTTCATCTGGCTGCTCCTGGTGGTTGGGTGGGGATTCCCTCCTCCGCGGGAACAGAAGAGCGCCGACACCGCGCCCGCGTTCGAATCGACGGTCCAGCCCATCCTCACCAGGCGCTGCCAGCCTTGCCATTTCCCCGGCGGGAAGATGCACGCAAAACTTCCTTTCGACAAAGCCGCGACAGTCGACAAGCTCGGGACGAGACTCTTCTCCCGCATCAAAGACGAAGAAGACCGCGCGGTGATCCGGAAGTTCCTCGCGAGGGTGGACAAGGGCCAGTCGTGACCCGGTAACCTCGCAGCCGCATTCAATCCCTCGCGGAAGCGAAGGGTGTCATCCGCTGCAACCACTGAGTTAGCTGTGATGTGCCAGGACAGTTAGCCGGCGGCTCTAAGCGAAGACGAGTCGACGACCTTTGGGCTGCGGCACCGGGCGACCGAGCTCGCGCGCGGTTTCGACCCAAAGTGCGATCGCTTCTCCGGCATGGCCGAGAGCTTCCGCATGAGAGCTCCCGTGCGCCACGCAGCCGGGAAGTTCCGGAACGTCCGCCACGAAGGCTTCATCTTCGTTGCTCCAGAAGATGATGATTTCGTACTTGTTCTCCACGTTCAGCTCTCCGCAAGATGGTACTTCAAGATGACTGCCCGAACCTGTTTCACCTGATATGGCTTCGCTTTAGCGCCATCTCGCTGGAGATTGACCTGCTCCTCGACACCCGTTTTCGTGAAGACGTGATGGCTTCCGCGAGACCGCTCTGCAAATCCGAGCGCGAGCAGCAGGTTGCGGAGGTCTTCGAAGCGCACATTCGCGTCGGACGTTCCGCGGAGCACTTGCTCGAGATTCTTGTCGCCCCGTGTCACCGAACGAAGCCTAGCATGCGCCGATCAACGATTCGTTCGTCCGGCCAACTCCTGCGGTTCAGCGATCCTGCTGCAACCGAGAGTTAGGCCGCACCCGTGAGGACCGTTGCGGCCACGAAAAACGCTAGCAGCAGGCACGCGGAAACAAATACAACGATTTGAGCGACCTTTCCGCCTGCCGAAGTTCCATACCGATGGTGATAGTGGATGTGGCCAAACAACCATACGAATAGCGGCAAGCCGAAAATGAGAAACACTCCAACCCTGAAGCTGCGCGGCCCCATGGCTTCGACCATGACGGCGTAGTCGAGAATGACACCGATAATAAGCGCAGCAAAGTAGAGAAGTAAGCGGCGAGACCCGATGACAGTCTGTGGCGTATGAAGTCGCCGAACCGCAATTTCCAGGACAACAAGAGAGATCGAGACTGCGAAAAGAGATACGGATCCCGGCCAATGGATCCACTCGTACGGGGCTGATGCGCGCGACGAAACGTAGGAAAAGGCGAGCAGCGAGCCGAGAAACGTCGGCAGCCAAACGTCTAGAACGCAAATTCTCGGCGTTTCCACGTGCCGTGTCAGCCTAACGGACCTGCGCTTCAGCCGCGTGGCCGCGACCCTGGATGGTAACGCACTCGCGCTGTCGTGCTCGAGAACCTTCGACGAGAACACGACGTCGAAGGACTCCGATGGAAACGGCAGTGTCCGACCGTCGAATGGCTGCACTGGATAGTGGAGCTGCTGATCCGGAACCACGACATCGACAGACGTGACGTGATTCCCCCACTCGTGGAGAATCTTCGCCTGGAAACCATTGCCGCCCCCGAGCTCGAGCCCGCGAAGTGGCGGCGCAACCAGATGCCGCACCCTCTCCAGTTCCGCACGGCGAATTCGCTCGCGGAGTGAGTCCACCGCCGCAGTATAGGCGCGCGCGGAGAAGCGAGGGCGGAGGCAGAGCCGGGCGCCTCCCTGTGAAGAACTAGCGGCCGCTAAGCGGACACCGCGGGTTCGCACTGAGGTGCTCGAAGTGCGCTGCCTGCTCAGTGGTTCCCTTCTTGTGAGCTCGAACATGCTCGCCGCATTTTGCGCACCGAAAAACAATGTCCCGTTTTCGCGCTCGCAGAGCGAGCGCCTCAGTGATATCGATGGTGCGATCGTTCAGCTTGCAGGTGGTTGCCTTGGGCATGCTGCGACACCTCACGCGACAGTTGCTGCGACCGCTAACGGTCTCTGACCAAACTACTTTGAAAGCCACTTCGCCAACCGCCGCTGCACTTCTTCGTGACTGACGACCCGTCCCGCGGCAACGTCTTCGAGCCCCTGCTCGATCTTCTGGCGTACGTAGATGTGGTACTGGATGTCTTCGAGCGAAGCATCCTCGGGAAGGTTCTCGAGAATTTCCTGGACCTGCTGCTTGGCTGATTCCATCGCCTTGATTCTAGCGCGCGACGATTCCGTCTGCCCAATGGACCTCGCGCTCAGCGGGGTTTGCCCGCAACATCCATTTTCAGTTTTACGGAATGCGGACCGAACCAGGCTCGATCATGCCGATATCCGAGTTGTCCTGCTCGTGATCGAAAACGATCTCGCGCCCGTCGGGAGAGACATCGAAGTCACCGATCGCGAACTCGGGTCCGAAGTTCGTGAGCCGGCGCTCGCGGCCTGTGTCGACATCGATTGCCCAGAAATCCTTGCGCACCATGTCGCCGCGCAGGACCACGAGCGAGTTCTGTCCCGGCAGGAAGACGACGCGCCGAACTCCGCGGCTGAGCATCATGTCCGCCTTCGATCGCATCCGGCCGTCGGCGCCAACCGCGCGGATGGGAAACGTCGTCCCCACTTCCCGTCCCGAGAAAACGATCACGTTGCCGTCCGGTGACCACACCGGCTCGGCCGCGAAGTCGGACACCAGGCGCGTGATCGCCTGGCTGGCCACCGACACGCGCACCAGCTGCGGTTCCCCGTCGACCGTCGCCGCAACCGCCAGTGACTGCCCATCGGGTGACCACGCCGGCGCTCCTCGGGGCTGCAGCGACTCGGACAGCGTTCGAACGCCTGACCCATCGGAGCGCATCACGTAAAGCCGCGCTCTGCCTCGCTGCTCCGCCGTAAACGCGATCTGTTTGCCATCGCGCGAGATGGCCGGGCCGCCAATCACGCGCGCTCCCGAGGCGCTCCACAACTGTGACGCCGTTTCGCCCGACAACTTCCAGATGCTGTCGGAACCGCTCCGCGACGAGGCGCAGAGCAGATATCCAGGTCCCACCCGCGGCGCGCGAGCGCCGACCGTCGCTACGGCGATTCGAGTTGCCTGCTTCGCCTCCGACGCAACGTCGCCGATCGGTACACGCCACAACGTTCGCCGCGGATCAGCGACTGTGACGACGAGACGTTTGCCGTCCGCACTCGACGCGAGCGACGAATATCGCTCGAGTCCGAAGCTGATGCGGCGTGACTGGCGGCGATCCGGATCGAGCGCGTACAGCCACGGTCCGCCTCCATCCGCCTCGGTCGCGAGATAGAGGAGCGTTCGCGCGTCGAGAAACGCCGGATACGTGACGCGCGTGTTGTGAGACGTCATCCGCTCGGGCGAGCCGCCGCCGGCATCGATCCGCCATAAATCGTTCTCGGCCGGCACCGCCCCTTTCACGAAGTAGATCCATCGGGCCGTCCGCAGACCACAGCTGATAGTGATTGTGGATCCCGGTGGGCCCGGTGAAGATGTTGCGCGCGCTCGCGCCGTCTCGATCTCTCACGAACATCGGATCGCCGGAAGCGGGCGTGTGATAAACGAGCCGAGTTCCATCGCGCGACCAGTCGAGCTCCGCTGCGCCTTCGACGTACGGCCGAGGTTCCCCGCCGAGGGTGGGGATTGCCCAGACGCTGATGTCGGGCGTCCCAGCGGCGGTCTTGCGTCGCACCCAGAACGAGACGAGCGCGCCGTCAGGTGAGAAGCCGAGCGTGCGGATATCGGGATTGACCAGCTCCTGAACCTTGCCGCGCGTGAGGTTGACGAATTCCCCCGTGCCGATCTGCGTGACCCACACATCGATCGGTCCGTCGCGATCGGAGAGAAACGCGACAAAGCGGCCATCGCGAGAAATCGCTGCGGCCTGCTCGAGTCCTTCGAAGTCGGTCAGTCGAACGAACCGGGCGCTCGCGATCGGGTTCTGCGCCGGCTTCTTCATGGTCGACAGGTAACCGTAGACCGCCGCGATCAGCGCGATCGCTGCAGCTGCGAGCCAGAGGATGGGCCGTCGTTTCCGGCCCGTTTCCGGACCGGCGTCCGCGTCACTCGTCGATTCTTTGAGTTGCGGTTCCGGCGACGCGCGCCGGCTTTGCGCCCACTCATCGAGCTCGGCGGGGAAGGCATAGACAGAGCCGAGCTTGTCGTGCTGGTGCCGGTGCACCGGCATGCCCTCCCGTTTTTCCCAGCGCTGGACCGTGCTGACGTCGCGCTTGAGATAGACGGCGATGTCTTTCCAGGAGTCGAGTCGCTGCGGCGGCTGATCGATGGTCTGCAGGAGCGGCATTCTATTCGTGCGGAGGCGGACCGCAAAGTGCGGCATTCGACCGCACGCAGCGGTATCGCCTGTATTCACTGTGATTTACAGCTTGTGGTCGCAGCGGCGCGACCTGATCGTGGGAGGCATCAAGGAGGATCGGTCATGTCCAGAACATTTCTCGCAGTCGTTGCACTCACGTTGTCCATCGCTTCGATCGCTCACGCGGATGCAGTCGTCGATTGGAACGCGATCGCGTCGCAGGTGATCTCAGCCGGCGGCCGCCCGGGCCCGAGCACACTCGTCGACTTTGCGGTCGTTCACGCTGCGATCTACGACGCCGTGCAATCCATCGAGCGGCGCTACAAGCCCTACTGCGTGGTCGTCCCGGACGCGACGGGATCGACCGCGGCGGCCGCTGCCAAAGCGGCGCGCGACGTCCTCGTCAAGCGGTTCCCGTCGCAGTCGGGAACCATCGACACGCAATACAACGCGTATCTCGCGAGCAACGGTCTCGCGATCGATGACCCCGGGATTTCCGTCGGTGCGCAGGCAGCAGCGGCGGTCATTGCGTTGCGCGCGAACGACGGCGCGTTTCCGACGACGCCGCAGGTACCGTTCACCGGCGGCGGAGAGCCGGGGATGTGGCGGCCGACCCCGTCGTATCTGACCGGAAACCCCGCGGCATTCTCTCCGATGGCGGCGCCGTGGCTGGCGAAGGTCACGCCGTTCGCCGTGAAGAGCACGTCGCAATTCCGCGCCAAAGAGCCGCCGGCACTGACGAGCGACGAGTACACGCGCGACTACAACGAAGTCAAAGCGATGGGTGCGATGACCGGCAGCAGCCGCACGCAGGAGCAGACCGAGATCGGTTACTTCTGGTCCGACAACACGCCGGTGCAATGGCACCGCGCGCTGCGCGGAATCTCGGCGGCGTACGTCGATGACATCGGCGACAGCGCCCGCCTGTTTGCGCTCGCCAGTTTTGCAGCCGCCGACGCGATCATGACGTGCTGGGACACGAAACTTCACTACAACTACTGGAGACCGGTGACTGCGATTCAGGAAGCGGCTGGCGACGGGAACCCGAACACCGAGCCGGATCTGAATTGGAAGCCGATGCTCAACACGCCGAACTATCCCGACTACAGCTCGGGCGCGAACAACGTCACCGCCGCGATGACCCGCACGATGCAATTGTTCTTCGGAACTGACGAGATGACGTTCACCGTCACGAGCAACGTGCAAAGTCTTCCGGCCGACAAGAGAACCCGCACGTTCTCACGCTTCTCCGACGCCGCGATGGAAGTCGTCGACGCGCGGATCTATCTCGGCTTTCACTTCCGGTTCGCCGACACTGCAGCTCGCGAGCAGGGTTTACGTGTTGCGAAGTGGACGTTCACTCACGTACTGAAGCCAATCGACGACGAGGTGCGGTCGCCCTCGCTCTCGAATTGAACTACGTCCGGACAAGAGCGCCCGCGGACACGCGGGCGCTCTTCATTGCCTGGCGTGCGAGATGGTTGCACGCGCGGAAGATACCCATGTTGCAAAGGAGTACCCCCTGGCCATCGCCTGCGGTCCAACGGTTCAGCTGAGCCACCTAGTGCCTTCGCTTGCCAAGCACTCCTGATGGGAAGAACGTCCTGAGACGCAACAGTTAGCTGTGATGTACCAGGACTCAGTTGCTTGTAGCGGTGGGCTGATCGCTTGATGTGGTCCAGTTCAATGAGACGTTGTGATTGCTGCTGAGGGCGTGCTCTCGTCCCCAGCAAACACTTTGCCAATAGGTCCCGCCAAGCGGTCGACACCTGTTGGCAAACACTCGTTCCCGAGAGAGGTGCGCACGTTCAAGAACCAATAATACTTCTTCGCGTTTTGGTCCGCGGAACTCTCCGCAATGAGATGAGTGGTCAGGAGGTCGTAAACATACGATGGAATTTCAGGCCGCGGGTCATCGACCACAGCAACACAAGTGTTCAGCGTAGGACTGTAGCAGTAGAAAGCAACTCTAGACCCTTGCTCTTCGAACCGCCGGCTCAATCTCTCACCAACTTCGGAGCAACGGAACTGTCTCTCAAACTTGAGGTCCGGATCTATCCGCGTATTCGGCCCGAAGGGATCGTGACGCCGACTTTCCACATTGTCCTTGCGCGTCGGTTGTTCAGTCCGACTGCAGCCGAGCGTCAGGATTGCGATCGCGACGAAGACTCTATGAAGCAACACTTTGACCTAGTCTAACAATGTTTAGCGTTTCAGACGATCCTGCTTCCGCGCCGCTGCCTGAATCTGCCGAGCCGCCGGGCTGAGTCAGGGGCTTTACGGCTTCGCCTACCCCTCGTCGGCTGAGCGCCGCTGGCTCGCACTACCTTCAGTTCTACAACTTCCACCGAGCCCACTCATTGCTCCCGCGCAATGCCCCGATCGGTCGCCTGGATAGGAACAACGTCCTGCGACGCAACAGTTAGCCGGCGCGTACCGAAATGTCAATGTGCACATGCCCGTCGTGCACGTGAAAGAAGACTTGGTGACGCTCGTTACCGGGATCGAAGCGATTGCCGCTGCCAGCGGATTCGACCGCAATTTTGACCGCACCTACAAGCTCGCGGAGCGCATGCTCAAGCGATGTCGGCGCTTCACGCGGCTCTGGCTGATGATCACGAGGAGCGGTAGTGAAGCTCGCTTCTCCGACGAGTTCCCCAGGTTGAAACGCCAGCGATACGATATTGTTCTTCGGGACTGACGAGATGACGTTCACCGTCACGAGCAACGCGCAGAATCTTCCGGCCGACAAGAGGAGCCGAACGTTCGCACGTTTCTCCGACGCCGCCACGGAAGTCGTCGACGCGCGGATCTATCTCGGCTATCACTTCCGGTTCGCCGACACTGCGGCTCGCGAGCAGGGGCTACGCGTTGCGAAGTGGACGTTCACGCACGTACTGAAGCCAATCGACGACGAAGTCCGATCGCCCACGCGATCGAACTGAACTGCGCACTGACAAGAGCGCCCGCGGGATCCGCGGGCGCTCTTCATGTGGTCGGTCGTGACGCGGCGTCGCACCCGTTCGTTTGCGGTCGCTGCGTGGAGTTGGGCTGCGGCTACGGACGCACGCTCCGTAATAGGTCACGCTCTGCAACCCGAGCGTGAGATGCTCGACGTCCAAATCAGTTACCACGCTGCCGCCAAACTAGGTGAGTTCATTCCGCTCTGCCAGCGCGGCCTCGAGTGCACCAACACAACCTGTGCAGATGATTCCGCGATCTGGAACAGCAAGAGATTGGTCGAGAGTTGTCGCAGTCCGGCAGAGGCCGCAAAAAAGCAGTGTACCGGGCAGCGGCCACGCTCGACCCGCAGGTTGGATGTGTCCCTCAACCGCTGATGACCAGAGCTGATCTTTCTTCTCCTCGTTGAGAATGCCGAGACAAATGTCTATGCATTCATCGCAGATCTGAACATCGAGCCCAGCTATGAGTTTCTTTACGTCGTTCTGAGACTTATTGCAGAACGAGCACCGAAGCACCACGCAAGGTGGTCCAGACGGCGGGGTCTTTTTCTTACCGAACATCAGGTCTGTCCAACGGCCTGCGCGTCAGCGGCGTGGCCGCGACGCGAGATGCTACCGCACTTGGAGCGCATGAACGCAGCGGGCCCAGCCCTCTGCACCCGTTAGTTGGGCCCCGGTTTGTGCGCGTCGTTGATGGATAGCCACGCAACCGCTTCGTCGCCACCACCGCCATCGCTGCCGAACTGGCTCCCTCGAGATAGCGCATTCGCGATCTCAAGAGCGAGCGCTTTCAAGCCGTTCTCGAGGATAGCCTGACGAGTCTCGAGGCTTGAGATCCCAACAAGCCCGAGAGACCGTGCAGCCGGTGCGAAAAACGGCGTACCGCCGAGTAACTGCGTATGATCTTCCGAAAGCCAAAGGCGCACTACCGCGCCCGGTGCAACCGTCTCGAAGCACTCCCCGACAGGCAGGGGCTGTAGTTCAACCTCCTGTCGCGGTGTCAACGAGCCCACACGTTCCAGTACTTCGCCATAACGACCGACAGCCATGACAACCGGAGCACATGACTCGAATCGAATCTCATCGAGGCGGAGGCGGAGAGTTTCGCGAAACGACATGAGGCGCTCGGCGGTCTGACGCCCACTGGCGCCGATCGCACGCGAAGAAGTATAGCGCTCGCGAATACAACGTTCATCGAGCACACTCAGCGCAATTACGATCCGCCCATCGGTTGCATGGATAGGAACAACGTCCTGAGACGCAACAGTTAGCCGGCCGAGATTGACTTGCGGACGCCGAGCGCTCGTGAAGTTCGATCTAGGATCTCTTGCTGAAGCGTGGTTACTCTCGACTCAAGATGGTCATAAAAAGGCTTCACTCTATCTTCGCTGTGACCCAGCTTCTCAACCACTTCGCCGGGCAGAGCGTCGGCCAAAGAGCGATTCCAGATCTCGACAAATTCAAGAAACTCTGAGTAGAAATCTCGAGTCTCAGGTTCCGCAAGGTGATACCGCTCCGTGAAGATCTTCAGCATCTCGCGATACATGGGAACGAGATCGCTCTTCAACTGTTCGTTGTTGTATTCAATGATCTTCTTGAATGGCGCGAACCGTTCCTCGTGGTCGTGCATGATTCGCTCGCCGTAGGAGCGACAGATATCGTGCCATGCGCTCTCCGCAGCGTTGGAGATCCTCAGCCTCAACTCGCTCTTCGCGCGGATCTGCTTCCGGATTCCGGCGAGAGGAGCGTAGAACTCCGCTAACTGCCGTTCCAGGAAACCGCTGCGACGCTGCGCGACGATTTGGCGAATACCGAAGTAGTAAACGACGGCGGCGCCTACCAAACCGCTGAGCAGTGAGTTGAGCAGATCGGCGTACCAAGGTTCCGGCCCCATCGCTCAATTCTATTCTGTCGGTTCGGTCCGGCTAACTCCTATTTAGACAGCTCGCATAATCACCCAAATTTCAGCCGGGCAGTCGTGTAACAGCGGAGTGGGTTGCCATCCTGCGAGAGCGTGAGCAGTCGCGTAACGCGTTACGCGACTGGCGGTAGTCGTGTAACAGCGGTCGAGCCATGCAGCTGCTCCAGGTGGGCAAAACGTCATCTCGCCGTCTCGCTCGCTCCCTCGCGGAGAACTTCCTTCACCCGTTTGCCGATCGACGGATGCGAGTAGCGCCAGAACTCGATGAAGGGGTGCGGGTAGGGATTCGCTTTCGAATTCTCCGCGAGCTTGATGAATGCGGTGGCCATCGGCTCGTTGAGGCCCGTCAACTGGAGCCCGAAGGTGTCGGCCTGGCGTTCTTCCCAGCGGGAGAAGCTGTTGATCGCGGGCGACAGGAGAAACGTGGAGAGTGACAAGAGGACGAGGAGCCACGGCAAGGCGGCGGGATCGCGGGGGCTGTCGACGCGCCAGCGCGCACCCCATCGCGCGATCCCGAGCTCGTAGAACCGGTGCGCCAGGAAGAGCATGACGAAGCCGATTGCGAGACCGAACGCAATTCCCTTCCAGAGATGGTGCAGCACGTAATGTCCCATCTCGTGGCCCATCACCGCGACGACTTCGTCGTGGCTCATCTTCGCGAGCAGTGTGTCCCACATGACGATCCGCTTCGTGGGGCCGATGCCGGTCACGTACGCGTTCATCGTTTTGGTCTGGCGTGATTTGTCGACCTGGTAGACGCGGCTCCCCTCGATGCCTGCGCGCCCCGCCATGTCGAGCAGCCTCTTCGCGAGCACCTGATCCTTCAACGGCTGAAAGTCGTTGAAGACGGGATCGATGAAGATCGGCGTGACGACGACCATGAAGATCGTGATCGGGATCGAGCCCAACCAAATCGCGAGCCACCATCTCTGGATGCGCTGAATCGCGAGCATCACGAGTCCGCCCGCGACCGCACTCAGCACGATGCTGATCGCCAGCCCCTTCAACTGTTCACCGAGCCACTGCGGGAGGTCCTGATTCGACAGGTTGAACTGATGCGGCACGACGTAACCGCTGTAGAACGAGAGCGGAAGCTCGAGAACGAAGGTTGCTACGACGAAGAGCGCCGTGAAGATCGCCGCCACGATGAACGGCTTCTTCGTTACGCGCGACGCGGTGTCGCGCAGACGCGACGAAATGCCCGACGCGAGCACGAGCAGCAGTACCCCGATCCCGTACGCGAATCCGGCAAAGTAAAGAATGTCGCGGATCCTGCTGTGCCGGATCATCTCCTCGGTCACCCGGATGTCGAACTTTCCGGCGGTCGATAACAGGAGAAGGCCGAAAACATGCATGGGGGGAGGATAGCGCATCAAAAAAGGAGCTGTCCGCAATGGAGTTCGACAAGCAGAAAGTCGTCGCAGTCCTCAACAAGATCCTCGAGACCGAGCTGGCGGGTGCAGTCCGCTACACGCACTATTCACTCATGGTCTTCGGCTACAACCGAATCCCAATCGTCGGCTGGCTGCGCGAGCAGGCCAGCGAAGGAATGATGCACGCCACCCAGGCCGGCGAGATCATCACATCCCTCGGCGAACACCCGTCCCTCGCGATCGGGCCGCTGCTCGAGACCCACAAACACGACATCGGCGACATCCTCCGCGAAGCACTCGACAACGAGCGCGTTGCCATCAAGCTCTACAAGGAGCTGCTGTCACTCGTCGAAGGGAAGTCGGTCTGGCTCGAAGAGTACGCGCGGGGCATGGTGCACATGGAAGAGACGCACTCGTATGAGGTGGACAAGATGTTGAGGAAGCCGGGGGAAGTGAAGAGCTACGCTTCGTAGGCGCGACCGCCCGCCCGACCGCGATCGCGATTGTTCCTATCCTGAGCCGCGAAGACGGCGAAGGATCTTCTGATGTAAGGACGATGCACGTGGCTGCGTCCCTCCCAGCGCTATCAGGAGATCCTTCGCTTCGCTCAGGATAGACGTTTATCACGACCGCAGAGCTTCAACAGGCTCGAGTCGCGACGCGGTAACCGAGGGGTACAGCCCCGCAAGCAACCCGATCGACACCGCGAAGCCGCTGGCGACCGACAGGCCGAACATCGAGACCGGAAGGCCGGCGGGGAAGAAGCCGGCGATGACTTTTACGAGCGCGATTCCGCCGGCGAGGCCGATTACAGCGCCGACGACCGAAAGCGTCACCGCCTCGATCAGGAATTGCATGAAGATCTCGCCGTTGGTCGCGCCCATCGACTTGCGCAGTCCGATCTCGAACAGGCGCTCGGAGATCGAAATCTTGAGCACCGAGAAGATTCCGACGCCGCCGATCAGCAGCGACACGCCGGCGATCGCGAAGAAGATGATCCGCCAGTTGCGCAGGACTCGCACGATCTCGCCGCGCTCCTTCAGGATTTCCTTGCCGACGTTGTCGATCCGCACATCGCCAATTCCGTTGTGCGCGCGTTTGTAAATCCGTGACGCCTCATCCTCGGCATCGATGCTCTTCTCGGGCTCGATCGCCTTCGCCAGCACGTAGGAGATCGCGCTTGCGCGGCCGAACATGTCGCGGTAGACCGTCCATGGGATGTAGATCCCGCCGGTCTCTTTCCGCATGTCGTCGTCGTTGACGAATTCCATGTTGAATTTCGTTCCGACACCGACGACGGTGAGTCTGCGGCCTCCGACGTTCACCTGCTTCCCCACCGCATCTTCCAGGCCGAAGAGCTGTTCCTTCAGCTTGAAGCCGATGACGCAAACTGGCGCGGAGCCGAGGTAATCGCGCTCGCTGATGAAACGGCCGGCGAGTGCTTTGCGGTTCTTGATCTGCGCGAACGCGGGCCCGACGCCATAGATATCGACGCGGCGGGTGACACTGCCCGCGGTCACGACCGCGCGCGTCTCCCCTACCGGTGAGGTCGCCCGGATGAAGTCAGCGTCCTCGAACCAGCGCGCGTCTTCAACACGGAGTCCGCGTGAAAGGTGCGCCTTTGCGCGCTCAGTCCGCTCGGTCGGCTCTTTCTTCGACATCACGAGCACGCCGTCGAAGCCGAGATCCTCGATCCCTTCCCAGACGGCGAGCTGCACGCCGTCGAGCACCGACATGACGACCACGAGCGCGAGCGTGCCGAGGATGACGCCGATGAGTGTGAAGAGGGAGCGGCCCGGATGCCCCTTCACTTCTTCGAGACTGGTGCGGATCGATTCTCCGACGTACATGACTTACTCCGCCCTCAATGCTTCGATCGGATCGAGGCGCGACGCGCGCACGGCCGGGTACATACCGAAGATGAATCCGGTGCCGGCTGCGAACACGAGCGCGTTGATGATCGTGCCTGGCGTGATGATCGCGGGGCTCTCGATGAGCATCGAGATCCCTTCGACGAAGAGCTTCCCGACGAAGAGGCCGAGGAATCCGCCGAAGATGGAGACGAGCACCGACTCGCTGAGGAACTGGAAGAAGATCTGCGCCGCCGATGCGCCGACGGCTTTTCTCGTCCCGACCTCGCGCACCCGCTCGTTGAACGACGCGAGCTGGATGTTCATGACGACGATGCCGCCGACGAGCAGCGAGATGATCCCGCAGATCATGAACGTCATGTCGTACATCTTGTTGTTGGCTTCGTTGCGCTTGAGATTCGCGATGCGCGAGCGGACCTCGAAATCGCGAACGCCGTGCTCGCGCTGCAGAATCCCTTCGAGCTCCTGCACCGCCTCTTCGTGCTTCTTGACGTCGCGCATCCGCGCCTGCATGAAGCTGATCTTTCCCTGCGAGAGCGATTCTCCTCTCCGCGACACGTACGTCGTGATCGGGATGTAGATCTGCCGGTTCATCCAGCGAAGCGCGTTCCGCTTGCCGCCATCGAAACTGAAGTACTTCTCTTCCATGACGCCGACGACCTGGTAGCCGCTGCCGTTGATGATGAGGGTCTTGCCGACCGGATTCTGGCTGCCAAAAAACTCTCGCGCGCGGTCGGTCCCGAGAACGACGACACGCGCCGCGGTCGTCAGATCGCCGTCGGTGAGGAAACGACCCCGCTCGGCGCGGAAGTCGTTCATCGGGGAGTACGCCGGCGTGATGCCCATGACCGAACGCGGCTTCTCGATGGTGCCGTAGCGCACCGACATGTCGGAGTTGGCCACGGGCGAGACGAGGTCTGTCTCTTTCGCGTGGCGCCGGACCGCAATCGCGTCCGCATACGTCAGCCCATTCGATGCGAGCGCTTTCGCGTCGAGCGTCACTTTTCCCGTCGGCTTGTTCGAGATGAATATCTTCTGGATTCCGCCGCTCATCC
Organism: Thermoanaerobaculia bacterium; assembly: GCA_016650215.1. Taxonomy (GTDB): domain Bacteria; phylum Acidobacteriota; class Thermoanaerobaculia; order Gp7-AA8; family Gp7-AA8; genus JAENWF01. The sequence continues at coordinate 13,717 of JAENWF010000184.1, forward strand.
GGTAGAAGCGCATCGACTCTTCCTTGCCGGCGACCGAAAGCGAGAACGTCGCGACGATCGACCCGGCGCCGAGAATGATGCCGACGAGCTGCAGCATCGTGCGACCGAAATGGTCCTTGATGTCGCGGATTCCGTCGAGGATGGATTCGAGGATGAGCATGGTCGTGGTTAGTGGTCAGTGGTCAGGATTGAGACGTCTCCGTCAACGATCGATCCATCGACCATCTGGATCCTTCGATTGGTGCGCTGCGCGATATTCGGGTCGTGAGTGACGATGATGATCGTCTGGCCGCTCGTTGCGAGGCCTTCGAAGATGTCGATGATGTCGGAGCCGGTCTTCGAGTCGAGGTTGCCGGTCGGCTCGTCCGCAAGAATGAGCGACGGTGTGTTGACGAGTGCACGTGCGATCGCGACACGCTGACGCTGGCCGCCGGAAAGCTGGTTCGGGCGATGCTTCCAGCGGTGGTCGAGGCCGACACGCGCGAGCGCGGCCATCGCACGCTCGCGGCGCGCATCCTTCCTCACGCCCGCGTAGAGCAGCGGGAGCTCGACGTTCTTGAGAATCGTGGCGCGTGGCAGCAGGTTGAAAGTCTGGAAAACGAATCCGATCTTCTGATTGCGGATGCGCGCGAGCTCGCGCGAGGTGTGCTCGGCGACGTCCTGTCCGTCGAGCCAGTACTCCCCGGAGCTTGGCGAGTCGAGGCAGCCGAGGATGTGCATCAGCGTCGATTTGCCGGAGCCGGAGGGACCGATGATCGACACGAAGTCGCCGCCGTCGATCTCGACATCGACGCCGCGAAGTGCCTGCACCGCGTTCTCGCCCGAGTCGTAGGTCTTCGTGATCTTGTCGAGATGGATGAGCGCGCGCGCGCCGGCAGCTCGCGGCGCGGAGGACACTCCGGTCTCGGGGACGTAGTCGATGGCGGCGCTCATGTCAGACCTCAATCGTCGTTATCGTTCTTCTTGTCAGCGGGGAGCGTCGGATCTTCGAGCGCGACTTCATCACCAGCTTTGAGGCCGCTCAGGATCTCGACGCGCGAGTTGTCGGCGAGACCTGTGACGACGGTCCGGCGCTCGAAGAACTGCATCCAGGCGTCCTTGTCGTCTTTCTTCCCGTCCTTGCTCTTCTCCGCCTTCTTCTTGGGCGCGTCCGGGTTGAACGGCTTCTTGATGTAGACGATCTCACCTTCGTCGCGCTGGAAGACCGATTCGACCGGCGCGGTGAGAACTTTCTCCTTCTTCTCGCCGGCGACCTCGATGTTCGCGGTCATGCCGGAGCGGAGCTCGCGTCCCTGTGTATCGAGACGGATCTCGACGTCGAACACGCGAACCTTGTCGTCGAGACGGACCGCCGGGGCGATGCGCTCGATCTTTCCGTGAAATTTGATCTTCGAGTAAGCGTCGAGCGAGACCTTCACCGGCATTCCGACCTTGATCTTGCCGATATCGACTTCGTTGACGCCGGCTTTCACGATCATGCTCGATACATCGGCGACGCTGAAGAGGACGGTGCCGGCGTTGAAGGACGACACGCCGGAGGTGATCGACTCACCGATCTCGACGTTCTTCGTGAGCACGACGCCGTTCATCGGAGCGACGACGTTCGAGCCGCGGAAGTTCTGTGCGGACTGCGCGATCGGGATTCCGCTCTTCTCTACGAGCGCATACTTTTCGCGCGCTTTGTCATAGTCCTGGCGCGCTGAGAGGTACTCGGTCTCGGCATCGCGCTTCTGCTTCGGCGCGAGCAGGCCCTGAAGGAAGAGCTTGTTGTCGTCCTCGAAGTTCTTGCGCGCTTCCGAATATCGGATCTCCGCCGACGCGAGACCGTTCTTGGTGTCTGCGAGCGACTGCGCCTGCATCAGATCGGGCTCGACGCGCGCCAGAACGTCGCCGCGGCGGACGACATCACCTTCGCGGTGCGCGATCTCGATGATCTTGCCGGAGATGGCCGACTTCACGTCGACTTTGACTTCCGGCTCGACCGTCCCGACCTCGGTCACTTTGACCTGAACGTCGGCGACCTCGACCTTGCCGACTTTCACCGGCAGCTCAGGCTCTTTCTTGTCTTTCGCGTTCGCCTTCATCGCGCCAAAGACGACGCTGACAGCGATGAGCAGCGCGAGGATGGAAATGATGGCGACTTTGCGTTTCCGCCGGGGTGCAGCCATGGCGTGGACCTCCAGATTGTGCTGGAGACTTATTCGTTGGAGAAACGAAATGGTTGCAGTTCGGCCTGTTACAACCTCAAAGACGGGCCAGCTGCTCCTGCGCGTACGTCGCGGGGTCTACCTTCGGGTGCGCCTCCGCGATCTTGCCGTTCTCGTCGATCACGTATGCGATGCGTCGCGCGTACCCGTCCTTCGGACTGTCGCAGGCGCCATACGCGAGACCGATCTTCCGGTCAGTGTCGCAAAGGAGCGGAAAGGGAAACGAGAACTTCTCCGCGAACCTGGCGTTCGCCTCCTGCGAGTCGAAGCTCGCACCGATGATCTGCACGTTCTTCGCTTCGTAGGCCCTGATCGAGTTCCGGAACCCGGAACCTTCCTTCGTTCAACCAGGTGTGTCGGCCTTCGGATAGAACCAGAGGACGATCTTCTTCCCGCGCAGATCGCGCAGCCGGACCGTCGCGCCCGTATGAGACTTTGCCTCGAACTCCGGAGCCGGATCGCCAACCTGCAACATGCGAGGACCTCCAAAGAGACTCTTCCAAGCGAAGCGGAACGCGCCGAGTAGGGACATTGGGGGGATTGTATGACGGGGATGGCAAGACTCCATCCGCGGTAGAACGAAAGGACGCTACTGAATGTGGCGCCGGCTCTCAAGCCGGCGGCTTTCCGTCCCCTTTCGCTCTCCTCTCAGTAGAACTTTCGATAACCCAACCGACCCCGAGGTAACGTCATTCAATGGCCATCGACGCGAGCGCATATCAACGCCGTCTCCCCCACTACCAGTCTTTCAACAAGACTTACCTTGTCACGTTCGTGACGGTAGGGCGGTGGGTCCTGCCGCCTCCTGCTCGCGACGTCACCTTCAGCCACATCCTCCTCGAACACCGCCGCAAGGCTTGGCTCGAGACCTTCGTTGTCATGCCGGACCACGTGCACATCGTGATGAGCCCGATGGCGGACGACGCCGGTCACCCGTATCCCCTTCCCGGCATCCTTCATGGGATTAAAGGCGTTTCCGGACGGGCGGTGAACAAGCGTCTGGCTCGCTCCGGGCCAGTCTGGCAACACGAGTCGTTCGATCATCAGATCAGGCGTGATGAATCGCTTCGCGAGAAATGCGACTACGTGGCTGCGAATCCGGTCCGGAAAGGTTTGGTTCGAGTTCCGGAGGATTATCCGTGGCTCTGGCGGCAGTGGCTGGACGACGAACAGACAGGGGACGGAAAGCCGCCGGCTTGAGAGCCGGCGCCACATCGAGCAGCGTTCTGTCGTACTTTTCGCGCGGGGAATCGACTCCAGAAATTTCTTAATCCTTCAGTTCCGGCAGCGTTCTGTCGTTCTATCCCTGCGGGGGAATCAACCCCCACCTACTCCGGCAATTTCTCGAGATCCCCCGCTACGATCACGTTCAACCTCTCCGGGAAGAAGTGCTTCTTGATCGCGGCATTCACCTGGTCTTTGTTCACTGCGCGGATCCGTTTCGGGAACTCGTCGAGGTACTTCGGCCCGTAGCCGAATTTTTCGGCGGTGACGAGGGCAGCGGCGACTCCGGCATTCGTGCCGAGGCCGACCTGATAGTTGCCGGCGAAATAGTTCTGCTGGATGACGACCTCGTCGTCGGTCACCCCTTCCTTCGCGAATTTGTCGATCTCTTCCCGGGTCGACTTCATGGCCTTCGCGAGATTCTGCGGCGCCACATTCACGTTGACGAGCCACAAGCCGTCGAGAGCGTCGCTGTACTGATACCGCGACGCGAGGTTGTACGACAGCCCCTCGGTGTCGCGAACGCGACGCCCTATGCGCGAGGAAAGCGAGTTCTGTCCCAGAGCCGCGTTCGCGATCAGCGCCGCCTCGTAGGTCGGGTCATTCCGGCGAAGTCCGCTCGCGGTGCCGAAGATGAGATTCATGTTCGCCTTGCCGCGCATGGTGATCGCTTCGCGTACTACTTTGTCGCCGGCGGCGACGCGATTTGCCTCGGAGCGATAGCGCGTCCCTTTCGTGAGCGCGCCGAGGTGTTTCTCGACGAGCGCGATCGTCTTCTGAGGATCGACGTCGCCGACGATGGCGAGAATGAGATTCGCACCGGCATATCGCTCGCGATGAAATGCACGAAGCTCATCAAGCGTCGTCGCTTCGAGGCTCGCGAGCATTGGATCCTTGCCGGCCGCGCGGTACGGATGGCTCTCGGGATAGACGAGCTGCGTGAGGCGATCCATCGCGCGCGTCTGCGTGTTGTCGTCCGCGCGCAGCACGTTGGTCTTGAGTTCCGCTTTTGCCTTCGTCAGCTCGTCAGCCGTGAACGCCGGATTGCGCAGCTCGTCTGAGAGGATCTCGATGAGGAGCGGCAGGTCGCGCGACAATCCGTTGAGAAGAAGGTTCGACTCGAAAAGGCTCGTCGAGTAGTTGCGATTCGCGCCGGCGCCGTCGATGATCGCGCCGATCTCTTCTTTGCTCCGCGACTTCGTGCCGCGCTGAAGCATCCGTGCAGTGAGATCGGGAACCGCGAGTTTCCCGGCTGGGGCGGCGGAGTCGCCGGCGAAGACGAGTCCGCGAATCGCAACGGTTGGATTCGAATGGTTCTCGACGATGTCGAGCGTGATGCCGTTCGACAGGACACGGCGAACCGTGCGCGATGCGAATGCTGACCTGGAAACGGACGCAGGAGCGGACTGCGTGCGCGCCTTCTCGGCCGGCGCGGCGGGCTTCGCCATCGGTACAGCCGCCGTCTTTGCCGCCATCGGTGCCGCCGCACCAGTGGACGGGACGAACCAGCCGACCGTCGCGTGCTCGGGGACGAGATATGCCGCCGCTACCCGCTTCACATCATCCGCGGTCACGGCATTGACGTTGTCGACGTAGTCGAGGAACCACTTCCAGTTTGTCGAAGCGACCGACTCACCGAGCCCTGATGCAAAGGCGTACGCGCCATCGCGGCTGCGAATCACATCGACTTCGATCTGCTGCTGCGCGCGGCGCACTTCCTCCGCACTCACACCCTTCTCGACGACTTCGCGCAGTGCTGCCTTCAGCGCCTGCTCGACTTCTTCATGCGTCTTCCCTGGTGCGGCGGTCGCCCCCGCGAGAAGCGGGAACGGATCCTTCAGCGTGAAGTTCGTCGAGGAGACATCCGACGCGATCTGCTTTTCGACCAGCGCCTGATAGAGCCGCGAATTGACACCTTCACCGAGAATGTTCGAAAGCACTTCGAGCGCGTGAAAGTCAGCGTGCATCGCACCCGGCCGGATGTAGCCGATCATCACGAGTCCCACGGCTCCAGGACGTTTGACGACCGCGCGCCGCTCACCTTCCTGTGGCGGCTCCACGGTGATCACCTGCGGAATCGGAGCGGACGACTTCTTGAATCCGCCAAACTCCCGATCGAAGGCCTCGAGAGCTTTCCCGGTGTCGAAGTCGCCGACGAGAATTGCCTCGGCGTTGTTCGCGTGAAAGAAGTTCTTGTAGTGCTCCCGCAGCTTCTCGGTCGTGACTCCCTCGATGTCGGAGCGATAGCCGATGGTTGACCAGTGATAGGGATGCGCCTGAATGGATGCGGCGACGACCGCCTTGAACAGTGCCGAGCCGGGATTGTTCTCGCCGATCTCGTATTCATTGCGTACGACCGACATCTCCGGCTGGCGTTCTGAATCGAGGATGAGTCCCCGGCCGAGACGGTCCGCCTCGATCTTCATCGCGAGATCGAGCTTGTCGGAGGGAAGCGTGGAGTAACCGTTCATCCGGTCGTACCACGTCGTCATGTTCGTCGACGAAAAGTCGGCGCCTGCCTCGTAGAGCACTTCCTGAAAAGTCTTGTGTCCCTTCGCGCGGCCGAAGTTCTCGGTCGACTTGTTGAAGATCATGTGCTCGAGCAGATGCGCCGAGCCTGTGTTTCCCGGCGCCTCATTCCGCGAGCCGACGTGATAGACGACCATGAACGTGAACACCGGCGTCGCATGATTCGGCATCAGCAGAATCGGCATCCCATTCGACTTCAGCCGATACATGTCGACGCCGCGATACGACTCTGCGAATTCGACGTTGGGCGGAAGGGACTTGGGCTGGGAGAGCGCGGTCGTGGCCGCGAGGGAGAGGATCAGCAGTGTTGGAAGGCGGCGCATGGAACTCCTTTGTGTGTGTAGGGGGACGGGAATTGCGAATGTTTAATGTTGAATGTTGAATGTTGAAACAGACCACACGAGTCACGTTTCTTCAACATTCAACATTAAACATTCAACATTCAACATTCCCGTCCCCATCCAGATCAAAAGCCACTACCCTCATTTCATCCACTCAAACACCCGATAGTGCTCCCCATTCATCCCCATGCGCCGATACACCTCCTGCGCGGCGGTGTTGCGCTCATCGACGTAGAGTCGAATCCCTTTGACGGTTTCATGAACTTCGGCGAGGCCTCGAACGTGTGCGTACAGGCCGGCGTAGATTCCTCGGCGGCGGAACTCAGGGCGAACGTAAACGCTCTGAATCCACCAGACCAGACCGTTGCGCCAGTCGCTCCACTCGTACGTGATGAGCAGTGACGCGGCGAGCTGTTCATCGTCTTCAGCAACGAAGTACCGGCCGAGGGCTCGGTCCTCGAACACCGCTTCGACGCCGCGCATACAGATGTGACGATTGAGTGCGATGTCTTCGGTCTCGCGCGCCATCGCGACCTGAAAGTCGACGATGTCGCTCGTGTCGTGCTTGTTCGCTTCGCGATACGTGATGGGCGTGGTCAAAGGTCCCTCCCTGCGCGTGCTACCCTTTCCGCGCTTTGCCGGCAGAGACGATAACAAAAGCGGACCGAGGAGCGCTGCAGCGCGCGCTCCTGCTGATGGCTGCCTCCGCGACGATGTTCGGCCTGATGGCTTTCGCGGCGAAGCTCGCCTCGGGACGCCTGAGCGGTCCGCAGGTGGCGATGATCCGCTTCGCAGTCGGACTGCTGCCGGTCCTCCTCATCCCGCGCGCCCGCCGATCGGCGATGAAATTTCGGCGTATCGATCTGTTGATCTACCGCGGTGTTTTCGGCGGCACGGCGGTGCTCCTCTACTTTCTCGCGATCGAGCACAGCAGCGTCGGTGTGGCGACACTGCTCAACTACACGGCGCCCGTCTGGTCGGGCATGTTTTCCGTGCTCTTCATCGGAGAGCGGATCAGCCCGAAGGTGCTCATCCCGCTGCCGGTCGCATTCCTCGGCGTGCTGCTGGTCGTAAGAGGTAACGCCCCGCCAGGATCTCTTTTCGGATTCGGCGTGTGGGAGTTGGCGGGGGCCTGCTCCGCGATCTTCTCCGGCGCCGCTGTGACTGCGATTCGCGCCGCGCGGCGGGGAGAGAACTCGTGGAGCGTCTACGCGAGCTTCTGTGCGCTCGGGCTCGTCGTGACCGCGCCCCTCGGCATCATGACGTGGAAGAACCCTGTCGGGATGGAATGGGTTGCGCTCGCCGCAACATCGCTGTTCGCGATCGGCGCACAACTCACGATGACCTTCAGCCTGCGATGGGTCGACGCGATGACAGTCGGCGTGATTTCTCAGCTCGCCGTCATCATCTCGATGGCACTCGGCGCGTGGGTCATCGGCGAGCTCATCTCGCCGATGGGCGCGATCGGCGCCGCACTCACGATTGGCGGCGTCGTCGGCGTCGTCTACGTGACCTCGCTGACGAAGCCTAAGGCAGCGGCCGTAGAGGTGGTGCCGGAGGCGTGACATGGGGCGAAGAACCGCCGGCTGAAGACGCAACCACGTCCTTCGCTCAGGGTTTAGCGCTTTGACAGGTGGCGAGTGCCGCGTCGAGTGTCTTCGCGAACTCGACGGTCTTTAACTTGCGCGAGTCGACGATGACCTCCATCGGCTCCTTGAGCAGCTCGGTGAGAATCAGGCGCGTTCCCTGATGCGCGCAGGCGCGCGCCATCTCTTCGAGTGCGTGGACACCTGTCGCATCGATCGCCGGCACGTGGCGCATGCGGAGGATCAGCGCGCGCGGCGGCTCGCCGATCTCGGTCATCACTTCTTTGAGCTTCCCCGCCGCGCCGAAAAAGAATGGGCCGTTGACCGCATAGACCTCGACGCCGGCAGGAATCTCGCGGCCACCGACAATCTGCTTCCGCTTCCGCACCTGCGTGATCTCATCGGGATCTTCAACGCCATCGCGGATCTCGTCCGTCACTCCTTCGATGCGCGTGATCTCGGCCATGCGGCGCATGAAGAGGAGCGCTGCCGCCACGATGCCGACCTGCACCGCGACGGTGAGGTCGACGAAGATCGTGAGGATGAAGGTCAGAATCAGCACGACGAGGTCGCTGCGCGGAGCGCGAAGCAGTCCCGCGAACGCGCGCCATTCGCTCATGTGATACGCGACGACGACGAGGATCGCGGCGAGCGAAGCAAGCGGCACCATCGCCGCCCATTTGCCGAAGAGCAGCAGGATCAGCAGCAACGTCAGCGCGTGAACGATTCCCGCGAGCGGCGTGCGGCCCCCGGCTCTCACATTCGTGGCCGTGCGCGCGAGCGCCCCGGTCGCGGGGATGCCGCCGAGGATCGGCGAGACAATGTTCGCGATTCCCTGTGCGACGAGCTCCGTGTTCGATCGGTGACGCGTGCCGATCATTCCGTCGGAAACGACCGCGGAAAGCAGCGACTCGATCGCCGCAAGCAGCGCGACCGTCAGCGCAGGGGGAATGAATTCGCGTATGCGGTGCCACGGGATGTCGGGGAACTCGGGACGCGGAAGTGAGGACGGCACGCCGCCGAAGCGCGAGCCGATCGTTTCCACCGGAAGGTCGAAGATCTTCACGGCCAGCGTCGCGAGCAGCATCGCAACGAACGGCGCCGGCACCATGTGCGAGACGCGCGGCCACAGAAGCAAGACGGCGAGCGTCGCCCCCGCGAGGATCGCAGTCGTCAGGTCGAACGTCCCGATCTTCTCCTTGTAGGCCACCCATTTGTCCATGAAGTCGGGTGGGACCGCCGCCATCTTCAGGCCGAGCAGATCCTTGATCTGCGAGGAAAAAATAATCACCGCGATGCCGGAGGTGAAGCCGGTGACCACCGGATACGGGATGAACTTGATGAGCCCGCCCATCTTCGCGAGACCCATCGCGACGAGGACGCCGCCGGCGATCATGGTGATGATCACGAGCCCGCCGTAGCCGAACTCCGCCATGATCCCGTAGACGATCACGACGAACGCGCCGGTCGGTCCGCCGATCTGCACCCGGCTTCCTCCGAGTGCAGAGATCAGAAAACCGGCGACGATCGCAGTGTAGAGACCGCGCTCCGGCGGGACGCCCGACGCGATCGCGAACGCGAGTGCGAGCGGCAGCGCCACGATCCCGACGACCACGCCCGCGATGACATCGCGCACAACCGTCTCGCGCGTGTATCCCTCGCGGAGACAGACGATGGACTTTGGGATCAGATCCAAACGGCGCAAATTATCGCACGTTGAATCGGACTGTCAGCTCGAACCATGTGTCGACCGGCTGTCCGTGGCGCGTTCCCGCCGCGAACGTCCACTTCTCGAGCGCGTCGAGAACGGCCGCGTTGAACGGCGGGTACGAGCTGCGGATGATTTTTGCATCGCGCGAGCGCCCGTTCTTGTCGATCACACATCGAACCGTCACGATGACGTTCTGCAGGCGGGCTCCGATCATCGCGCGCGGATACGCCGGCTCGACTCGCTGCAGAATCCGCGCGGAGCGGATCTCGCCGCCCGGCTGATACGGGAGTCCGCCGTTTGCCGGAACGCCCGGCTCGAGCGACTCCCCGGTACCGCCCGGAGTGCCACCAGGAACTCCGCCCGGCTCTCCCCCCGGTTGGCCGCCGGGCTCGCCGGTAGTCTGCTCGCCATTTCCCTGCGACGGCTCGAGCACCGGAGTCTGATCTGGAATCTCGAGCGGCGGCGTTGGCTCCGCCGGCTGCGCCGTGAGTGGCTGCTTCGGAATGACGACGCCGGGCAACTTCGCCTTCGGCGGTCCGGCGGGAGGTGGCGGCGGCGGTGGCGGGTTGGTCACAGCACGAAAGACAGCAATCTGATCGGGCGCCTCGTTCGGGAACTCGACAGAAGCGATCGCAGCGAATACCACCGCGGCTGCGATCGCCGAGTGAAGACCGATCGAGATCGCGACGAGGGTGACTCGCTGCGGAGCCACAACCGCGCGGGAACGAACCAGTGATGTATCGAACATTGAGTGCCTCCTGGGAGTGAGACACGCGGGGTGGGCGGAGGGAAACTGGCGGGTGAGGTGATGAACCCGCAGAGAACGAAAAGCCGCCGGCTGAAGCCGGCGCCACGTCATGCATGGCTCGAGGCAGCATTCGCAAGTGAATAAAGCTAGGGAGGACGAAAGACCGCCGGCTTGAGAGCCGGCGCCACATCCAGCATGGCTCGTGGCAGCATTCGTAAGTGACGTGGCGCCGGCTTCAGCCGGCGGTTTTTCGTACTCTGTTGCCCCTGATCGCAAGACACGATCCTGCCCCACCCCCCAATGGCACAATCGCCGCAACGGCTCAGCTCGTGAGCAAGCTCATTCGCGATCCGCAGCTCGACGATCTCGTGCGGAGGATCAATGAGGGGGAGCAGCCGCGCGAGACATCTGACCGGCTCGAGAGACTTCTCGGCGAAATGTCGCAGCGGCGCGCGAGCGATCTGCTGCTGACCGCCGGATCACCCGCGGTGTTCCGCATCGACGGGGTGTTGACTCCTGCGGGCGAGCCGCTCTCGGGTGACGACATCGACGATCTCGTCTCCTCGGTCCTCAGCAGCCGGAGCCGTCAGCAACTCACGGAAGAAGGGTCGGCAGATTTCTCGCTCCGCCTTTCATCGGTCCGCTTCAGAATCAACGTGCATCGTCAGCGTGGAACGCTCGCGGCCGCGGTGCGCTCGCTTCCGAGCGAGATTCCAACACTCGCGCAGCTGAATCTTCCTCCGTCGCTCGCCGAGCTCGTGAAGCCTTCGCGCGGACTCGTGCTGATGTGCGGCCCGACCGGCGCGGGAAAAACGACCACGCTCGCGGCGCTCATCGGTGAGATCAACCGCAATGAGGCGCGCCACATCATCACGATCGAAGATCCGATCGAATACGAGCATCGCAACATCCGCTCGATCATCGAACAGGTCGAAGTCGGCAGCGACACACCGGCCTTCGCCTCTGCACTGCGCGCGTCGCTGCGGCAGGATCCCGATGTGATTCTCGTCGGAGAGATGCGCGATCTCGAGACGATCTCGACCGCGATCACTGCCGCCGAGACCGGCCATCTGATTCTCTCGACCCTTCACACCAGCGACGCGGCACATGCGATCCATCGCATCGTCGATGTCTTCCCGCCCGCACAGCAGGCACAGGTGCGCCAGCAGCTATCCCTCGCACTCAACGCGATCGTCGTTCAGCACCTGATTCCGCTCTCGCGCGGGAAGGGGCGCGCGGTTGCGGTCGAAGTGCTCCTCGCGAACACCGCCATCCGCAATCACATCCGCAATGACAAGCTGCAGAACCTCGCCACCGAACTCACCCTCGGCAAACGCGCGGGGATGATCTCGCTGGAGGATTCGCTGGAAGCGCTCGTGCAACAAGGAATGATCAGCGCGGAGGAAGCGAAAGCGCGGCTGTGAAGAAGTCCAACCCTGAGCGCAGCGAAGGGTCAATGGTGGCACCGCGGCGGTCACGTTATGAGCATCGCCCGTTGCGAAATGCTGCCGGTGCCACCGTTGATCCTTCGCCGTCTTCGCGGCTCAGGATTCCCCTGCC
>JAENWF010000185.1 GCA_016650215.1 Thermoanaerobaculia bacterium
GCCGGCTCGACGATGCCGAGGCCGAACATTTCCTTCCAGAGGTAATTGACGCTCGCGCGTGCGAACTGCGGGTGCGCGGTGAGGATACGCGCGTACGCGTCGCGGGGCAGTTCGCCAGACCGCGGAGTCTCTCCTGAAAGAAAGAACGCGGGATCCACGAAGGCCGGCTGACCGGTGTAGGGCTGGCGCGGTGTCTTGTTGCCGGAGGTCGTGTTGAGCTGATATCGCGCACGCGCCGGATTCGGATTCGCCTCGATGTAGTACTCGACGACGTTGTTGACCTGGTCGCGCTGCGGGCGGTGAATGTCGGTCGCGAAGAACGCGGCGTTCTTCCAGAACTCGTCGCGCGTCCGCTTCACAAGGCTGCTGTTCACCTGCTCGAGATGTCCAAGTCCGTTGTGGCAGGAGATGCAGTTGAGCGGGAGGCCGAGGAACTTCTCGCCGCTGTCAGCGGAGAGATTGTCGAAGGTGTCCTGAACCGGTCCGTTGGTCTGAATCTGGCGCACCCAGTAGTTCGCCGGACCGTTGGTGAATGCGCCGCCGCGACCGGTGACAAGCTCGCGCACCATCGCGTCGTACGGCTTCGCCGTGCGGAACGATTCCTTGATCCATGTGTACCAGGCGTTGCGTCCCAGCTGATTCAGATTGATGTTCGACGAGACGCGCACGTTCTGCACGTGATCGCCGAACCAGAGCGTCCATCGCTCGCTGAATTCGTCGGACGCCAGGAGCTCGTCGATCAGCTTGTCGCGCCTGTCCGACCTCGTGTCGGCGAGGAACGCTTTGGTACGGGCGGCGGTCGGGATCTGGCCCGTAAGGTCGAGCGAGACGCGGCGAAGAAACTCCTCGTCGGACGAGAGCGCGGTCCAGCGAACGCCGTCGCGTGTCATCTTCGCGAACGTCTCGGTGTCGATGAAGTTCTTCGCGGCGACGGGTGCTGCCCCGGCTGGAGGCTTGACCGCGCGGCGGCGGGACGTCGTGGCGTCCGACGCAAGTCGCGGGCCGCTCGGAGCGACTGACTCCGCGGTCTTCGAGAGCCGGCGCCACATCTCCCGCGGCGTTTCGGAGACGGAGTCGAGCGTGCAGTCCTGAGCGGCAGGTGCCGGAGACTCAGCGGTCGCCACCACCGCCGCCGAGGCTGCGGCGACGAGAACAAACACCGTCAGAATTGACTGCCTGCGCTGCATTCTGCCTCCGGCTCCTATGGGGATTATCGTAGTGTATGAGACGCAGCCTGGCGTGACCGCGCTTACACAGGAATAGAGATTTGTTTCATGGTCTGAGGAGGAAGCACATGATTCGAATCCGGAAAGCCAGTGAACGGGGTCACTTCGATCACGGATGGCTCAATACGTACCACACCTTCTCGTTTGCCGATTACCACGACGAGGAGTTCATGGGGTTCCGTACCCTGCGCGTCATCAACGAGGACCGCGTGCGCGAGGGCCGCGGGTTCGGGACGCATGGTCATCGCGACATGGAGATCGTGTCGTACGTGCTCGAAGGAGGGCTCGCCCATCGCGACAACGCCGGCGGCAATGGAGTGCTCACTCCCGGCGAAGTGCAGCGAATGAGCGCGGGCACCGGCGTCATGCACAGCGAGGCAAACGCTTCGGCGACCGACCCGGTTCATTTTCTTCAGATCTGGATCATGCCGGACCAGCGAGGCATCACACCGGGATACGAGCAGAAGCGCTTCGCCGAAACCGAGCGCCGGGGAACGCTGCGCGTCGTAGCGTCGCCTGACGCCCGCGATGGATCGCTGAAGATTCATCAGGACGTGACGATCTACACGACGCTGCTCGATCAGGGACAGAAGGTGACGCACGAGTTCGCGCCAGAGCGCTACGGATGGATCCAGGTCGCGCGCGGCGAGGTCGAGGTCAATGGCGTGAAGTTGAAGGCCGGCGACGGCGCCGCGATCTCCGGGGAGAAGTCGGTGACTCTGAGCGGCACCGGTGCCGAAGCGCTCCTCTTCGACCTCAGTTAAGACGCCGGACACATACAATCGTCACGTGGTTCTGCTCTTCCGATTCATCAAAACGCTGATCGTGACTCGGCTCAGCCGGCGCATCGGACCGCTCGAAGAGGGGCGCGTCTCGATGCGCGTCTGGCCGAACGACCTCGATCTCAACATGCACGCAAACAGCGGCCGCTACATTAGCTTCATGGACATCGGCCGCGTCAATCTGCTCGTCGGGATGCGGATCTTCCGAAAGGTTCTGCGGATGGGGTGGCGGCCGCTCGTAGGCGGATCGATGACCACGTACAGACGGCCGCTGCTCCCATTCGAACGATTCACCGTGCGCTCGCGGATCGTTGCCTGGGATGAGAAGTGGCTCTACTTCGAGCACATCGTTGAGAACGCGAAGGGAGAAATGGCTGCAACATCGACTGTCCGGGGACTTATGCGCGGTCCGAAGGGCAACGTAGCGCCCGGCGAGTTGCTTGTGGTCGCGGGGCTCAACATCGAGTCTCCACCGCTACCAGTTCACATCGCGAAGTGGCGAGATGCCGAGGCGCGCGATTGAAACGGGCCGAGCGCGCACGGAGGATCGGCGAAATCCTCGACGAGCTCTATCCGCAACCGCCGATTCCGCTCGAGCATGAGGATCCGTTCACGCTGCTGGTCGCGGTGCTCCTTTCGGCGCAGACAACCGATGCGCAGGTGAACAAAGTCACACCGGCGCTCTTCCGACTCGCAGCGACCCCGGCCGCGATGGCGGAGCTGAGCGAAGGCGAGATCCTCGGCGCGATCCGAAGCTGCGGCCTTTCGCCGTCGAAAGCGAAGAACATCCTCCGCCTGTCGCAGATCCTCGTCGGGGAACACGGCGGAGGCGTGCCGTCAGACATGGAAGCGCTCGAACGGCTGCCGGGCGTTGGGCACAAAACGGCGAGCGTCGTGATGTCGCAGGCGTTCGGTGTTCCTGCGTTTCCGGTCGACACGCACATTCACCGCCTCGCCGGGCGCTGGCGACTCTCGAACGGAACGAATGTCGTGCGGACGGAACGCGATCTCAAAAAGGTGTTCCCGCGCGACGAGTGGAATCGCAGGCACCTGCAGATCATCTACTTTGGGCGGGAGCATTGCCCGGCCAGGGGTCACGATCGGACAATCTGCCCGATCTGCTCCTGGGTTTAGGAGCTGAGTGCTGAGTGCTGAGGCTGAGTGCTGAGTGACGAGTGACGCGTGACGAGTGACGAGTGGTGTTACCGAGTGTCATCCTGAGCGAAGCGAAGGATCCCCCGCGTCCGGGCGAGGGTCGTCTCAGCGCGGGGGATCCTTCGCTGCGCTCAGGATGACAAGGCGTTACTCGTTACTCGTCACTCGTCACTCGTCACCCCTCAGCACTCAGCACTCAGCACTGATCCTGAGCGATAATTACTCCCAGTGATTATCCGGGTCTTCCTCGCACTTCTGCTCCTCCCCCTCCCCGCCCTTGCGCGGAGCTATGGAGAGTTTGATGTGGCGCCGCCCGCGGGCTGGACCGACACCGTCGCGGTCGACTACGCGGCAAAGGTGACGCCGGAGGCCGTTCGCTTCGGCTTGTACGACCTTCTCGCCGATCACCAGATTCGCGTGACGGGCCGCGGCTGGACGCATTACTTTCGAACGGTGCGCAAGGTTCTCTCGACGAGTGGAGTTCAAAACGCCTCCGAGCTTTCGATCGCATTCGACCCCAGCTATCAGCGGCTGATTCTCCACGAGGTTTCGATCGTCCGCGGCGGCCAGCGCATCAATGCGCTCGACCCAGGAAAAGTGCGCGTGATCGATGACGAAGACGACGCCGAGAGTCAGATCTACAGCGGTAATCTCAACGCG
Source organism: Thermoanaerobaculia bacterium (assembly GCA_016650215.1). Lineage (GTDB taxonomy): Bacteria > Acidobacteriota > Thermoanaerobaculia > Gp7-AA8 > Gp7-AA8 > JAENWF01. The sequence continues at coordinate 3,824 of JAENWF010000185.1, forward strand.
CTGATCTTCCTGAGCGACGTTCGCCCGGGGGACGTGATCGACTACGCATGGTCGGTCGACGGCGCCAATCCGATCCTTCGAGGCCGCTTCGCATCGGAGCTCGAGCTCGGTTCGAGCCTTCCGACAAAGCAGATCCGCCATCGAATCATCTGGCCCGAGGCGCGCACGCTGCGCCACGCCGGCGCAAAGCCGCAGATCTCGACCGGCGGCGGCGACACAATCTATGTCTGGGAACGTCTCGATGGCTATCCGATCGAGTTCGAGGACGACACTCCATCGTGGTACGACGCGTGGGAGACCGTCGAACTGACCGAGTTCGCCTCGTGGCAGGAGGTCGCCCAGTGGTCGGCGCCGATGTTTCGTCCCGACCAGGAGTCGATCGCTGCAATCAGAAAATTCGCCGATGAGATTCGCGCGAAGCACGCCGATCCGGCGGCGCGCACGACCGCCGCGATCCGTTTCGTGCAGGACGAGATCCGCTACCTCGGCATCGAGATCGGCGAGAACTCGCACCGGCCGCGCCAACCGTCTCAAACGCTTGCCCAGCGCTGGGGCGACTGCAAGGAAAAGGCGTTCGTGTTGTCGTTGCTGCTGCGCGAGCTTGGCGTCACTGCCGAGCCCGCGCTTGTCAGCACGCGCCTTCGCCAGATGCTCGATCGCCGTCTGCCTTCCCCATTTGCATTCGATCACGTGATCGTCCGCGTCGCGTCAGGTGGGAAGACTCACTGGATCGATCCGACGATTTCGCAGCAAGGGGGAACGATCGAGACGATCGACACCCCGGACGACCGGCGCGCGCTCGTGGTCGGCGACACGACGACCGCGCTCGCCGAGATTCCTGCGGCCACGCATGGGCGAATCGTCGTCGACCAGACCTACATCGCGAACACCGCGAGCATGCCGACGAGTCTCGCAGTCTGTACGACCTACACCGGCGCGGAAGCAGATTCGGTCCGAACGGTACTGTCGGGCATGTCTGGAACGGACCTCGCGCGCGAGCGCATCAATCACTTCGCGGCCGATCATCCCCAGATCTCGCAGACGGCACCGCCGCAGATCGACGACGACCGCGACAAGAACGTCGTCGTGATCCGCGAGCGCTACTCGATTCGCGGAATGTGGAAGAAGGGATCGTGGACGTTCTATCCGCGCGATGTCGACCGCTACCTCACCCGCCCGGGAACAGTCATCCGGTCGATGCCACTCGCGACGAATCATCCGCTTGATGTCCGCCAGCGGACGATCTTCCGCTTCCCCGCGAACGTGACGATCGAGCCCGATCAGATCGCGCACAACGGTCCGTCGATCGGCTTCTCCTCGGCCATCCGCGCGAACGGTCCATCGATCATCGTGGAGACTTCTCTACGGTCACTCCGCGACTCGATCGAGCCGCGCGAAGTCCCTGCACATCTCGAGACAATCAACTCCATCCGCGAGACCATCGGTGTCACGATTCCCGCCACCTTCGAGCAACCCGCCGGCTCCGAGTTTCGTCAGAAGGTTTCGGAAGCGAGTGCGGCGATGAGGTGGTCGTGGAGCGCGGCGCTGCTGGCAGCCATCAGTGTAGGCGCTCTTGGGGTCGTCCAGATGTTCCGTTCGTGGTGGAACTGAACTGATGAGAACGCTCGCCGGTTTGGTCATGGGATGACGATAGTTTTGGAAATTTACACTCACGAGGCCGCGTTGGGCCTGACATCGTATGAGTATTATTTGAGGCAGTGACGACGATCCGCTACCCGCGGACCGAAGTCAGCAGCATGAACAATTAGAAGGAGATTTTCAGCAATGCGTAGCTCCGGTACTGTGAAGTGGTTCAACGACGCCAAGGGTTTCGGCTTCATCACGATGGAGGGTGGCGAGGATGTCTTCGTTCACTTCTCAGCGATCACGGCAAAGGGTTTCCGCTCACTCGCCGAAGGCTCGCAGGTTGAGTTCGACGTGGTTCAGGGCCCCAAAGGTCTTCAGGCGGCAAACGTCACCCCGCTGTAATTTAAATCTCGGACGAACACGAAAGGACGGCGCAACCGCCGTCCTTTTTCATTTTGTGCCCAGGCTCATGAAACGAACCCTCGCGATTCTCCTGCTCCTCGCTGCGCCGCCGGCGTACGCCGCAGACATCGACGTGCTGCGTGAAAACTTTCTTAGGTTCTACACCGCGGCCGGCGCGAGCCGCGGATCGCCGAGGATGCAGATGTCCCTCGGAGAGCTCGAGGGGGCCGTCCGCAGCTACACCGCTCCCGGGTACCTGCTGTCGGACGGGAGTTGGACCGACGTCAACTACAAAGAGACGCCAGCAGGAAGCTGGTCCCCATGGGAGCACGTCAAGCGGCTGATGTTGATGGCGAAGGCCTACCAAACGCCAGGGCAGCCGCTCTATCGCGACAGACAGCTCCTTGCGCAGATCGAGGCATCGCTGCGCAAGGTCAGCGACTTCTACGGCGGGAGCACGCTCCCGCTCGGCAACTGGTGGTTCTGGACGATCGGCGTGCCGCTCGATCTCGGGCCCACCCTGGTGCTGATGCGCGGTGAGATCTCGACGAAAACATACGACGACCTCAGCGCGGCGATCGCGCTGCGCATCGGCAGCTCGCCGGCGGCGAGAGGGATCGTCGGCCCAACGCCGACCGGTCAGAATCTGGTTTGGTCATCGTTCACCCATCTCTGTCTGGCGCTGATCGAGGATGATCCCGCCATGCTCGCGCTCGTTCGCGACGCGATGGCAGGAGTGACGCTCCCAACGTCGGGCGAGGGGATCAAGAGCGACGGTTCATTCCATCAGCACGGGGCGCAGCTCTATACCGGTGGTTATGGTGGATCGTTCGCGAACGATGCCGCGAAATACGCGCTGATTGCGCGCAACACGTCGTACGCGCTACCTCCGCGCTCGCTCGCCGCGCTGAGCGACTACGTCGCGGACGGCATCGCCTGGAGTCTGTACGGAAACTACTTCGACGTGTCGACGATCGGGCGTGAAGTCGCGCGGCGGTCAACGACCGGCTTCAACGGAATCGCCGCGCTGCTCGAGGCCTCGCAGTTCGATTCGCCTCGCGCCGCCGAGATCCGCGGAGCAGCAGCCCGGATGCTGCAGAGCTGGCAGTGGGGTCTACCGGTGGAGCTCGCCGGCCTCGCGGGGCAGGTCGAGGGGGCGCAATACGCGGCGGCGGCGCCCCAGGGTCATCGACACTATTACCTCTCCGACTACACCTCTCACCGCCGCGCAGGGTGGTATGCATCGGTGAAGATGTTCTCCACGCGCACAAAGTCGGGAGAACGAACCAACGGAGAAAATCTCCTCGGCTCGCGGCAGTCCGACGGCCGCTTCCATCTTGCTCTGAGCGGCGACGAGCACTTCGGCCGCGATGTCTGGCCGGCGTTCGACTGGACGCGGCTCCCCGGCACCACCGTCGAGCAACACGCGCGAACCGCTGACGACACCTACGGCTACGGAACACGCTCGTTCGCGGGAGGCACCGGTGACGGGCGGAACGGCGTTTCGGCGATGGAACTCGCGCCGCTCAACTCGACCCTCACTGCGAAGAAAGCGTGGTTCTTCTTTGATGATTCGATTGTCTTTCTGACGAACAGCATCACATCGCCGAGCGCCAACCGCGTGGAGACGATCGTCACCCAGTGGCCGCTCGTGAGCGACGCGTCCCAACTCGTCAGCGGTCCGGGATGGAGCGTTCTCGAGGGCACCGGCTACTACTTTTCAGCCGGCGGAAACCTGCAGATGAAGCGCGAGGCACGCACCGGCACCTGGGCGTCCCTCGGCGGCTCGGCCGACACGACGCCGTACACACGCACATTCGTCACGCTGTGGCTCGATCACGGAACCGCGCCGGTCAACGCGGCTGCGGAGTACGTGGTCGTACCGAACGTCACACCGGCAGGGATGCGCGATTGGGTCGCGACAAGTAGCATCGCCATCATCGCCAACAACGCGAACGTGTCCGCGGTCCGCAATCGCCGCGAATCATCGCTCGGCATCGTCTTCTGGACTGCCGGCGCCGTCGAAGGCGTGCAGTCCTCCGCCCCCGCGATTCTCCACTTCGCCGAAAGCGGCCGGAATCTCGTTCTCAACGCGACCGATCCGACAAATGGTGTCGGGACGTACACGGTCACGCTTCCAGGGCGTTATGAAGGTGCCGGCGCCAAAGCCGGAAGCCGTTCAACAACGATCGAGATCGCACGGAACGGCGGCAAAACCGTCAGCGTGACGCTCACGCTGGTCGAGTCGAAGCGAAGATCAACGCGACGGTAGTGCTGAGTGCTGAGTGCCGAGGAGGCTAGTTGAACTTTTCCCGCAGCACATCCAATCAGCGAGGAACGAAAAGCCGCCGGCTGAAGCCGGCGCCACGTCATTCGCGAATGCTGCCATGAGCCTTGCTCGACGTGGCGCCGGCTTCAGCCGGCGGTCTTTCGTTCTCCCTCTCCAACAAAAAGCCCCTCGCCTTTCGGCGAGGGGCTCGCAAGCAACTTCTAAAGAGCGATCAGTTCGACGGGCCGACATGCAGGTGCATGAAGGAATCGTGCGCGCTGGTCGGCCGACGTAAAACGACGCCCTTGGCCGAGCAGAACCGCAGGCGGAGCGGAGTGGGACTAGAATCGCCCGATGAACGAAGTACACCGCCAGCCCCCTGAGTCCGACACCGAGGGCGAGCATGCGCTCCAGCTTCGCCTGCTGCATGCAATCGAAGAGGCGCTCGGCGAGTCGAAGCGGGAGAAAGCACTCGAGCTCCTGAAGCAGCTCGAACATCTCTCCGAGGCTCACTTCGCGGCCGAGCAGATTCTCATGCGGCGGCTCTCCTACCCCGACTACTGGGCGCACGAGCTCGAGCATGGTGAGCTGATGTCGAAGCTCGGCGAGCTGCAGGCGCACGTCACGGGCGCCGGCCCCTCCGCCCTCCCGGCCGAGGCGGTCGCGATCCGCGAGTGGCTCGTAGGGCACATGACCTCGTCGGACCACGCGTTCGCGCGCTTCATGGAGAAGGCGTAGCGCCGGAATCTTTCGACGGGCGAATCGTTAGGATGAGCGCGTGAAACCGAGGCAGACGCGAGAGATTCGCATTGGCAACGTGAAGATCGGCGGGTCGAACCCGATCGCGGTGCAGTCGATGACTGCGACGCGTACGATCGACATCGCTGCGACGATCCGTCAGGTCGAGTTGCTCGAGGCCGCCGGCGCGGACGTGATTCGCATCGCGGTCGATAACCCGAAGGACGTTACCGCGCTCGCGGAGATCCGCGCCGACCGACCGAACGCGAACCTCGTCATCGATCTTCAGGAAAACTACCGGCTCGCCGAGAAGGTCGCGCCGTACGTCCAGAAGCTTCGCTACAACCCGGGACACCTCTACCACCTCGAGCGCGAGAAGCCGATCCACGAGAAAGTCCGCTATCTCGTCGATGTTGCCCGCGCGCACGGCTGCGCCATGCGCATCGGAGTCAACGCCGGCTCGGTCGATCCGGACAAGGTCGCCAAGTATTCGCACGACGACTCGATCACTCCGATGATCGAGTCAGCAATGGATCACTGCGCGATGCTCGACGACCTCGGCTTCGACCAGTACTGCGTGTCAATCAAAGATTCCGACCCGAACAAGGTCATCGACGCGAACATCCGCTTCGCCGAAGCGCGCCCCGAAGTTCCTCTTCACCTCGGCGTGACGGAGGCGGGGATGCCGCCCGACGGGATCATCAAGACGCGCATCGCGTTCGAACAGCTCATCGCGCGCGGCATCGGCGACACGATTCGCGTTTCACTCACGCTGCCGTTCGAGCGGAAGGGCGACGAGATCACCGTCGGACGGCAGATCCTCGACGACATCGAGCAGGGCCGCTTCCGCTCCGTTCCGCGCTTCGAGCACAAGGGATTGAACATCATCAGTTGTCCTTCATGCTCCCGGGTCGAGAACGAGGCGTTCATCGATCTCGCGCACAACGTCCGTGAGATGACCGAGTACGCGAAGCAGCACGACATCACGATCGCCGTGATGGGCTGTCGCGTGAACGGTCCCGGCGAGACGGACGATGCGGATCTCGGCATGTGGTGCGCCCCGAGCTTCGTGAATCTGAAGCGCGGACCCGAGACCATTGGCCAGTTCACCTACGATGAGATCCTCGGACGCCTGCGGACGGAGCTCGACAAGCTGATCGAAGAGAAACGCTCGGTTGGAGCAGCCGTTTGAAGCGAACCCACTACGCTGTCATTGCCGCCATCGTCATCATCCTCGATGCCTGGACCAAGTGGCTCGTCACGCGCAGCATCCAGTTGCACGATGCGATTCCGGTCATCCCGAATCTTTTTCAGATCGTGCACGTCCGCAACACAGGAGCCGCGTTCGGCATCGGCGCGAATGCCGATTCGCGCATCGTTCC
>JAENWF010000186.1 GCA_016650215.1 Thermoanaerobaculia bacterium
GCCATGCATGACGTGGCGCCGGCTTCAGCCGCCGGCTTTTCGTCGCCATCAGATCTCGACGATGACGAAATTCGCGTCGCGATAGCGCAGCGTGGATGACGACAGCAGGCCACGCACGACATCATCCACTGTCGGCGGCACTTCGAGCATCTGTTCCCTCTCGATCAGCGTCAACGGACGTGAGTTCGTCGCGAGCACGCGATAGCCGTTTGTTCGCAGCAGAACATGCGTCACGCCGATTCGTCGGAGCTCGGTACGAAGTGCATCGGGCGACGGATATCGCGCGAGCCAGTCGGCGATCCGTGGCCCGTCGAGGTTGCCGCCGGCGATGAACTGCCGCTCGAGATAGAAGGTTCGTGTCTCGCCGAGAAGCAGGACGCGGGAGGACTCCGGTGTCGACACACGGATCCACTCATACGGCGCCGCGAAATCGAAACGCCCCGCGACATACTGCGCGGCCGTCTTCTTCCCGCCGAGATAGATGTCGAGATCGTACGTCTCCGCTACGAAGACGATGACGACGGCCTGCGCAACGATGGCGATCGTCGCGAAGATTCGCCAGAGCAAGCCGATCTCGATCAACATCACGCCGCCGGCAATCGCGAGCGGCAGCAGCGCGGCGGTCAGGTTGTGCGCGATCGGCGAGATGGTCAGAAGAATCGGGAGCTGGATTCCACCGATGATCAGAAGATCGCGCATCTCGCGCCGGCGCCACGCCAGCAGTGCCGCGATCGCCGCGAGCGGCAGAAGCACGCCGAGCGACTCGTCGATCATCCCCGCATCAAAGATGTACGAGCCGCGCATCAATTCGCGCCAGCCGCCCCATTGTTCGGCGGTGCGGTACGCGAGGATCGGCGGCGCGCCACGCTCGAGGAGCGGAGCCACCGGCGATCCGGTCCAGATCAGGTTCCGCATGTAGAAGAAGCCGCCGAGAATCGCGACGATGAGCGCTCCGCCCGCGATGAGCCGGCGCTGATGACGCGCGCGAATGAGAACGACCACCGCGAATGCCGCGAGGAAAGGGAGCGCCGTGTACTTGGTGGCCGCCGCCGCGCCCGCCGCAGCGAATGCGATCGCGGCGGCTGCGGGAGCAGTGGTCTCGCTCCATTCCAGCCAGCGGTCGAGGCAGAGCGCGACGAGGCCGATCAACCCCCACTCGTCCCAGCACCAGCCCGCAGTCAGCGCCAGCGCGGGTGACCAGGCGAGAATCGCGACGACCCACTCCGGATGCGGCGTGAATCGTCTCGCCAGACGATTGACCGCCGCGAGGGCGGCGAGAAAGAGTGCGAAGCGCGCGAGCTTCGCCGCGATGCCGCCAGTGAGCGCGAGCGATGCCATGTCGGTGAAGTGCGGCGCGAGCGTCGCGTAGGAATGCGAGTTCAGCGGAAGCTGCTGCATCCGGTCGAACAGCAGATACGCGTGGGGTGCTGCCAGCTTGTAGATCAACTCGTCCGGCGAGGTCACCGGTACCAGCGCCATCGCGAGCGCGAGCAGAATCGGAAGAAGAAGCAGGCGATGAGGAAACCGCGAAGCCGGCCGTTCACGCCAGAGGAGAATCGCTCCAATCACAGCTAGTGCCGCCGTCGCACTGCGAAGCGAGGGAGCGAGAGCGAGCGGGGTCCACGCAAGGAGCGCGGCGACCGTTCCGAGAACGGGAAAGCCGATGAGAAGCGCGTCGCTGTGCCGGATCGCAATACCCGCTTCAGCCCGCGTGATCTTCAGCGCGAGCAGAATCGCCAGTCTCCCGGCGGCCAGACACGCGAGGACGACCGCTGCGGCGGCGAGTGCGTGACGCCCGCTCTCGAGCGCGAGCGCGCGCGCTGGCTCGAAACGTCCGAGAAGAAACGCGAGGAGTGCGCAGCCAATCGCAATCAGCGGCAGCGCGCGGCGAAGCCTCATCGGGGAGAAGTGTAAGGGGTCTGCCCCTTCAGGGCATCTGATCCTGTGGCGTCACCCGGTCGACCACCCGCCAGAACTCATCCTTCTCCATCCCGGCGGGCTTTTGCGCGCAACTGCTCATGTGCTCGACCACTTGCGACCGCATGTACGCGTAACCGCCAGGCTTGAGCGCGAGCGACGAGCCGCAGAAAGGGCAACAGCAGAACGGTTCCGACATCTCCGCAGCGCGCTCCTTGGTGATCGGGAGTTGGACCTGACCCAATCAAGGAGTGCGTGCCGAGGATATTTCCCTACCCCGTGTCAGCGAGAAACTACAGCCTCAGTGACGGAGTGGGTCGCGACGGCGGTCGGCCGGCGTCGCATCATCGGTCTCGATGAGCGCCTCGAAATCATCGAGGGTCGGGCTGTCATCGATCGATTCGTCGTCCTCGAGCTCGTCGATCGGCACACCGCGACCTTCACCGCCATCGAGGCTGCCGACGCCGTCCCGCGTTTCCTTCGTACCCGCTTTCTTCATACAGGCCTCCGCTGGCGAGTTGTGCAACCGGCGTTCCGGCACGTAAAGTGCCAGTGTTACAGCAGTTCCACGGAGGATCGCATGCGCAGACAGTTCGCACTTCTCTCTCTTCCCCTGTTGTTGGCGATCGGGTGCTCGTCGAATCCCAAGCCTCCCGCGGGCTATGTCCGACCCGAAGTTCTCGTGCGCGGACCCGGACCGATCTTCTTCGGATCGGGGACGACGGCGCCGGTGACCATCGACGTGCAGATCGCCAACTCGGGGTCGATGCCGATCACGGTTCGCCGGGTGCGTATCGAGTCCCCGGGAATGTCGCAGTACAGCCTTGCTCCGACGACACGTGAGTATCGAGAGACGATCGCGTCGGGACAGATGGCGATGGTGAGCATGTCCGCGACCGCGTACGCATCGAGAGCTCGTCTCGATCCGACCGAGCCGCTGCTGATTCGCGCCGTGGTCGAGCTGGAATCGGGCGGGGTATGGATCCGTGAGGTTTATACGATTCGCGCGGAGCGGTGAATATCCAGCCGCTGACTCCCGCGCACTTTGATGCGCTGCTGGATTGCTTCAACGCCGCGTTCGCGGACTATTACGTTCCGCTGCACCTGAATGCAGATCAACTGCGATCGATGCTCGCGCGGAGGGGATACGTGCCGGAGCTTTCGTTCGCTGGCTTTGACGATGCACGAATGATCGCATTCGTCCTGAACTGTGCGGATGGCGAGGTTGCGTACAACACGGGAACGGGCACGTTGCCCGAGGCACGCGGGGCCGGTGCAGCGAAAGCGCTGATGGAAACATCGATTGAACATCTGCGCGTGTCGGGTCTGCGCGAATATCGGCTCGAGGTCATCGACGCGAACCGGCCGGCGATCGGACTGTACGAGCGCCTCGGATTCACCCTTCAACGGCCGCTCGATTGCTGGAGCGTGACGATCGACTCGCCCGCACCTCGCTTCGAGCGGGGAACCGAGCCGGAGCGCTTCGCCTCGTGGTGGAGCGTGGAGCCCTCGTGGCAGAACTCGAGCGCTTCGATACGCCGCGCACGCGAGGAGCATGTGATCCTCGGCGATCAACGCGGCTGCCTCGTAGTCTTCCCATCGAGCGGCGACGTGCCGCAGCTCGCAGTCGATCCCGATGAGCGGCGCCGCGGCCTCGGCCGCGCCCTCGTCGAGAGCGCAGCGGCGCTCGCGGGTCGCCCGCTCCGCTTCATCAACGTCGACGCGCGCGATCTGGGGATCCGCGCGTTTTTCGACTCGCTCGGGGCAACGAAGATCGTCTCGCAGATCGAGATGTCGCTCCCGCTCGTCTGACGCGATTGTGCGACGATGCGGCCATGCCGCCGCTACCGGTCTACGTTGGTGTGGCGGCGGGCGCCCTCGCCCGCCGCGGTTCTGCGCTCCATTCCCAACCCCGCCCGAGCGGAGCGGGCGGGGGCGCCCGCTCCCACACAAACATTGTGCATCCCGTAGAGGCTCGAGCATGGCCGGCGGCATGGCCGCCGGGACACGACCCTTCGGGCCGGCGATCTCATCATCGGCCTCGAGGTCGACGCGACTGGCAACCTTGGATTCCGAAACAGAGAAGTCCGTTACAGCGTCGAAAGTGAATCGATGAAAGCCGCCATCCGACTGCGCGTCGCCTTGTCGGGCAGCCGGCCGATACCGCCGCCAATGTTGTCGATCATGTGGCCGACCTTGCTCGTGGCCGGGGTTACGACCGTGACAGCGGGGTGGCTGACGACGTACTTGATAAAGAACTGCGCCCAGGTCGTGGCGTCAAAATCGCGTGCCCAGTCAGGTAGATCTTTCCCGGCGACGCGCTGGAAGAGCCGCGTCCTTCCGAATGGGAGGTAGACGAGCACGCCGATCTTTCGTGCGGCCGCGAGCGGAAGGATGCTCTCTTCGACGTCGCGATTGTCGATTGCGTAGTCGATGCCGATGAAGTCGATCGGCTCGCTCTTCATCACATCCTGCAGCGTTGCGTATTGACCTTTGCTGGTGGTGGTCACACCGATGTAGCGAACGCGCCCGTTTTTCTTCAAGTCCTTCAGCACGCCGAGGTGAGTCGGAACGTCGGCGAGGTTGTGCACTTGAATGAGATCGATCGTTGAAACTTTCAGCTTCGCGAACGACGACTCGATCTGCGCGCGCGCCGCGGCAGGATCCGCTCTGATATCGCCGCCGCGCCCTGCGACGTTCACCTTCGTCGCCCAGAAGATTTTGCTCGCTACCCCAAGCTCGGCGGCGATGTCTCCGCCAACCTGTTCGGAGGCTCCATAGCTCGGAGCTGTGTCGAAGACGGAGGCGCCGCGGTCGACCATGGCTTTGATGACTTCGCGCAGCGCGTCTGAGTTCTCTCCGCGCGCTGCCTGAGAGAACGTCGCCGAACTGCCAAGTCCGACCACCGGCAGCTTCTCACCTGTCGAAGGAATCGCGCGGCGGATCAATGCCGCTGCTTTCGAGCCGCCCAACAGGCGAGAGGGGAGTGCAAGCGCCGCCGCCGCCGCCCCCAGGGTCATCTGCATCCACTCGCGCCGGTCGATTCGATTCGTAGCCATGCGCGATATTAGACACTCGAATGAGCCAGGAGACGAAGAACCGGGAAGCACGACCCTCGATACTTACGGATTGAAAACGTCATTTCCTGTAGAGCGTCGTCGTCGACAGTGTCGAAATCTCGCGATAGGTCAGGCGGACCGAGCCCAGCTCGACCGTGGCGCCGTCGTTCAGCGCGACTGGAGTCGTCACGCGTCTGCCCTCGCAAAACGTGCCGTTCTTACTCTGCAGATCTTCGAGAGTTGCCCGAGTTCCAATGATGACGATCGCGGCATGCTGGCGCGAGATCGTGCGATCGTCGACGCGAACATCGGCATCGGGATCCCGCCCGATGACGTTCCGGCCGGCAACCAGAACCTCCTCGCCCTTTTCCCACAACAATCTTGCGACCGGAGCACGTGACGGCCGCGCCGGCTCCGAGAGCGGCTCGGAGCAGAAGGCGTATCCGAATGCATGCACGGTCCTGATGTACTTCGGAGTGTGCGCATCGTCGCTCAGAGCGCGGCGGACCTCGTTGACGATGCTGGCCAGGTTCGAGTCGGCCACGAACGTCGCGGGCCACAGTCGCTCGTGGATCTCGGCTTTCGAAAGCGCTTTAGGGCGAGCGTCAATCAGAAGCTGGAGAAGCTGAAGCGCTTTGGGTGAGAGGTGAACCGGCTCGCCCCCGCGGAACAACTGGCGGCGATCGAGATCGAGCTGAAACGTGTCGAAGTCCAGGATCATGGTCGCGGGCGTTGACAACGACGGCACGGCCGCTCAATGCTACGAAAATCCACTGAGATTTGCATAAACACTATGACAGAGCAGCGGTCGATCGACGACGACCACCGGGCTGGGCTGTCGCAGCCGGACTCTGGCCGCACCTTGACCCACCCAGGATCGTCACCAGACCCTGCGGCCGGAGGCTCACGCGCGGGGACGTTCACGCCCGGAACCATGCTCGCGGGCCGCTACCGGATCGTCGCGCCGCTCGGATCAGGAGGTGACGGAGAGGTTTATCGTGCCGAAGACACGAAACTCGGGCAGACCGTCGCCCTCAAGTTCATCACACAGCGGATCGCGAACAAGCGCGAGCTCCTCGACCGGATCGTGACGGAGGTGAGGATCGGCCGGCAAGTCGCACATCCGAATCTCTGCCGCATTTACGACATGGGCGAGGTCGGCAGTCACTACTTCATCTCGATGGAGTATGTGGACGGTGAGAATCTCGCGTCACTTCTGCGCCGGGTCGGCCGCCTGCCGGAAGAGCGGGCGCTGGAGGTCACACGCGAGATTTGCGCAGGACTCGCGGCGGCGCACGACCGCGGCGTCGTCCACCGCGACATGAAGCCATCCAATGTGATGATCGATGGCCGCGGTCATGCGCGGATCACCGACTATGGCCTGGCGGTCGCTCCGGGAGAGGCGAGTACCGATGCGTTTGCCGGAACTCCCGCGTATATGGCGCCCGAGCAGCTTGACGGCGCCGAGGCGACCGAGCAGTCCGATATCTATTCGCTCGGACTCCTTCTGTATGAGCTCTTCACCGGTCAGCGGCTCTTCACAGGCTCAATCGCGGACATCGCAAACGCTCACACGCAGCCGAAGCGGCCGCCCTCGACGATCGTCCGCGGCCTCAACACCGCTACGGAGCGAGTGGTGCTGCATTGCCTCGAGGAAATGCCGGGGGATCGGCCCGACTCGGTTCGCGAAGTGCTCGCGGCGCTGCCCGGAGGCGATCCGCTTCGCGCCGCGATCGAAGCGGGTGAAACGCCTTCGCCGCGGGAGGTTGCCGCAGCGGAGCGCGTCGGCGAGCTGCCGTTACGCACTGCGTGGGCCAGTGCCGGCGCGATGCTCGTGCTGATCGCAACGATCTGGGCGATGTCACGCTACTCGATGCTTTACCGCCAGGTTCCTTTAACGATGTCACCCGATGTTCTCTCGGACCGCGCGCGCCAGATCATTCGCTCTGCCGGATACGAGCCGCAGCCCGCAGGATCGCGGCGATGGATTTCCAATGACCTCGACGTTCTGAAAGGCGCAACCGCCGGGTCAATCTCGATCGATCGCGCACCTGCGTTCAGGCGAATTTCTCCCCTGCGGTTTGGCTACCGCGAGAGTCCAGTGCCGTTGGTGCCTCGGGGGCGTGGTGCGACGGTCACGGCGTCAGATCCGCCGTTCGACGCTCCCGGAATGACGAGCGTGACTCTCGACTCGAGCGGTCGTCTGGTCCGTTTTATTCGCGCGCCTGTCGCTTCCCTCGACAGGAACAGCAGACCCGTCGCATGGACGACGTTCTTCGAATTCGCGGGACTCGATGAGTCGCGATTCCACGGCGTTACAGCTGTCTGGATCTCGCCCGTGGACCACGAAAGCAAACACTCATGGACGGGTACGGTTGCAGGCAGTCCGCCACTGAATGTCGACGTGCGCGCTGCGACCTCATCTGGGTATCCCGTGTTTTTCGAGACAGCGGTGCGTCTGCCGCCTCCTGCCGGCCGGCCAGTTCCGGCCGGTGTTGCGGCGATCGCCACGGAAGAGTTCACTGGTGTGGCCGGGTTCGCGGCGATCTTCGTTGCCGCACTCATCGTCGCCGCGATCATCGCAAGACGGAACATCCGACTCGGCCGCGGCGATCGAGCAGCGGCGCGAAAACTCAGTCTTCTCGTATTCGCATCTCTGTTCCTTGCTGGCTTGCTCAGTGCCGACCACACTCCCGATCCCGCCGGCGAGTGGGGTCTGCTCGTCGGCGTCACCGGAAACGCGCTCTACCACGCCGGCGCGATCTGGCTTTTCTACATCGCAGCGGAGCCTTATGTCCGCAGGCGTCAACCGGAGCTCCTGATCTCGTGGAATCGAGTCCTTCGAGGTTACTTTCGTGATCCGCTCGTGGGCCGCGATGTACTGATCGGATGCCTTCTCGGCGCGTTGCTCAATCTGTTCTACGAGCACCTGCTGGTGCTCATGCCGTCATGGCTCGGGATGATGCCGCCTCTTCCCGATTACTCATTTCCAGAGAAACTGAGCGGGGGATTATGGCCGCTCGTGTCACTGGCGGCGCTGCTTGGAAGCGTTCCGCGCGACAGTGTGCTGGCCCTTTTCATTTTCTCGGCTGTTCGTTCGGTGTTTCGCAGCGGCTGGCTTGCCGCGGCGATCGTTGCGCTGGTCAGTGCGATTCCTCATATGGGTCGCGACATGGCGACGGCAGCGGAAGCTCCTTTTGTGATTTGTGCCGCTGCGGTGTTCGTGTTCGCTCTTTGCCGGGTCGGGCTCCTGGCCGGAATGGTTGCGCTGTTCGTCGGTTCATGGTTCGCGAAGTCGCTGTTCGTGCTCGACCCGGCGTCGTGGCTGTTCGTCCCATCCCTCTTCTATCTGTCTGTGATGATTGCGATCGTCTTCTACGGCTTCCGGATTTCGCTCGGAGGGAAACCGTTGCTCGGACGCATGCATGTCGTCGAGTGACGGATCGAACGCGCGATGGGCATATGGCAATGATTTTCCGATGTTTCGCCAAAGACCGGCAGAAATCGGCGTCCTACCGTAAGAGCACCAGGACAGTTCAACTACCGAAACCAAGACGGAGGAGCGCGATGAGAGTCCCCTTGACCGCAGCAATGTTGATGATCTTCACCGCCGTTGCGGCGGTGGCGCAGGAGACGGAATCTTCCGTACCGGAGAAGCCAAAAGTCGAGGAGGTCATGGTCGTTACCGCTTCGCGAACCGAGCGTCTGGTGCATGACGTCCCGGTCGCAATATCGGTCATCACCGCAAAAGAGATCGAGCAAATGCCTGCCGACGACTACGGTGACATCCTTCGCACGGTCCCCGGTGTGAACGTAACGCAGATCAGTGCGCGCGACATTCAGGTGACGTCGCGGTCAGCGACCAGCAGTCTCGCTACGAGCCAGCTCGTGCTGCTCGACGGGCGCTCCCTCTACCTCGACTTCTTCGGGTTCGTGATGTGGGACTTTCTTCCGGTCGATGTGGCCGAGATCAAGCAGATCGAAGTCGTGCGCGGTCCCGGCAGCGCGGTGTGGGGTGCGAACGCGATGTCGGGCGTGATCAATCTGATTACGAAACGTCCCAGCGAGATGCAGGGCACCAGCGTGGTCGTGGGGGGAGGCGATCGCGGCACGATGCTCGGCAGCGTGATGCACTCGGGCGTACGCGACCGGCTCGGATACAAGATTTCGGCGAGCTACTACAAGCAGGACGCCTTCGACCGTCCGACGGGTTTGATTCCCGGGACTTCCACTCCTTACCCAGCCTTCGAAAACGAAGGAACAGAACAGCCGAAACTCGATCTGCGCGCAGACTACGACGTTTCACCCGAGTCACATCTGACGGGATCCGGCGGCTACGCGGGCACGGACGGCCTCGTGCATTCGGGCATCGGCCCGTTCAACATCGAAGGCGGTTCGTCAATGAAATACGTGAAAGGGGAGTGGTCGCGCCGTGCGATGCGGGTGGGCGCCTTCGCGAATTTTCTCGACGCGGACTCCACGAATCTGCTGCAGTTCGGGGTCAACGGCAGACCGCTATCGTTTGCCTTCAAGACCGAGACGTACAGCATCGATGCGAGCAATACGAGCGTCATCGGGAGTCGGCACGTCGTCACGTATGGGGCGACTGCGCGACACAATGACTTTGCGCTGTCCATCGCGCCGGCAGGCGATCAGCGGGACGAGTATGGCTTCTTCGTTCAGGACGAGATGCTGTTCGGGAAGATGCGCGTTCTGGCGGGAGCGCGGTGGGACAACATCGATCCGATCGGCTCGGTCGTGTCGCCGCGAACCGCCCTGCTCTATTCGCCCGTTCCCAATCAGACGTTCCGAGTGTCGTTCAGCCGCGCATTCCGCGCGCCGTCGCTCGTCAACAACTATCTCGACACAGCGATCCTGAATCCAGTCACGCTTCCGACGGGGCCGTACATTTTCGCGAGCCGCGCGGTCGGTAACCCCGACCTCACCGAGGAACGTATGGACGCGATCGAAGTGGGATATGTCGGCTCGTTGCCTGGAAGCGTCGTTCTCTCAGCGAGCATCTACCGCAACAAGACCAGGGGCTCGACCGACTTCTATCCGGCCACGTTCTACACGTCGAGCAACCCGCCGGCGGGATGGCCGCTCCCGGTTCAGTTTCTCGATGCACCGGGGCTTCGCAACGCGCTTCCGTCGAGTTTCTCCTATCGCAACGTGGGAGAGATGGTCGATAAGGGAGTCGAGATCGGGCTCAACGGCCGTCCCTTCCCGCAGTGGTCGTGGTCGGCCAACTATTCATACCAGGACGATCCAGAAGTGAAGGGGATCCCCGCAAATGAGATCAACGTCCCTCCGACGTATCGCGCAAACCTTGCTGGCGGCTGGGACAGCGCGCGCTTCTTCGTAAACGCAAGCCTCAATTATCAGGACGCGGCGATCTGGCGCGATGTGCTCGACGCACGCTACTGGGGGCCGACCGATGCGTTCACGTCGATCGGGGCAAATGCCGGCATGCGGTTGAACGACAACATCACGCTGTCACTGACCGGCACGAACCTACTCGACGAAAAAATTCAACAGCATGTGTTCGGCGACATCATCGGCCGCCGGCTCACCGCAAAGGCGCAGTTCCGCTACTGACATTTGGTTGAAGCGCGGCGGCCGTAGCGGCCGCTAAGTCTCTTGTGTGGCGGCGGGCATCCGCGCCCGCCGCGCCTCCTCTTTCACACAAACACGCGACTCGTCGCGAAAATCACAATCACGAAAATCCAAGAATTCGGCAAAGACCGCTGCGCGGGTCTGACCGAAATTGTCCTTATGCAAACCCAAACGTCGACGGGTCTCCGGCTCGCAGTGTCTGGATTGTTGTTCGTGCTCTTCGGCGGCGGCTGCTCGCTTCAGACGCTGGCCGTGAACAAGTTCGCCGACGCCCTCGCCAGCGGTGGCACTACGTTCGCCTCGGACGAAGACCCGGTGCTCGTCGGCGACGCGCTGCCGTTCAGTCTCAAGCTGATGGAAACCCTCCTTGCGGAGTCGCCGGATCACGGTCCACTTCTCGTCGCCACCGCTCGCGGATTCACGCAGTACACGTATGGGTGGGTCGAGCCTGCGGACAGCAACGACTCCGATGTGGCGCGCGAGCGTTCGCGAAAACTCTACCTGCGTGCGCGCGACTATGGATTGCGTGCATTGTCAGTCTCAATCGACCGATTCGAGGTTCGTTTCGCAACCGATCCACGCGGAGCCGTGCAACGCGCCCGTAAGCGCGATGTCCCGGCGCTCTACTGGACAGCCGCAGCCTGGGGACTGGCAATCGCAACATCAAAGGACGACCTCGATTTTCTGGCCGACCTCCCGCTGGTGGAAGCGCTGATCGCGCGCGCTGCGGCTCTCGATCCTGGCTTTGAGAACGGCGCGATCGATACATTTCTGATCAGCTACGAGGCGTCGAGGGCGGGCATGTCGAAGGATGCTGCCAGTCGGGCGCGCGAGCACTTCCGGCAAGCCGTTGAACGCTCCAGCGGTCAGATGGTCTCGCCGTTCGTTGCCGCAGCGGAAGCACTGTCTGTTCCTCAACAGGATGAGCGCGAGTTCACGGAACTGCTTTCGCGCGCGCTCGCGGTCGATCCGAATCTCAAACCGGAGTGGCGGCTGCAGAACATTCTCGCGCAGCGCCGCGCCAGATGGCTGCTCGCTCACCGCGAGGACTATTTCATTGAGAGCCCCAGCGGAGGAAACTAATGAAGTTACGACCGTTGCACCTCGCTTTGTTGATCGCCATCGCCGTTCTACCGCGCCTCGCACAGGCGCAAGTGAAGCTCAAACTCGGTACCGTCGCGCCGAAAGACTCGTCGTTTCACAAGATCCTCAGCGGCATGGGAAGCGAGTGGAGCAGCCGCGGAGTCGAGCTCAAGATCTTCGCAGGCGGCGCGCGAGGCGGCGAGGCCGACATGGTGAGTCTCATGCGCAATGGCGCGCTCGACGCGGGCCTGCTCACGGCGGTCGGCCTCTCGGAGATCGATACCTCCGTCGAAGCGCTGCAAAGCATTCCGCTGCTTTTCCGATCGTTGGACGAGGTGGACCACGTCGGCGCGAATCTCCGCCCGCGACTCGAGAAACGGCTGCGCGAGAAAGGGTTCGTCGTCCTCTTCTGGGCCGATGCGGGCTGGGTCCGATTCTTCTCGAAGTTCCCGATCACGCGGCCCGATGACCTGCGCAGAGCAAAGGTCTTCACATGGGCGGGCGATCTCGAGTCGATGAAGCTTTATCGCTCGAGCGGCTTCCACCCGGTACCGCTCGAGACCAACGACATCCTCCCATCGCTGCAGACCGGGATGATCGATGCCGTTCCTCTTCCGCCGTACGTCGCACTGACCTCGCAGGTCTTCGTTCATGCGCCGAACATGTTGCAACTCGACTGGGCTCCTCTGGTCGGTGCGCTCGTCGTCACAGAGAAGAGTTGGAACCGTCTCGCGCCTGATGTGCAGCGCGACCTTGCTCGGTTCGCCGCTGCCGCCGGCCGGCAGATGAAAGCGCGGAATCGAGCCGAGAGCGATCAGGCGGTTGAGAAGATGAAGCTGCGCGGTCTGAAAGTGACCAGGTTGTCGCCGCAGATCGAAGCAGAGTGGAGAACGCTCGTCGAGAAAACCTATCCGGTCCTGCGCGGATCGAAGATTCCCGCTGACCTTTTCGATGAAGTCGTCCGGCTTCTGGCTGGCTTCCGGCGGGAGGCCGCGCAGAAGGCGGGTGTGCAATGAGTGAGATGGCGATCGGCCTGCAGTCGGCGGGACCCGAAGCTCGCAAGAGCCCGCGCACAAGTTTCGAGACGCCGAAAGCCGAAGAGGTTCTTCTATCCGCCGTCCTTGCGGTGATGATATTGCTGCCGTGCGCGGAGATCATTCTCCGCCAGATCGGGTCGCGTGGCATCGCGTCCTCGACGAGCCTCGTGCAGCACTGCACTCTGGCGGTGAGCATGCTCGGCGCGGCCGTCGCAGCACGACGCGGCCGGCTTCTCTCGATGGCGACCACGGCTTTCCTCCCACCGCGCGCGCGTGTAACGGCGGCGATCGTCGCCGGAACTGGCGGCGCCGCTGTCAGCGCGCTTCTCGCAGTCGCCAGTTTTCGTTTCGTGATGACCGAGCGGGAAGCGGGTTCGATGCTTTGGTCCAACATCCCCCTGTGGGCCGTGGAGGCCATGCTCCCGATCGGATTTGCTCTCATCGCGACGCGGCTCGTCGCAGGTGCTTCCCCGAATCGCGCCGGCCAGCTTCTCGCACTCATGCTTGCGATCGCGGCCGCTGTGTGCGGAGCAATGGTTCACGTACCTTCACGTCCTCTCGTGGTGACCGCATTCGCCGGCGTATCGTTGATCGCCGCGGCCGGCGCGCCGATCTTCGCCGTTCTGGGAGGACTCTCGCTCGTCGCGTACTGGGCCACCGAGATTCCGATCGCGGCGATGGCGGTCAGTCACTACTCGCTCGTGGTCAATCCATCTCTGCCGGCGATTCCGCTGTTCACGCTCGCCGGCTACATTCTCGCGGAAGGTGGCGCGTCGCGACGCCTGGTGCGGGTGTTCGATTCGTTTGCCGGCTCGGCGCGCGGAGGCCCCGCGCTGG
This sequence comes from Thermoanaerobaculia bacterium, assembly GCA_016650215.1. GTDB lineage: Bacteria > Acidobacteriota > Thermoanaerobaculia > Gp7-AA8 > Gp7-AA8 > JAENWF01. Next base: position 13,550 of record JAENWF010000186.1, read on the forward strand.
TGACCGCTTTAGCGTGCGCGTTCTTCACCACGTTCACCGGCGGATCCGGCGTGACGATCCTGGCTCTCGGCGGGCTTCTCCTTCCAATCCTCAGGCAGGCTCGCTATTCGGAGCGCAATGCGCTTGGCCTCGTTACCGGCGCGGGGGCGCTTGGCATTCTCTTCCCGCCGTGTCTGCCGTTGATTCTTTATGCCGTTGCGGCGAACGTCGACGTGAATCAGCTCTTCATCGCCGGCATCGTTCCGGGGATTCTGCTTCTTGGGGTTACCGTGTGGCTCGGATGGATGCAGCAGCCGGTCTCCGAAACGCCGAGACGGTTCAATCGCGCGGAAGCGTTCGCCGCGCTACGAGCGGCGAAGTGGGAGTTGTCGCTTCCGATCGTCGTCGGAGTCATGCTGCTCGGCGGATTCGCGACGCCGGTGGAGACGGCTGCTGTAACGGCTCTCTACGCAATCTTCACCGAGGTGATCGTGCACCGCGATTACAAGACGCCGGCGCATCTGATGCGCGTCTTCGCCGACTCGGGTTTGCTCGTCGGAGGCGTGTTGCTGATCCTCGGAGTGGCGCTCGGCCTGACCGGCTTCCTCGTCGACGCCGAGATTCCGCAGCGCGCAGCCGACTGGGTGACCGCGAGCGTGCACTCGAAGCTCGTCTTTCTGCTCCTGTTGAACCTCTTTCTGATCGTCGTCGGCGCGCTGATGGACATCTATTCGGCGATCATCGTCGTGGTTCCCCTGCTCGTACCGCTCGGCGTGGCTTTCGGTATCGACCCGATTCACCTCGGCATCATCTTCCTTGCGAACCTCGAGCTGGGATATCTCGTGCCCCCCGTCGGCGAGAATCTCTTCGTCGCCGCGTATCGCTTCGACAAACCGATCGGCGAGCTTGCGCGCGCCGTTCTTCCGATGGTTGGAGTCCTTCTGGCGGGAGTCATCGCCATTACCTACGTGCCTGCACTGTCGCTCTGGCTCGTGCGCGTACTGTCATGAGGAAAACCATGCGCTTTCATTGCTGGCAAGCCTTGGCGTCGCGCGACGGCAACCGGTACAGGAGGAGCGTCGTAAGTCCGTCTACCGCACGTGAGGTTCACGCGCCCTATTACGCATCGGAACGAGAGACGAACTCTACTTCGCAAGCTCGTACAGGTACTGCACAAACGACATCACCGCGCCGTCGAAGCCCTGCACGTTCGGATTCGTCGATTCGATCACGTAGTACTCATCGGGTGCGTGAGCGCCGCTTCCGTGGCCGAGGCCGAAGTGGCCGGCCGCGAGATTGAGAGGCGCACCGGTGAAGACGTAGCCGGGATACGAGCCTGCACTGCGTGGCCACAACAACGGATCGATTCCGGCGCGCTTCAGCACGGCGACCTGCGCCTGAATCAGCGGCGCGCTCGCGGAGGTGCTTGTCGGATCGTATCCGCCGGTCACGTTCACCTCGATGTCGCCGAAGCCGCGCTTCGCCAGATGCGCTTTGAGCGCTGCAACCGCATCCGACATTTTCATGTCGGGTACGAGGCGCATGTCGATTTTCGCAACCGCGCGATGCGGCAGAATTGTCTTGCCTCCCGGCCCGGTGTACCCGCCGACGAGTCCCTCGATGTTCACAGTCGGCTGCGACTCGAGTCGCTCGTTTGCCTCCAGCCACGGAAGATCGTCGATCCAGTTCTGCACGCCGAACTGCTTCTTCATCATTTCTTCGCCGCCGAGCTTCGCGACGTTGGCGATCATTGCCTTCTCTTCGGCGTTCAGCGGCCGCGGTTTTGGATAGCCGTCAATCGTGATCGTGTTTCCGTCCGCCGAGACGAGCGTGTCGAGCGCTTTCACGAGATGCCATGCCGGACTGTCCACCATCGCTTTCAGAGATGAGTGGATGTCCTTCGCCGGTCCGCGCCCCCACTTCCCGCCGCTCGATACGAGCTCGAGCTCGACCACACCTTTCGCGCCGAGAGTCACGGTCACGACGCCGTCGAGCTCCTGCTCCGCCGAAGGCATCATTACGCCAACGCATTTGCGCAACGCCGCTTCCACTTCGGGGCGGTGAACGAGCTGGCCGATGTGCGGAGATCCGATCTCCTCTTCCCCCTCGGCCACGAGCACCAGATTCACAGGCAGCTTCTTGCCCGCACCGCGAATCGCATGAAGCGCCGCGAGAAACGCGGCTTCAGGCCCCTTCTGGTTGACCGCCCCGCGGCCGACGATGACCTTGCCGATGCCCGGCTTGTCGACGAAACGCGATTCAAGCGGAGGAGACGTCCACTCCTTTGGATCGTACTGTTTGACGTCGTACATGAAATACAGGCCGACAGTCTTTTTCGCTCCCGCATCGAGCGTTGCGAACACTCCAGGCTTGCCGTCGGTATTGAGGACCGTAGCCTGCTGGAATCCTGCGTCGCGCGCGAGCTTCGCCATGTACTCCGCGCCCGCTGGAAAGTTGAGATCCTCGGCCGCGATCGACGGCAGCGCGATCCAGGCCTGGAGTCGCTTGACTGCTTCGTCATGACGCTTTGTGATCTCTCGCTTTACGTCAACGAGATCGTCGGCGGCGTAGGAGGGGGGTGTGACGGCGAGGAGGGTGAGCACCGCAACCGCTGCGGCAAGGGGTTTCCGGTTGTCGAACAGACGAAAGGTCATCGCGCGCTCCGCTCTGATGAATGTTGAACGCGATCTTACCTCGCGGCCTATTGCGGAAATCAAAACGAGCAGTGACCGTTCTATCTGCGAATGAAAGCGAGCGTCCCGCCGTCACTCACGTAGAGCCGCAGGGTGCCTTCGCGAATGTCGAAGCGTTGCACTCCTCCCATCGAGCGAAGAAACTCCCGTTCGACGCGATTTGCCTCCGCGTCCACGCACGCCCGTTTCGTAGCGGCAAGCCGTGAGATCGTTAGCGAGGAGCCGCGGTTCTCGTACGCGCCAGAGAAACGGTTGCAACCGCCGTCGCCCGCAATCTGCATCGCCGCGCGGTCGAACTCGACGTACGGCTTGTCCGCACTCAAGCGCTGCTCGCCCATCTCGGTCAGAACCCACCGGCCCGAAAGCGATGTCGTCTCTTCTCCGCCAGCGGTGCTTGTGAGCTTGTCCATCTGGCTCCGGCAAGGTGGTGCGGTCGTCGCGCGTGTGGGCGTCAGGGCGGGGTTGTTGTAGCGTTTGAGGTTGTAGAAGACGCTGGTGGGTCGCGAAGGACAGGCCGGATCGGATGACGCAGAGCGGGTGAAATCCGCAGCGATCGCGGTTTCGCTTTCGAGCCGGACTGCTGTCAGCGCGGCATCGGTACCTGAGCTCATCGGAAGTGGCGACAGAGTTCCCGCATATCTGCCTTTCCAGTAGACGAACGCTTGAAAGCCGAGCGGGCGGCACGTTCCGTCGAAGCCCGACAGTGCCGAAATGACTTTCGTCCGGCCGAAGCTCTGAGGGGCGCCATAGAGAGTCCATCCGCGCCTGACCAATGCTTTTTCTGCGGCGCTGACCGGCTCGCGTCCCTGTTCACGGCAGCGGCTCGCGGCTGTTGCGTCGCGCTGCGATGGAACGGGAACGGGCAATTGACGCAAGGCGCCTGCACCCTTGTTCCAGTTCGAGAGCGGACGGTCGAGCCACGACTCGCTCACCGTGGCGCTGACTGCTGCCAGGGACGAAGCGGTTCCGACGAGAAGAATCAAGCGAACGATCGAGCTCAGCATCGTACCGTGATGGTACATCGCCTTGACCCGCGTGGTGCGAAGCACGGCGTGCTCGAAGTTTGTTTAGACTGCGCACCTCATGACGATCTGCTCACTGCTGGAGCGACGGTCACGCGCGGCTCCAGACGCCCTCGCGTTCACGTTCGGTGCGAACTCACTCACATATCGCGAACTGCGCGACGACGCCGGCCGGATTGCCGCAGCGCTCAGGCATCAGGGCGTAGCCGCAGGCGATCGGGTGCCGATCGTTCTTCCGGCCGGACTGGACATAGTTCGCATCTTTTACGCGCTGCAACGACTCGGTGCGATTCCCTCAATCCTCGATCCGCACGTCCCCGCGACGGCAATTGCACGTCGCGTCGCGATGCTGCGCCCGCGGCTGGTCCTCACCTCCATGCCAGACCTCGCACGGCCTGCACCGCTGCCACCAATACCAGACGACGAGGGCGCAATCGCGTTCCTCCAATTGACCTCCGGCACGTCGGCCGAGGCGCGCGCCGCGATCGTGCTGCAGCGCAACGTGATGGCATCGCTCGAGTCCGCGCGCGCGATGGTCGAGCCTGTGGCAGGCGACATTCTGGTCGGTTGGGTTCCGCCATGGCACGACCTCGGTCTGCTGCGATTCGTCATCGCGCCGCTCTTCTTCGGGCTGCCGTGTCACCTCGTCGAGCCGGCCGTCCGCACGATTCCGTTATGGCTTGCGACGATTGCGCGTGTGCGTGGCACGATCACCGGCGTGCCCGACTTTGCATGGCGGCTCGCGACGCGGCTCGTCGATCCGAAAGCCGCCGACCTTTCATCGTTGCGCTTTGCGACCAACGGCGGCGAGCCGGTACGCGCGAGCACCATCGACGCGTTCGAAGAGCGATTCGGACTTCACAACGTCATTCGTCCCGGATACGGACTCGCCGAGGCGACCCTCGGCGTCTCGTCGCTGCGGCCTGGTGAGTCGCAGCGCGTCGACGCGCGTGGCAATGTCTCGTGCGGACGTCCACTCGACAACGTAGAGGTGCGCATTGATGGAGAGGCGCCGGGCGAAATTCTCGTGCGTGGCAACGCGGTGTTCGCCGGGTACTTCGACGAGCCGGCAGCGACCGCTGAGACTCTGCGGGATGGGTGGTTGCACACCGGCGACACCGGCTATCTCGATGGCGACGGTCACCTCTACGTCCTCGGGCGCGAGCGCGCGATGATCAAGCGGGGAGGCGCAGCGCTCGCGCCGCGCGAGCTCGAAGAAGCCGCGCAGAGCGTTCCTGGAGTTCGCGTCGCGGCTGCGATCGGAGTTCCTCGAGAACTGACCGAGGAGATCGTGGTCGTCGTCGAAACGGACCCCGATGCGAAAGAGGTCGAACGGCTGGTCATGGCGGCAGTCGAACGCGCTCTCGGATTCGCGCCTCATCGCGTGATCGTCGCGAAGCCGCGAACAATCCCGCGCACGAGCAATGGAAAAATCCGGCATGCCGAACTGCGGCGCCAGCTGACCTAGTGGAGCGGAGCGGCGAGCAGAGTCCGCAGTAACCCGAGAGTGAGTTCGGCGGGGGAGTCGACCAGATACTGCTCGAGCCACGGGCCTGTCGTCTCCTCCGTGACAGGCGCATCGCCGATGACGATCTGCACGCCGTCGCTCGTCCACCTGACGACGAGCGGAAGGATCGGAACGCCTGTCATGCGGGACAACGCGAAGGCGCCTCGCGCGAGGGGGAGCCTGCGGCCGAGGCATCGCGTCTCGATGAAGGATCCGGTGACGATGTCGAGCGCCATGACGACGTATCCGCCGCCGCGGAGCTGCGTCATCGCGCGATAGAACGCGGCTGCCCGCTGCTCTGCGCTTCCCTCGGTCGATTCGATGACGAGGGGAGCACGCGGGGTGAAGATCGATCCGAGCCGGAAGGAGGTCACCGGTTTGCCGAGACGCTCGAGCGCCGGGCCAAGCGCATGCACGGCGCCCACATGAAACGTGCCGAGGATGCACGGCGCACTGATCGAGTCAGGCATCGACATCAGCGGGCGGATCGGATCGATTCCGCTGCGAAGGATTGAGTGCACGAGTACCCGATTGCATTCGGTCAGCGCCCCGATCTTGCGCGCGACTCGCTCGGCGGCGGCATCGTCGAGATGCGGGAACAACGCGCGAACCTCAGCCGCGGTTGGCCACCGTCGCGTGATGCGCTGGCGGAAAGCGCCGAGGATTCTCGCGAGCCGGAATGCGAGCCGCGGCTGGAAAGGAACGAGTCGGGCGAGCAGCTTGCCCGGCCAGTCGAATGAGCGTGCGGAGTCAGACCCGCTCACGTCGATCCGGCTGCCGCGCGCGCTCTCCCGATCAGCCGCCCGACAGTCAGTGACTCACCATCGAGCAGATCGCTGGCGATGACGATTCCGAGTCGCTCCTCGCACTCCAGCAGCACTTCCACGATGGCGATCGAGTCGAGTCCCAGGCCGCGACTGCCGAGCGGTGTGTCCGCCAGCAGCTCGATCCGATCGTTCCGTGCACGAAGGACCGCGCGAATCTCATCGTCGATTGCCATTGTCGCGGAGAGTCTAGTGCAGGGAGACGAAAGACTGCCGGCTGGAGAGCCGGCGCCACATCGAGCATGGCTCATGGCAGCATTCGCGGATGATGTGGCGCCGGCTCTCAAGCCGGCGGCTTTTCTTTCCGTTCTCTCCGCCAATTCATTTCGCGCCATCGATCCAGCGCTGAGACCGGTTTGCTTCGCTTGAGAACTCGGAGGAAACCGGTGACTCGGAGGCCGAGTCGCCAGCTCCGCGATTCGAAGATGGCGTTGAGCAACAGATCCTGGTCCTTGAGTTGCTGGCGCAGCGCCTCCTGATAACCGAATTCAATGAGCAACTGCACTGTGCGCGCCGGTGTTGGCGCCACGGGTTCGCGAAGGGCCTGACCGCTTTTCAATGCGGAGAGCAACGATCTCTGGCCCTCATCCAGCAGCGTCTCGTAGTTTCCGACGAGACCGCTGCGGTTGAAATCGGCGTTGACCATTTGTCGCAGGCTCTCGCCGGACGGCACGGTCAGCTGTTCGACCCCGAAACTTGTCAGACCCGCATGAAGTTCGCGCGCGACGCGGTCCGGCTCGGCGATGAGCTCCTCGTAGGACACGAGCAGGCGGGGGAGTCCTTCCGTGTCGCGCAGGAGCGTGCGGGTGTAAAGCTCCCAGATCGCGATCGAGCCGAGGAGCGGCTTCTTGTCGCGCGTCAACAGCGACCGCGCGACCGCCATCGGATCACGCCAGGCGATGACGCAGATCGGGTTCTGCAGCACGTCGCGCCAGAGTTGAAAGAGCAGTGCCATGCTTGGATCTTTGAGTAGGAACGGCCCGTGTCCCTTCAGCGAGCGATCGACCACTTGCCGTGCGCGCTGGACGTAGCCTTCGCGTTGCTCGCTCGACAATCGAGAGACGTCGGCGGTCCGCGTGTCGGCCCAGCTCGCGCCGAGTGTCGCGAGGATCTCGCGGTTGATCTCGACGACCTCTTTGTGCTCCCAGAAACCGGTGGGATTGAACATGTCGGGCGGCGTGAGCTCGTCGGGAAGGCCCGCGTAGATGCCGAGCGCGCTGAGGACCTGCGTGACGACCGAAGTCCCAGAACGATGCATACCGAGGACGACGATCGGGCGCGATTCGCGCGCGTCATTTCCTGATTTCTCGGGGACGAATCCCTCGGCGCGCATCCGGTCGTGAAACATCTCGATCCGCGCCTGCGCCCCCGGATACGGACACGGCAACAGAAAACCGTCGTCGGTAGCCAGGTGGTGATAGTGGATGATCACCGGATCGGTCTCCGCGAACCCGGCGGGTTGCGTGACGTGCGCGGCGTTGAGCTGAAAATTCATCTCCGCCGGCAGATCGATGCATGGCAAGTGCGTCTCCGCCAGTGCAAGCGAGAGGCTGGCCTGATGCATGTGCCGCTGGCACGGCGCGACGAGCTCCGGATGGTCCGCGAGGGTCTGGTTGTACCTTCGCCACGCGGGTGCAAGCGTCCGGGCGAGCGCGGTTGGGATGACGAGGACGCCGGCGTTGAAGTACGGGATCATCGGCATACCGTCGAGCGGCGCGATGCGCGAGTGCGGTGGCTTCGCGAGTCCGAAGTGCGTGAACAATCGGTGGAAGACTTCGTCGCTGACGGTCGGCGTTGGCGCGATCCTCGCCTGAAAAGCGCCGGCGGAAAGATACGGCAGCGGGTCGCGGACGACGATCGTGTCGCAGTCGAGAAGAAAAAGAATCTTCTCGGGTGATTCGAGCAGCGCCGCGAGGAGCTGATGCCGGTTCGCTGTCGGATTCGCTGGATGAAAACGGGAGACGGTGCGAATCTCCGCGCCGAGCGATTCGAGTGTTGTTCGCGCGCGCGCTTCGAGCGCGCCGACACCACATACGACCACACGCGCGTGTGCCAGCTCACCCCCGAACCAGCGGATCGAGCGAAGCAGACGCGTCGCCTTCACGAGCATCTGCTGAGTGTTTTCGGTGAGCATACCGATCACGACGTCGGTGGCTCGAACGGGACCCGGCATTGGAGCCTGGAGCATACTCAAGATGCCGGCTGTTAGTCTTCTCAACGATTCATGAAAGTGATCTGCATTCATCACCGCCTCGCGGGCCTCACCAGTCACCATTTCAACGAGGCACACGGGTTCGCGCGCGAGTTCGACCGGCGCGGGAAGAAGTTCGTCCTGATGGTCAACCATCACGCGCCGGCGCATATCGTCGCTGAGCTGAATGCGCACGCCGTTCTGGATGACCCGACGTTCCGGATGGAGTGGAGCTTCGAGGAGCGAAGCCGCCGCTTCGTCGACATGCTGCACAGAAACGTCGATCGCCGCGTGAGAGCCGGCGACTGCGTGCTGATCACGATCTCGACTCAGCTCGAGGCACACGCACTCACGCGCTGGCTGCAGGAGCTACCCGGCAGGAAGAAGCCGTGGATCGTCATCCTCTTCCTCAGCGATCGCTGGAACCGCTCGGGGCGTGACGAGTACGAGCGGCAGATCGCCGAGTTCCGCACGCTCAACGCGGCGATCGCGAGCCTGACCCCCGAGGACGCGCGAAAGATGCTTTTCTTCGCGGTCACCGACCTTCTCGCTGAGGAGTTGAGCGGCCTGCTCGGTACGAGAGTGGACTACGCGCCGATGCCGCTTCCGTACGTCGATCCGCAGTTGTTCCCAACCGCGAAGCGCGAGTTGGATCTGCCGCGCGTGGCGATCCTCGGTGGTACACGGCGCGAGAAGGGGTCGTACCTCATCCCTGAGATCGTTCGAGCCTGCCGCTCGCACGTGCAAGTCGAGTTCGTGGTGCATCTCACCAACAACACGCTGACCGCCGAGGAGCTCGAGAAACTGGAGCGGCTAACCGGCGAGCCTGACGTGATTCTCATCCGTCAGCCGATGACACTGCCGGAGTTCTACGCGACGCTCAAGAGCGCCGACATCGCGCTCTTTCCGTACGAAGTCATCCCGTATCGCAAGAGGACGTCAGGAGTGTTCGGGGAGTCGGTCGCATTCGGAAAGCCCGTGGTCGCGACGCCAGGAACATGGCTCGCGGAGCAGATCGAGGCCGGCCGCGCGGCAGGTGTGATCTCCGAAGACCTCGAGCCCGATTCGATCGCACGTGCGGTCGCCCGCTGCGTCGCGGAGCTCGAACCATTGACGCGATCGGCGCAGGCTCTGAGTCCGGAGTGGAGAAGAACGATCTCCCTCTCCGCATTCGTGGATCTGATCGAGACGCAGATCGCGCTCCGCTCGCAGAACGAGCATCCTACGCGACGGTGGTGGTGGCCGCGGCTTCCGCTTCGGCGCAAATCACGCGAGCGAGACCGCTGAAGATGCGGGCGTGCAACGGGTAGAGTGCGTACCAGTAGATCGCACCGCGGGAGCCACGTCGCGTGCGAGTCATTCCGAGTGCAAGCGAGGAATCTGGGCGGTGGGTCGCTCTCCTTCCCCCCAGATTCATCGCTCACGCTCGGAATGCCCGGCAATCTCTTCACTGCCTCTAAGCTCGGGAGGACGGAAGACCGCCGGCTGAAGCCGGCGCCACGTCATGCATGGCTGGTGGCAGCATTCGCGAGCGATGTGGCGCCGGCTCTCGAGCCGGCGGCTTTCCGTCCTCTGTCGCCCCCTGAATCGCACGAGTCGTTTCATTGGAAGCCGACGCTGCTAGACTCGCGCAATGTCGAGCTCGTCCCTCATCTGCGAACTCGCCCGTCAGTTCTATGACCTCGGTTGGGTCACCGGGACAGGCGGCGGACTCTGCATCCGCGAGGGTGAGCGGGTGATCATCGCGCCCAGCGGCGTGCAGAAAGAGAGGATGACGCCCGAGCAGATGTTCACGCTGGCGATGGACGGGACGGTGCTCGAACGTCCCGCCGATCCGAAGCTCAAACCGTCCGAGTGCTCGTCGCTCTTTCTGACTGCGATCCGCCTTCGCAATGCCGGCGCGGTGATCCATACGCACTCGATGCATGCGATGCTGGCGACGCTTCTCTTCGAATCGGAGTTCGTCATCTCCGAGATCGAAATGATCAAAGGCATTCAGGGGATGGGCTATCACGACCGCCTGATCGTGCCGATCATCGAGAACACCGCGCGCGAATCCGAGCTGGCCGAATCGCTCCAGGCGGCGATCGAGGCGTATCCGGAGACCCAGGCCGTGCTCGTACGCCGGCACGGCGTGTATGTCTGGGGCCGCGACTGGGTCCACGCCAAGACGCAGACCGAATGTTACGATTACCTCTTCCGCGCAGCCGTGGAGATGCGACACCTCGGCATTCCCACGGACGCGACGAAAGGAGCCAGCGATGCGGGCATTTCTTCTCGACCAGCCGGCCAGTACGCTCGACGCTGATCAACTTCGCCAGTTCGGTGTCCTGCACGAGCGGCTGGCGGTTGCGGAGCGCGCCTCCGAGCTGGCGCGCATCAAACGTCAGCACGGCTACAAGGATGAGGATGAAGTCTCCCTCTCAACGGATACGCCGAACCTCGAAGCGATCTGCGCAAAGTTCGACAAAGAGCACTTCCACTCCCTCGATGAGGTTCGCTTCGTCGTCGAAGGCGAAGGCATCTTCGATGTGCGCGACAAGAGCGACCGATGGGTGCGGATCTTCGTCGAGGAAGGTGATCTGATCATCATCCCGGCGAACACCTACCACCGGTTCATGCTGACGGAGATGAAGAAGATCCGCTGCGCGCGGCTGTTCCTCAATCAAGACGGATGGACGCCGCTGTACCGGAAAGCGCTCGCCTCGACGACGTAGACCCTTCGGAGCGAAGGTCGTCGGGCGTTTGACGGCCTTCCGCCAACGACATTTCTAGCGGGGATTCCTGAATCTTCGCGTTATCGCCGGCGACGAATCGCGCCGACGAGCAGCAGGAGCACCACGGCACCAACGAACGCGACCACGATCTGGCCGAGGATGCCGCCGCCGATGCTGATCTTCATGACCCCGAACAGCCAGCCGCCGACAAACGCGCCGAGGATGCCGACGACGATCGCCGCGACAAGCCCGAGACTCACGCTTTTCACGAGGCTGTCGGCGAGTAATCCGGCAATCCCTCCTACGACGATCCACACCAATACAGTTTCAAGCGACATGAGAACCTCCTCAAAGCAAATGGGCTCGCAAACGGGCTCCTGCATTCCTTGCGCCACGAGTCAGACGCGATTCCCAACTCTTCGGGTGTTGCTTGTGATTCGTGCCGCGCGGAGGTTGTCTCTCCTTGTCAAACCGGCAATTTCGATCCACGTCAATGGTGCGGAGTGACGTTCATCTTCAACTCAGTCATCGCTTCCACGTTGCACTCGTCTCCGCATGAATATGAGCGGTCCACTTCGCCGGTGGAGAGCGAGAATCCGGCTCCGATTCCGAACTCTTTGACTGGTGAGAGCAGCGGCCCCGGCGTGGTTAGACGCCTCGCGATCACGCCGAGCGTGAGTATGAAGCGCTCGACCGTGACACCCTGCACGACGGCAACGGTGTCGTCGCCCGACGTCCACAAGGGGAACGCTGGCGCGGAGGGTCGGAATGGCTCGCCACTCTCTTTGTAGACTTTGAACTGCTGCTTGGCACAATCATCGACCGCCTGATTCAGCATCGTGTCTGCAAGCTGGTCCGAGGCAGCCGGGTCGAGCCTCGTTTCGAAATCGAAGTCGAAGCCGGCACCACCCGAGAGCAGCAGCAGCGAGTCGAGAGACTCGAGGTTCGCCGTGCCGTGGCATACAGGCCCCGTGTATAGCGGACCCTCGTACGTGAACTTGAAGGCGTACTGAACGTCCGTTTTGCCACCTTTGATCTCACCGCCCTCCACCGGGAGGACCATGAACTGATCCGCCGCCGTTACTTTCTTGAACGCGATGTCCTTGAATGTGGTGGTCCAGTCGAGCGTGACTGTGGTCGACCTGTTGTCATTGACACGCGTCTGTTTCTCGGCAGTCTGCGCGTGACCCTTCACGACGATGTCGTAGTGGAAAATCGCGCTTTCCGGCCCGCTGGGCCGCCCGCCCAGCGGTTGCGCGAGATGGATCCACGCTACGTCCGTCCGGCGATACGAACGTGCTTCGGTGACCACCTGGCTGGTGTTGATACTGATCAGGCGCGCCGATTCCACCGCGCCGCTGCGGGTGAGCACTTCGTCGCTCGCGGGATTCTTCACCCCCGGCGGTTCATGGCCCCCGTACGCCAGACCAATCCAGGCGATCGCAGCCTGTGGCATCGCCCGGTCATTCAATCGGCAACTGCCATTCAGGCAGCTCTCGAGTTTGCCGGTCAAACGCTTGCCATTCTTCAGCACGATCAGATCGTCGCCGGACGCCGAGCAGCCGACGGCGACCGCCAGAAGCATCGAGATTGCGATTGACGAGACGGTGCCGACTAACAACGTGCGCTTTTCCATTGGTTCGGATCGCGCATTCCCCGCGACATGACGGGACGGACACTCACGCCTCTGTGCGTCCATTCGTTGCTCCTCTGCTGATGGTCCCGGCGATCATACGTCCGAAGAGCAGCGCCGACGTCGACGGTGAACGCGGTTACGCGGAGCTGGACACGCGAACCTGTGTGGTCCTGGGCGGCGCGAAGCGCGGAAGCGCCGCCGGGGTCGGCGGCGCTACACTTTGACTATCGGGCGACGTCAGGGTCTTCGTGAATGCGAATGACTGAGGCCGCGCGCCCGAATCACTCGTTGACCCACGTCTGCAGGATGCGCATGTAGTTCGCGCGCGAGAAGAGGTTCGGGTTCGGCGCGCGGAGGATGTTCATGCAGCCGCGCATCGACTCCACCGACGTGTACTCATGCTCGGCCATCCA
>JAENWF010000187.1 GCA_016650215.1 Thermoanaerobaculia bacterium
CCCGCCGCCGCACAAACTTGAAGTTGCTCGTGACTCACCACTCGGCACTCAGCACTCAGCACTCAGCACTGACCAACTCAGTCCTCAGTCCTCAGTCCTAAGTCGTTTTCGAGATCGACTTTGCCAGGAACTCGGTGAACGCGTCAGCGGGGAGCGGGCGGCTGATGTGGAATCCCTGAAGTTCGGTGCAGCCTCTTTCTGCGAGAAAGTCCCACTGCTCTGAGGTCTCGATGCCTTCGGCGACGGTGCGCAGACCGAGGCTGGAGGCGAGATGGAGCACTGCTTCGATGATCGGAGCATCGACGACGCCGGCTTTGGTGCCGGAGACGAACGAACGGTCGATCTTCACGGTGTCGATCGGGAAGCGTTTGAGATACGTCAGCGACGACTGCCCGGTGCCGAAGTCGTCGAGCGCGATGCTGATGCCGGTATCGCGCAGACGCTCGAGCATTGTGATCGTCCACTCCGACTTCTGCATGGCCATCGTCTCGGTGATCTCGAGCTCGAGGGAGTCCGGCGAGAGCCGCGTCGATTCGAGTGTCCGTTGCACCATGCCGATGAAGTCGCGCTGATGAAACTGCCGCGCGGAGACATTCACGCCGATGCGCAGCCGCGTCAGTCCCGCCTCTTCCCACGCTTTCGCCTGCCTGCAGGCCTCGCCGAGGACCCATTCGCCGATCGGGATGATGAGTCCTGTGTACTCGGCGAGCGAAATGAATCCGGAGGGCTCGATGAATCCTGACTCGGGATGCTGCCATCGCACGAGTGCTTCGGCGGCAACGATCTCGCGCGTCTGCGAGTCCATCTGCGGCTGGTAGTAGACGACGAACTCCTTCCGTTCGAGTGCGTGGCGAAGGCTCTCCTCCATCGTCATGCGGCCGATCGTCCGGCGCGCGAGCGATCCGCTGCTGAACTGGAACGCCGCGCCCCCGGCTGCCTTCACGCGGTACATCGTCCCGTCTGCCGTTGCGAGCAGCGTTTCCGGATCTTCTCCGTCTGCCGGATACATTGCGAGGCCGATGCTCGCGGTGACGCGTACTTCGTCCTCGCCGAGAAGGAACGGCTTCTTGATTGCCTCGGACACTTTCTCGGCGACGAGCGACGCGTCGGCGACGCTGTCGACTCCAGGAAGTAGCACCGTGAACTCGTCGCCGCCGATACGCGCGACCGTATCCTCCTGCCGCAGGCAGGCCTCGAGGCGCTCGCCGATCATCTGGAGAATCTGATCGCCGGCGGCGTGACCGAGAGTGTCGTTGACGACTTTCAGGTCGTCGAGGTCGAGAAACATCACGCCGACCGGCTGTTGTCGTCGTCGCGCGTGACTGACGGCGACGGTGAGGCGGTCCATGAACAGCATCCGGTTCGGGAGGCCGGTCAGCGGGTCGTGATACGCCTGATACTCGACTTCCTGCTCGGTGCGCTTGCGGTCGGTGATGTCGAGAACGATCCCTTCGACCGCGGGGTTCTCCTCGCGATCGAGCGCGGAGACGCCGAGGGTCTCGAGGACCCAGATCACATCGCCGTCGCGGCGGAGAAGGCGCGCTTCGTGATTGACGATCGATCCTCGCTCGAGGAGCTGATCGATCATGAGCTGGCGGTCGGCGGGATCGAAGTACTGGATCGAGCCCTGGCCGGCGAGCAGCTCTTCGCTCGACTCATAGCCGAGCATGCGCGCGCAGGCATCGTTGCAACTGACGATGCGGCCGTCGAGGTGCGCGATGTAGACGCCGGCGAGGTTGCGCTCGAACAGCGCGCGGTAGCGGCGCTCGGCTCGGCGCCGCTCGGTCATCTCCTCGCTCAGCTCGCGCGTCCGCTCCTCGACGCGATTCTCGAGCGTCTTGTTCCATGATGCGAGCTCTCCCTGCGCACCCTCGACGCGCTCGATCATCACGTTGAACGAGCGGGCGAGTTGCGCGACCTCGCGCGTACTCCGATCGACGACCGCACGCTCCGCGAGATTTCCCGCGGCGATGCGGCGCGTCGTCTCCACGATGCCGCGCAGCGGGCGGCTGATCGCGGAGCTCACCACGATGACGAAGAGCATGCCGATCGCGAAGACGGCAACGCTGACGGTGGTCACCGCTCTCCGCATTTCATCGACGTCGGCGAACATCCGGCGCGTCGAGAGTCCGATGAACACTTCCCCGTCGATCGAGCCGCGCTCGCCCGCCGGTGTGTGAATCTGAAAGATCTCTTTGTCACTGCTGAATCCGGCGACGGTCTGCAGCGCGTTGCGCGGATCGGCCGTCCCCCGCGCTTGCATCTCGATCTTCTTGTAGTTGTGGAAGTCTGCCAGAGGTTGGTTGAACTGGGCGAAGAGCTGCTGGCGGTCGTCGAGGACGACTATGTACGCGATCCCGCTGTTCTCGCGAAGCGCGGTCAGCGCCTGAAACACACTCGACTGGCTCTTGCTTTCAAGACCAGGGGCGACGCTGATCGACGCCATTTTCGCGATGCTGTAGCCTTCATCGACGAGCGACCGGCGAGCAGCCTCGAACATGCGCGCCGGGAAGTAGAAGTAGATGAAGAGCGAGATTGCCGTGACGAGCAACGCGGTCGCCGCCGCGATTTTGGTCCGAATCGATGAGCCTGGGAGTCTCATGAGCGGCGCCGAAGTGAGGCATTGTAGCCCGTAGTGGAGTGGGTCGCGCCGGGGGCGTTACGAGCCGTCCCCGA
>JAENWF010000188.1 GCA_016650215.1 Thermoanaerobaculia bacterium
GAGATGCCGGCTGCGCGGACGCCGAGCGCGTTGAGTTCCGCGACGAGCGACTTGTTCACGGTTCCGGCGAGTACAGCGACGACGATGTCGAGCGTCACGTCGTCCGTGATCCGGAGGCCGGCGTGCGTGCGCTTGGGGATGCCGCGCAGCGCGAGCTCCGCGTCGATGTGCTTGCCGCCGCCATGCACGAGCACGACCTGCTCGCCATTCTTCCACGCGAGGGCGATCGCACCGAGAGTCTCGGCGCGCCGCGTCGCGTCATCGAGGAGGCTTCCTCCGAGTTTGATCACCTTCATCAGACGAGTCCTTCGGTTTCGGCCCAGCCGCACATCCGATTGAAGTTCTGCACCGCCTGCGAGGCGGCTCCTTTGAGCAGGTTGTCGATCACCGAGACGATCACCGCGCGGCGTCCGCCCTGGAGCAGCGTGAAGCCGATGTCGCACCGCGGCGTGTTGACCACGTTCTTCAACTCCGGGAGCTGTCCCGCCGGCAGCACCCGTACGAACGGCGCCTCGTCATAAGCCTCGGCATAGAGCTTCGAGACTTCTTCGTCACTCATCGCGTGGGTGAAGCCGACGTGAATCGTCGAGAGAATGCCGCGCACGGTCGGGAGCAGATGCGGCACGAAGACGAGCGTCGCACGGTCTCCGAGCCGGAGGCCCTGGCGGATCTCGGGCTCGTGGCGATGCTGTCCGACGCCGTACGCCTTGAAGTTGCCGAAGAGCTCCGAGAACGAGAAGGCGAGGTCCGACTTCTTACCCGCGCCGGAGACGCCGCTCTTCGAGTCGCAGATCACCGCCTGTGTCCGGTCGATGAGGTACATGAGCGGGCGGAGCGCGAGCAGCACGGAGGTCGGGTAGCAGCCGGGATTCGCGACGATGCGCGCGTTCTTCAGCTCGCCGTTGCACCATTCGGTGAGTCCGTAGACGGCCTCGTCGAGGAGTTTCGGCGTTTCATGCGCGAAGCCGTACCACTGCGGATAGAGCTGCGGGTCGCGGAGCCGGAATGCGCCCGAGAGATCGACGACGCGCACGCCGAGCGCGAGGATCGCCGGTGCGAGCTCGGCCGAGACTTCGTTCGGAGTCGCGAGGAAGACGACATCGGGCTTCGCAGCGGTGAGTGCCTCGATCGAGAACTGCTCGCTCGAATACGCGGCGACGATCGTCGCGTGCGCATGGCGCGCGAGGATCGTGTTCAGCTCCACCCCCGCGTAGCCGGTGGCGCCGACAATGGCGACACGAGTGTTCTCAGTCATTTCAATCATGGCGTCGAATCTCCAACTCGCCGCCGCGCTAGGCGCGGCTCGGGCGTCGCGACGGCGTGATGCCGGCGATTTGCTGGATGCGCCGCGAGAACGCGACGGCAGCGTGTGGCGTAGCAAGAGCGACGAAGATCGTGTCGTCGCCACCGATGGTGCCGAGGACGTCTTCGAGTGAGGTCGAGTCGATGGCGCTCGCAACCGGCTGCGCTGCGGCGGCCGGAGTCTTGATGATCACCAGGTTCCCCGCGGTGACCGCCGAGAGGACAGAATCATGGACGAGCTGTTCGAACCGCTCCTCGCGGACTTCCCGAGGAGTAAACACAGCGACGTTCGTCGCGTTGATGATCGACTCGGGGGCGATGTAGCCGGACGGCGTCTTCAGGAGCCCGAGCTCCCGCAGGTCGCGCGAGAGGGTCGGCTGCGTGACCGTATGTCCCCGCCGCGAGAGAAGCGTCTGCAGCTCCTCCTGCGAGTGGACGGGCGTCTCCCTCACGATCCGAAGGATCTCTTCCCGCCGCCGCGCGGCATCGCCGTTACCTGCATAAACATTCACAGTCATGAATAATCATGCGTATAGACGCGTATGTCAAGGGATTTATTTCGTTGATTCGAGGGTCGAGGGTCGAGGGTCGAGGGGTGACGGGTTACGCGTGACGCGAGACGGGTGGGCTTGAGGACTGAGGACTATTCATCCTTCTCTCGATGATTTGCCTCTGTGTGGCGGCGGGCGCCCTCGCCCGCCGCTCGTGCGGGGAGGGGGCTTGATCGCTTGTTGGGGGATGGTTGGGACGCCAGTGTTCAGACGACCACGGTAATGATGCGGGGGATCCTTCGCCGTCTTCGCGGCTCAGGATGACAAGAATGGCGAGCGCCGCGGCGTCGCGACTCAGTCCTCAGTCCTCAGTCCTCAGTCCTCAAACCTCGATCCCGACGCTCCGCATGAGCGCGAGCGCGTTGCTCTTCGTGACGACGCCGGGGCGCATCTGGTAGTCGAAGACCATCTTGCCGTCTTCGATGTGGTCTTCGAAGTGGACGTTCGCTGCTTTCGGCGCGAGGGTCTCGACGATATTGGCGAGGGCGAGGTCGTGAGTGCTGACGAGGCCGGCGGCGCCTTTGGCGACTAGGGCACGCACGACGGCTTCGGCACCGATCCTCCGGTCGTGGGAGTTGGTGCCGTGCAGGATCTCGTCGAGGAGAAAGAGCAGCGGCGGTTGTTTGCCGCCGAGGTCGAGGATCTGGCGGAGGCGGAGGATCTCGGCGTAGAAGCGGGAGCTTCCTTCCTGCAGCGAGTCGTTGATGCGGATCGAGGCGCCGAGGGCCATCGGGGCGATGCGGAGCGAGCGCGCGCAGACGGGGCCGCCTGCGTAGGCGAGGACCGCGGCGACACCGACGCTTCGCATCAGCGTGCTCTTGCCTGACATGTTCGAGCCGCTGATGAGCAACAGGCGGAGATCGTCGCCGAGCCGGATGTCGTTTGCGACGCGCCGCGCGGCAGGAATCAAGGGATGGCCGAGGGCGGCCGCATCGAAGCAGGGAGCCTCGGCGACGATCTGCGGCATCGCATACTCCGGATTCTCGTACGAGATCGATGCGAGCGACGCGATCGCCTCGACCTCGGCAACTGCGTCGATCCATGCGCCGGTCGCCGCGCCGGACTCGCGGCGCCAGTGCTCGATCCGGATGGCGAGGTTCGTCGTCCAGAGCAGCACCATGGCAAACGGCGCGAACATCTGATTGCGCCGCGCATCGAGTAACCCGACGAGCTTCCGGAGTCGCGCGATCTCCGCGGAAGACCGACGGTCCGAGGACGCGACGACACCGTGAAGCTCGAGCATCCGTGCAGAACGAAACGTGCGATTCTCGATGAGAGCCAGGAGACGCGCGAGCTGCGTGAGCGCCGGCTCAGCGCGCTCCACGCCGCTGACGATGCCGTTAACGCGTCCGCCGAGGTGACGCGCGAACAGGAGCTGGATGACAACCGCAAGGAGCAGCGGCCAGCCGGGGAAGCTCGCGGTCGTGTCGACGCCGGTCTCAGGATTCGTGACCGCAACGATGCGGAGGAAGATCGGGCGGGCGCTGAGGATCAGCAGAACCGTCGTGATCGCGGGGAGGATCAGCGCGGCGGCGCGCTCCCACGGCGCAATAACCGTTTCAGGCTGCGCACTCCATTGCTCGAGCCGCCCTGCTTCGAATTCGCCGGTGACGTCGGTCGCGACGACCGAGATTTCCTCTCTGAATTTCAGATCATCTTTCAGCTCGGCGACGGCCTGTTGCCGCGACTCGATCACCTTCGCCGCGTGCGCCGGATCGAGCAGCCACTTCGCGAGCTTCGTTCGTCCCGCGGTGGTGACTGCGCGGCAGAGCAGCTCGAAAAGCGATCCGCGCCCGAAGAGGTCGAGATCCTCCGCGTACGGATGATGCGGCTCGGCGAACCCATCGCCTGCGAATCCCTTTCCCTGCCACGAGTCACCGAGACGCGCGAGGCCGTCGCGGTAGAACGCCGCGCTCCGTTCCGCCCGTTTTCGCCGTCCGATCGCCCGGTCGTGAACGACGACGAGCGCGATGAAGCCGGCGACGCCGAAGATGAACAGCCAGAGTTGGGAGAAAGCGCCGGCGACGATTGCCGCCACGATGATCGCGAGACGCGCCACCGAGATCTGTCGCTCACGCGAACGGAGCGAGTTTGTCTCGGCGTCGCGTTGTGCGAGCTCGGTCGTGTATGTGGCGCGGACGTCCGTCATGGCAAGCGCACGATACAGAATAACTCCCCCGAAACGCCGCAACCCCGTGCGCCTCAAAGCGGCAGTAGACTATCGCCCATGCGCGACATTCAGGCTCTCTTTGCTGATTACGCCTCGTATCACCAGACGAAGGGGAACAAGTGGTTCCACCGTGTGGGCATCCCGCTGATCATGCTGACGCTGATCGGAATGCTGACGCGCGTGAAGCTGGGACCGATCGATGCGGCGATGCTACTGATCGCATTCTCGACGCTCTACTACCTCACACTCGACTGGATCCTGGGCGTTGCGATGCTCGCGGTCTCAATCGCGATGTACTTTGCCGGCGCGGTGATGCCGATGAGCGCGAACGTCGCACTCTTCGTCCTCGGATGGATCCTTCAATTCATCGGACACAGCGTGTACGAGAAGAAGAATCCGGCGTTCTTCCGCAATTTCGTCCACCTGCTTGTGGGACCGCTATGGATCCTCAGCGACCTCATGCCTCGCAGATGGCGAGCGGGGGCGTCTCCCGCTGTCCGTGCGTGAGCACCAAAGCAGTCCGGTCGGACTACTTTTTGAGCGCTCCGTCGAGTTCCGATCCGCTCGGGACCGAGAGGGACTTCGTGCCGGTCTCCGAGGAGATCTGACGGAATGACATGAACCTTGCTGAGCATGAGCTCACGTGAGTGAGAGTGCGAAGATCTCTGTTCTCGTCGTCGAGGACGATCCGGCGATCCGCCGCCTGGTCAAAATGGTGCTCGACCGCGCGGGTTATCAGGTCGAGACAGCGACGGACGGAGTGGATGCCGTGCTCAAGCTCGGCGTAGCCGAGTATCAGGCGATCATCCTCGATCTGATGATGCCGAACCTCGACGGCTTCACGCTGATCTCGACTCTCGCCCGGAACGATCCGGAGAAACTGAAGAAGATCATCGTCACCAGCGCCGCCTCTCCCGGCGTGATCAAAGAGAGGATGAAAGGCCAGCCTTTCGCGCTGCTTCCAAAACCGTTCGAGATCACGGAGCTCCTGGCGGCTGTGAAAAGGTGCGTATCCCAGTCCTGAGACCAGTCCTGAGTGCTGAGTGCTGAGAGGTACCGGTTTGCACTCAGGACTCAGCACTCAGGACTCAGCACTCGGAGAAGGCACAAACCTCGCACCGACGCGTTCGTTGTGGTTGAGTTCGACGGTCGTCGTAGAGTCATCATCGAGGGAGTCGCACCGGCAGTGGACGACGGCCGCTTCGCGGCAAAGCGGGTCATTGGCGATGTCGTATCCGCCGAGGCGGATGTGTTTGCGGATGGGCACGACCTGATCTCGGCGGTGCTTTCGGTGCGGCATCAGAACGACAAGAAGCCGCGCGAGATCCGGATGCGGCCGCTGGTCAACGACCGCTGGCGCGCGGAGTTCCCGGTCGAGTCACTCGGCTTCTACTACTTCACGGTCGAGGCGTGGATCGATCACTTCGTCACGTGGCATCGCGATCTGAAGAAGCGCGTCGATGCCGGCGTGAGCGGGAGCGACCTCGACGTGCAGCTTCAGATCGGACTCGCCATCATCCGCGGCGCCGCAGGGCGAGCGGGTGCGCGTGACCGTCGAAAGCTCGAGACCTTCATCGCGATGCTCGAGTCGGGCGATGCTCAGAGCGACAAAGTCGAGGAAATGTGGAGCGAGGATCTCCTCGCGCTCATGTGGCGCAACTCCGATCGCTCGCTCGCGACGAAACTCGCGGCGGAGTACGCCATCGAGGTCGACCGCAGGAAAGCCGCGTACAGCACCTGGTACGAGCTCTTTCCGCGCTCTGCCGCGTCGAAGGCGGGAGCGCATGGAACGTTCGCAGACGTCGAGGCGCAGCTTCCGCGCATCGCGAAGATGGGATTCGATGTCCTCTACATGCCGCCGATTCATCCGATCGGCGGCACATACCGCAAGGGGAAGAACAACCGCGTCATCGCGGAGAAAGAGGATGTCGGCAGCCCGTGGGCAATCGGCGGGACTGAAGGCGGCCACACTGCGATCCATCCGCAGCTCGGAACGATGGCGGATTTCGAGCGGCTCGTGAAGAAGGCGGCGGAGACCGGGATCGAGATCGCGCTCGACATCGCGTTTCAGGCATCGCCCGATCATCCGTACGTCAAGCAACACCCGGAATGGTTTCAGACGCGTCCCGACGGCACGATCCAATACGCCGAGAATCCTCCCAAGAAGTATCAGGACATCTACCCGTTCAATTTTGAAACGGTGGAGTGGAAGGCGCTCTGGAACGAGCTGCGTGACGTCGTTCGCTTCTGGACGAGCCGCGGCGTGAAGATTTTCCGAGTCGACAACCCGCACACCAAGCCGCTGCCGTTCTGGCAGTGGGCCATCACCGAGTTGAAGAAGGAAAATCCGGAACTGATCTTTCTCGCGGAGGCGTTTACGCGGCCGAAGATCATGTACCGCCTCGCGAAAGCCGGCTACTCGCAGTCGTACACGTACTTTGCCTGGCGCAATGCAGGTCCCGAGATCGCCGAGTACTTCAACGAGATCACGAAGCCGCCAGTGAGCGACTTCTTCCGGCCGAACGTCTGGCCGAACACGCCCGACATCCTGACCGAGTATCTGCAGTTCGGAGGCCGCCCGGCCTTCACAATCCGACTCGTGCTCGCCGCGACGCTCTCGGCGAACTACGGCCTCTACGGTCCGGTGTTCGAGCGACACCTCTCTGCTCCGCGCGAGGCGGGGAGCGAGGAGTATCTCGACTCCGAAAAATACGAAGTCAAACAGTGGCAGAAGAACGACGACGATCTCTCCGAGCTCATCGCGCTCGTGAACAAGATCCGCCGCGAGAACGTTGCGCTGCAGCAGAACGCGACGCTGAAGTTTCACCCGACCGACAACGAAAACATCATCTGTTACAGCAAGACGAGCGCGGACGGCGTCAACGTGATCCTCACGATCGTGAATGTCGACCCACAAAACACGCAGACCGGATGGATCGAGCTCGACCTGGTCGCGCTGAGCCTCGACGCCCGTGGCGGCTTCCAGGTACATGACCTCCTCAGCGGCGCGCGCCACAACTGGAACGGCTCGCGCAACTACGTCCAGCTCAACCCGCATGTCGTCCCCGCCCATATCTTCCGTATCCGGCGCCGGGTGAGGACGGAGAGAGATTTTGAGTACTTCCTATGATGAAAGGACTGAGGACTGAGGACTGAGGACTGAGTCGGGGGCCGGGTGGGCCTCAGTCCTCAGTCCTCATCGCTCAGTCCTTCGCCATACATGAGCAGCGACCGCGATTTCGATCCTCAGTGGTACAAAGACGGTGTCATCTACCAGACGCACGTTCGCGCGTTTTCGGACAGCAACGGCGACGGAATCGGTGACTTCCGCGGGCTGACGCAGAAGCTCGACTATCTGCAGGATCTCGGGATCAACATCCTCTGGCTGCTTCCGTTCTATCCGTCGCCGCTTCGCGATGACGGATACGACATCGGCGACTACACATCCGTCAATCCGAGCTATGGCACGCTCGCCGACTTCAAGGTCTTCATGATGGAGGCGCATCAACGCGGGATTCGCGTGGTGACCGAGCTCGTCATCAACCACACGAGCGATCAGCATGAGTGGTTTCAGAAGTCGCGGCGCGCGAAGCCGGGAAGCCCGTGGCGCGACTTCTACGTCTGGAGCGACACGCCCGACAAATACAACGACGCCCGCATCATCTTCAAAGACTTCGAGACTTCGAACTGGGCGTGGGATCCGGTTGCGAAGGCCTACTACTGGCACCGCTTCTACTCGCACCAGCCCGATCTCAACTTCGACAACACAGCCGTGCACGATGCGCTCTTCAAAGTGCTCGAGTTCTGGATGGACCTCGGCGTCGACGCCTTCCGGCTCGATGCGATTCCGTATCTCTACGAGCGCGAGGGGACGACGTGCGAGAACCTCCCTGAGACGCACGTCTATCTGAAGAAGCTCCGCGCGCATCTCGAGAAGAAGTACCCCGGGAGGATGCTGCTGGCCGAGGCGAATCAGTGGCCGGAAGACACCCTGCCGTACTTTGGCGATGGCGACGAATGTCACATGGCATTCCACTTCCCCGTGATGCCGCGGATGTACATGTCGCTTGCGATGGAGGACCGCTTTCCGATCGTCGACATCATGAATCAGACGCCGCCGATCCCCGAGAACTGCCAGTGGGCGATGTTCCTGCGCAACCATGACGAGCTGACGCTCGAGATGGTGACGGAGGAAGATCGCGACTACATGTGGCGGACCTACGCGAAGGAGACCACGGCACGCATCAACCTCGGGATCCGGCGGCGGCTCGCACCGCTGCTGGAGAACCATCGTGGCCGAATCCATCTGATGAACGGCCTGCTGTTCTCGCTGCCCGGCACTCCAACGATTTACTACGGCGACGAGATCGGGATGGGCGACAACATCTATCTCGGCGACCGCAACGGCGTCCGCACGCCGATGCAGTGGAGCGCCGATCGCAACGCCGGCTTCTCGCGCGCGAATCCGCAGCGGCTCTTCTTCCCCGTCATCATTGATCCCGCGTACCACTACGAACAGGTCAACGTCGAAGCGCAGCAGTCGTCGCAGCATTCACTGCTGTGGTGGATGAAGCGGCTGATTGCAACGCGGAAACGCTACCGCGCGTTCGGCCGCGGCACGATGGAGTTTCTCCATCCGGAGAACCGGAAGGTGCTGGCGTTCATCCGGCGCTTCGAAGACGAGACGATCCTCGTCGTCGCGAACCTCTCGCGCCACGTGCAGTGCTTCGATCTCGATCTTCAGCAGTACAGAGGCATGATCCCTGTCGAGATGTCGGGGGGCACGAAGTTCCCCGAGATCGGCGAGCGGCCCTACTTCCTCAACCTCGGGCCGTTTGCCTATTACTGGTTTGCGCTCGAGAAGCAGGCAAACGCGCAGACGAAGCCGGCGGATGTTCCGCTGATCGGCGCAAAGACTCTCGAGGAAGCGCTGACCGGTCAGCACCGCGTTGCACTCGCGGGCGCGATCGTGCAGTTCGTGATGGGACGCCGCTGGTTCGCCGGGAAGGCGCGCACGATCAGCAGTCTCACGATCCGCGATTCGGTGTCGCTTGGAAATGAGATGCGGATCGTGATCTTCGACCTGGAGTACACGGAGGGGGAGGTCCAGTCGTATCAGTTGCCCGTTGCAGCCGGGCGCGCGCGGCGTGTGAGCGAAACCGACACGCACACGACGACGCTCATCGCACGACTGCAGGACGGCGCGCTTCTCTACGAGCCCATAGCGGAGCCGGCGTTCATGGACGCACTGCTCGATGTGATCGCCCGAAAGCGCCAGATCAAGGGTACAGCGGGGGCGATCGAGGGCGTTCCCACGCGCGCGTTCAGCGAACTGCGCGGCGACGAGCCGCTCGAAGCGCACGTGTTGAAAGCCGAGCAGAGCAACACGGCCATCGCTTACGGCCAGCGACTCTTCCTCAAGCTCTTCCGCAAGCTCGAGCCGGGCATCAACACCGATCTCGAAGTAACGCGTTTCCTCAGCGAGGTGGCGAAGTTCCCGCACACGCCGCGCGTGGCAGGCTCGATCGACTACGAGAGTGCGAACGGCGAGGTCTCGACGCTCGCGATTCTCCAGGAGTACACAGCGGACGCTGACGATGCCTGGACCTGGACGCTCAACTCGATCGGGCGCTACTTCGAAGAGCTGCTGAGCCGTTCCGACGCGCCGCCGCTCGAGCTGATCGGCGACTATCTCGATGATGCTGAGCTTCTCGGACGGCGCACCGCGCAGATGCATCTCGCGCTCGGATCGAGCAGCGACGATCGCGCGTTCGCGCCAGAGATGTTTACCGCGCACTACCAGCGCTCGATCTACCAGTCGATGCGGACGCAGGCGGTGCAGACGCTCCAGCTCCTGCGCAGGCGCGCGAAGGGGAATCCGCTGGCTGAAGAAGTCCTGCAACGCGAGAGCGAGATTCATCAGCGGATCAAGCTGGTGCTCGACAAGAAGATCGTCGCGTCGCGGATCCGCACGCACGGCGACTATCACCTCGGACAGGTTCTTCACACCGGCACCGATTTCGTCATCATCGATTTCGAGGGCGAGCCGGCGCGGCCGCTGAGCGAGCGCCGTATCAAACGGACCGCCCTGCGCGATGTCGCGGGGATGGTTCGCTCCTTCCACTACGCACCGCACGCCGTGCTCGCGGGTCAGGCTCCGGGTGTGTTGATCCGCGATGAGGATCGGGAGAAGCTCGAGAAGGCCGCGGAGTTCTGGTATGGACACGTGACCGCCGGGTTCCTGCGCGCGTACTTCGAGGAGAGCGCACCTGGCAGCCATGTGCCGAAGGACATCGATCAGGCGCGCTTGCTGCTCAATGCGTATCTGATCGAGAAGGCGCTCTACGAGATTGCGTATGAGCTGAACAACCGCCCCGGCTGGGTGAACATCCCATTGCGCGGACTGCTCGATCTGCTCGAGGAATAGAGACGGGGGCATGCAGAAAGCAAAACGCGGCGACACGGTCCTGGTTCACTACACCGGCTCATTCGAGGACGGGAGTGTGTTCGACACCTCGGAGGACGGCGATCCGCTCGAGTTCACGATCGGCAGTGAGCAGGTCATCGCCGGATTCGAAGAGGCAATCGTCGGGATGAAAGTCGGCGATCGTAAGCGCGAGGTCATCTCCGCCGAGCGCGGCTACGGCAAGCATGAAGAGCAGATGGTGTTTCAGGTCGGCCGCGATCAGTTGCCGGATGGGACCGACGTTGAAGTCGGCGAAACGCTGCAGATCAGCTTCACCGATGGCGAGACCACCGCGGTCCAGGTGATGGTGATCGCCGAAGACTCGCTGACTCTCGACGCAAACCATCCAATGGCGGGAAAGACACTCGTGTTCGAGCTGGAGTTAATCGGGATTTCGTAGCGACCGCGTTTGTTCGACAGGGGACGGAAATCCGCCGGCTGAAGCCGGCGCCACGTCACTCGCGAATGCTGCCACGAGCCATGCTGGATGTGGCGCCGGCTCTCAAGCCGGCGGTCTTCCGTCCCCTC